>NZ_WTVQ01000030.1 GCF_012910955.1 Aromatoleum diolicum
CGGGCATGCACATCAAGGTCCAGCACGAGCTTTTCTGCCGCCTGCAGGCCGTTTGCAACAGCGAAACCACCATCAATCAGCCGCCCGGAAATGCTCATGCGCGCCTCGCGCGCACCCGCGACATAATCGATGCGTCCATCGAAACGCCCCGTCGGATGCCAGAGTGCGAATTGCGGCCACCAGCCCGCGAAGCGCCCTACGGTCAGGCGCGAGCCTCGTACCTGCACACGTCCGCCGGCGAGTGCCACAATGTTCAAGGACTCGCCATCCGGCAGACTCAAGCGCAGGTGACCACTGCGGCGCCCCGTATCAAGGTGCAGATCCACACCCGCACGCTCGATCATCCCGGGCACGACCAGGGCTCCGCGACAGCGCACGACCCCGTCCCCGAAACCGAAGTGGGGGCAGGTCAGGCGCAACTGCTCCCAGCGTCCGGCCCCCATCGAAAATCGCGCGATATGCAGCTGGGCCGGAGCACCCTCAGTGCCGATATTCAATTTCAGGCCGTCGATCCGGAAAGCCGGATGCGCCAAATGCCCAAGATCCAAGCGCAGCGCAAACGCCCCGGCGACGCCGGGGCACAGCAGCACAAGGAAGCACAGCAAGGCCGGCGCCCACATGCGCCAGCCGGGGCGCGAATCAGCCGGGAAAAACGCCGGATCAGCCGGGAAAAACGCCGGTCGAGAGATAGCGGTCGCCACGATCACAGACGATGGAGACGATTACCGCGTTCTCCAGTTGAGCTGCCAGGCGTATCGCGACATGCATCGCGCCGCCCGACGAGATCCCGGCAAATATCCCCTCCTCACGTGCCAGCCTGCGCGTCATTTCCTCCGCATCGGCCTGGCTCACATACTCCAGCGCATCGACCCGCGGCTTCTCGTAGATCTTGGGCAGATAGGCCTCCGGCCACTTGCGGATACCCGGAATCTGCGACCCTTCCTCCGGCTGGCAACCGATGATCTGGACTGCACCATTCCTTTCCTTGAAGAAACGCGAGCAGCCCATGATCGTGCCGGTCGTTCCCATGCTGCTGACGAAATGGGTAATGCGCCCTTCGGTCTGCTCCCAGATCTCGGGCCCGGTCCCCTCGTAATGCGACAGCGGGTTGTCCGGATTGGCGAACTGGTCGAGGATGATGCCCTTGCCCTCGTCGCGCATGCGCTCGGCCACGTCACGCGCCATTTCCATGCCGCCCTCGCGCGCTGTCAGCACCAGCTCCGCACCGAAAGCCCGCATCGTCTGGCGTCGCTCGACGCTCTGGTTCTCCGGCATCACCAGAATCATCCTGTAGCCGCGCATCGCTGCGGCCATCGCCAGAGCGATGCCGGTATTGCCGCTGGTCGCCTCGATCAGCGTATCTCCCAGGCGGATGTCGCCGCGTGCCTCGGCACGCACGATCATCGACAGCGCCGGCCGATCCTTCACCGAGCCGGCGGGGTTGTTGCCTTCGAGCTTGGCGAGAATCACGTTGTTGCGCCCGGCGCCGATGCGCTTCAGGCGCACCAGCGGGGTCTGGCCTACGTAATCGTCGAGCGTCTTGTAATCCATCTGCCTTGAGTCCGGTACGGTTGGATCCGTGATCTTAAGCTGCCGCCGCCGGCCCCGGAAACCCGCCGTGCTGCATAAGCTTATACCGCCGATCGCGCGGCACACGCGGGAGCGAGTCAGCCCCGGCCGATACCGCGATACTCGAGCCCCGCACGCTTCATCACCACCGGGTCATACATGTTGCGACCGTCGAACACCACCGGGTGACGCAGCAGTTCGCGAATCCGCGCGAAATCCGGACTGCGGAACTCCTTCCACTCCGTGACGATGATCAGCGCATCGGCCCCGTCGAGCACCGCCATCGGCCGATCCACGTAGCGTAGCCGCGCCTCGTCACCGAAAATGCGCCGCGCCTCGTTCATCGCCACCGGGTCATACGCCGCCACCGTCGCACCGCGACGGAACAGTTCAGCGAGAATCACACGGCTCGGTGCGTCGCGCATGTCGTCCGTGTTCGGTTTGAATGCCAGTCCCCACAGACCGAAATGCAGCCCGGACAAATCCTCGCCGAAGCGCGCCACGACCTTGTCCACCAAACGCAGCTTCTGCGCCTCGTTCGCCTGCTCAACGGCGTTCAGGAGCAACAGCTCGTGCCCCTGATCACGCCCGGTGCTGACCAACGCCTTCACGTCCTTGGGAAAACACGAACCACCATAACCACAACCCGCGTAAAGAAAATGCCAGCCGATTCGCGGATCCGAACCAATCCCCTGACGCACCAGCTCGATATCCGCCCCCAGCGATTCCGCAAGATTCGCCAGTTCGTTCATGAAGCTGATGCGCGTTGCGAGCATCGCATTGGCGGCATACTTCGTCAGCTCCGCACTCTTCACGTCCATTACCAGCAGCTTCTCGTGATTACGCTGGAAGGGCCCGTAGAGTTCGCGCATCAGCTCGATGGCACGCTCGTCCTCGGCACCGACAATGATTCGGTCAGGGCGCATGAAATCCTCGACGGCAGCCCCCTCCTTGAGAAACTCCGGATTCGACACGACACTGAACGGCAGATCTGCACCGCGTGCCTGTAATTCGGCGGCAATCGCCTCACGCACCTTGTCGCCGGTTCCGACCGGCACCGTGGACTTATCCACGACCACGCGGTAGCCGTCCATGTAACGGCCGATGTTCCGCGCCGCCGCCAGCACATACTGCAAATCGGCCGCCCCGTCTTCGTCGGGCGGGGTGCCGACCGCGATGAACTGGATCGCACCGAATCGCGCCGCGTGTTCGACATCCGTTGTGAACGACAGGCGCCCGGCAGTCACATTACGGCGGACGACCTCGATCAGGCCCGGCTCATGGATCGGGATACCGCCGTCCTCCAGAATCCGGATCTTGCCCGGATCCACATCCAGGCACAGCACATCGTTACCCACATCTGCCAGACAGGCACCACTGACAAGTCCGACATATCCGGTGCCGACGACGGTGATCTTCATGGCCTAGCCCCCTATCTCGAATGAAAAACGGCTCGCTCCACGCGAACCGTCTGAGGTATCACCCCAAACAGCTCCCTCACGGCGCCAGATCGTACTCCTCGGTACGCCGCGGCGGATATGTTTCCCAGCCGCCACACGCCGGACAGCGCCACTGAAACTGCCGCGCCTTGAAGCCGCATTCCGTGCAGCGGTAGCGCGCCACACGCCGCGTATGTCCGTGGATCAGCTGCTTCACCAACTCGAGGTCGCCGCGCTGCTCGGCCGGTGCCGTCAACAACGCAGCCTCCAGCAACTTGTCGAGCCCCAGCAGCGTCGGATTGCGCCGCAGCTCCTCACGCACCAGATCGTAGGCGGCGCGCGAGCCTTCCTTCTCCAGTTCCCAGTGGAACACCTCATCGAGCAGATCCAGCGACGGATGACGCTCCAGCCATGAGCGCAGCAAAGTCTGCCCCTGGTCGACGCGCCCCAATCTGGCGTGGGCATCCATGATGCGTTCCGCTACCAGCGCCAGATACACCGGATCCTGGCCTTCGACGCGCTTCCATACGTCGATCGCTGCCTCGTACTGCCCCTCTGCAAGCAGAAGATCGCCGAGCACCAGACTTGCCCGAATGCAGCGTCGGTTGATCGCAAAAGCCTCGTCCAGGTAGTGCCGAGCATCATCATGCTTTGAACTCGCCAGTGCCGAGGTTGCGAGCTCGCAATAGAAGTTCGCCACTTCCTTGCGCCACATCACGCTTTCGTGGTCCGGCAAAGCTTTCGCCGCCTCGACCGCCTTCGCCCAATCCTTTTCCTGCTGGTAGATTTCCAGCAGATAACGCATTGCCAGATCATTTAGACGCGAAGCACGCAATTTGATGAAAACCGCCTCCGCGCGATCGAGCAGGCCGGCTTTCAGATAATCCTGCCCAAGCTCCGCTAGCGCCTGCAGGCGCTGCTCCTCGGAAAGATCCTCACGATCGACCAGGTTCTGGTGCATGCGGATCGCGCGATCGGTTTCACCGCGACGACGAAACAGGCTGCCGAGCGCAAAGTGAAGTTCGATCGTCTGCGGATCGATTTTCACCGCCTCGATGAACGCATCGATCGCCTTGTCCTGCTGCTCATTGAGCAGGAAGTTCAGACCGGACAGGTACGAGCGCGGCAGCGCCCGCGACTCGTGTACCACCTGGCGGATGTCGATGCGTGCCGCCAGCCAGCCCAGCGCGAAAAACAGCGGCAGGGCGAGGAACCACCAGAGTTCAATATCCATTGTATTCAGAAGGTTTCGGGAGCCTGCGCCTCGACCACCGGCGTGGTCGCAGAGGTCCGACGGTCGCGCTCGGCCCGCGCGATCTGACGACGCAGTCGCCCGATCTCACGCCGCTGACGCAGCAAGGAACCGAACGTGGCAGTGACGCCCAGCAAGGCTCCGGCAGTAAACGCCACCAGAATCACGAACACCAGCGGCAACTGCCATGCACTGCCGAAAAAGAACTGGAGGTTCACCAAATGATCGTTCTTCACTGCGAAGCCGAACAGCAGGAAGAACAGCAGGAGCCGGAAGGTCCACATTACGACGCGCATGAGGCGGCATTATCTCCGAGCGAATGACAAAAAAGAAGGCGGCTTGCGCCGCCTTCCACTCTATTACAGTGCAGACCCGGTTGTCGCGCGCTCAGTCGGCAATATCGACACGCTCGCGCAACTCCTTACCTGCCTTGAAATGGGGCACGTACTTTTCAGGCACATGCACCTTGTCTCCGGATTTCGGATTACGTCCCACACGGGGCGGACGGTAATTCAACGCAAAGCTGCCAAACCCGCGGATCTCGATGCGATCTCCGCGCGCCAGCGCATCGGACATCGCATCGATCACCATCTTGACCGCGTAATCGGCATCTTTTGCGACCAACTGGGGAAAACGCGCCGCCAGCCTCGCAATCAGCTCCGATTTGGTCATGACCAATCAGATTTACTGCTTCTGCTCGTTCAGCTTCGCCTTGAGCAGCGCGCCCAGGTTGGTGGTACCGCTCGAAGCGGTATCCGTAGCCAGCTTCTGCATCGCGTCGCTCTGCTCGGCCTGATCCTTGGCCCGAATCGAGAGGTTGATCGAACGGGTCTTGCGATCCACGTTGATGATCATCAGCTCGAGTTCCTGGCCTTCCTTCAGGACGGTCGTCAGATCGTCGACACGATGGGCCGCCGCTTCCGATGCGCGCAGGTAGCCCTCGACATCTTCGTTCAGCGCGATCACCGCACCACGTGCGTCAACCGATTTCACCGAACCGCGAACCAGGCTGTTCTTCTCGTGCGTTGCAATGAAGTTGGTGAAGGGGTCACCCTCCAGCTGCTTGACACCCAGCGAAATGCGCTCGCGCTCGACATCGATCGCCAGCACGACGGCCTCGACTTCGTCGCCCTTCTTGAAGCGGCGGACGGCCTCTTCGCCGCCATCGCTCCACGACAGATCGGACAGATGCACCAGACCGTCGATACCACCATCCAGGCCGATGAACACACCGAAATCGGTGATCGACTTGATCTGACCGCGAACCTTGTCGCCCTTCTTGTGGTTGATCGCGAAATCATCCCACGGATTGGACATGCACTGCTTCATGCCGAGCGAGATGCGGCGGCGATCTTCGTCGATTTCGAGAATCATCACTTCGACTTCATCGCCCAACTGGACGACCTTGGTCGGATGGATGTTCTTGTTGGTCCAGTCCATTTCGGAGACGTGCACCAAGCCTTCGATCCCCTGCTCGACTTCAACGAATGCGCCATAGTCGGTGATGTTGGTCACCTTGCCGAACAGTCGGGTGCCCTGCGGGTAGCGGCGGGCAATGCCAACCCACGGATCTTCGCCCAATTGCTTGAGGCCCAGCGAGACGCGGTTCTTTTCCTGGTCGAACTTGAGCACTTTGGCGTCGATCTCGTCGCCGACGTTGAGCACTTCCGACGGGTGACGCACACGACGCCAAGCCAGGTCGGTAATGTGCAGCAGGCCGTCGATGCCCCCCAGGTCCACGAACGCACCGTAGTCGGTGATGTTCTTGACGATACCCTTGACGACAGTACCTTCCTTGAGGTTCGACAGCAGCTTTTCGCGCTCTTCGCCCATCGTCTCTTCGAGCACCGCACGGCGGGACACGACGACGTTGTTGCGCTTGCGGTCGAGTTTGATGACCTTGAATTCGTATTCCTTGCCTTCGTACGGCGAGGTATCCTTGACTGGACGCATATCGACCAGCGAGCCCGGCAGGAACGCGCGGATGCTGTTGGTCATGACGGTCAGACCGCCCTTGACGCGACCCGAAATCAGGCCCTTGACCAAGGTGCCTTCGTTGAGCGCCTTCTCCAGATCGTTCCAGGCGGCGATGCGCTTGGCCTTCTCGCGCGACAGGCGGGTTTCGCCGTAACCGTCTTCCAGGGCGTCAATGGCTACGTGAACAAAGTCGCCGATCTTGACTTCGAGTTCGCCGCGATCATCGCGAAACTCTTCGATGGGCACATAGCTCTCGGACTTGAGTCCGGCATTCACGACCACGAAATTGTGATCGATATTGACCACTTCAGCGGTGATCACTTCGCCGGAGCGCATCTCCTGACGGGCTAGGCTCTCTTCGAACAGAGCGGCAAAACTTTCCTGGAAATCGGAAACGGGGGTAGCAGTCGTCATAAAAAGTGGGGGTCCAAAGGCCGCCGGAAAGCGGCCACAAGCGGTTGATTGAAAAAAATAGGCTACGCCGCCGGCACCCGGCGGCCAACCCACCTAAAACGGAAACGCCCAATCAGGAGCGAACCCGGCCCAGCACAAAACCGACTGCCTGCTCCACACCCAATTCGGTCGTATCGAGGAGCGCCGCATCCGGCAGCTTCTGCAGGGGCGCCACGGCCCGGGCGGCATCGCGCGCATCCCGATCCTGAAGATCCTTTAGAAGACTTTCCATGTTAGCAGCCATTCCCTTTTCCATCAACTGCTTATAGCGGCGCCGCGCACGCGCCTCGACACCTGCAGTGAGGAAGACTTTGGTGCCGGCGTCCGGAAATACAACCGAACCCATATCGCGCCCCTCGGCAACAAGGCCCGGCGCGCGGCGATAGTCGCGCTGGCGATCAAGTAGGGCCGCACGCACCGCCGGCATGACGGCGACCTTTGACGCGCCGACCGAGGCTTCCTCGGTACGGATGGCGTCGCTTACGTCCTCCCCTTCAAGAAAGACTCGCTCAGCTTCAAAATGTGCCGGCAGTGCCGCCGCCAGCGTGGCCAGTGCCCGCTCGTCATCGAGCGCAATACCCGCACGCATCGCAGCCAGGGCAACGAGGCGGTACAGCGACCCGCTGTCGAGATAGTGATACCCCAGCGCTTCAGCCACGCGCGCCGCGACGGTACCCTTACCCGAAGCCGATGGACCATCGATCGCAACGACCGGGACCGGTCGGGCGATTTCGGCGAAGCGTTCGAAATAGGTGGGGAACGTCTTGTTCACGCATTTCGGCTCGTTGATCCGCATGCGACAACCGCCCAAGCTCACCAGCGAGAAGCACATTGCCATCCGATGATCGTCGTAGGTGTCGATCGCGGCGGGAACGAGTTTATCCGGCGGGGTGACGCACAGGTAGTCGGCGCCCTCTTCAATGGTCGCACCAACCTTGCGCAGCTCGATCGCCATGGCGGCGATACGGTCGGTTTCCTTGACGCGCCAGCTTGCAATATTGCGCAAGCGGCACGGGCCATCGGCAAACAGCGCGGCAACCGCCAACGTCATCGCTGCGTCCGGAATGTGATTAAGATCGAGGTCGAACGCCTTCAGCCGTCCGCTCTCCGGCCCACGGGCTTCGATCCAGTTGTCTCCCATATCGATCCGCGCCCCCAGTGCCGCAATGGCTTCGGCGAAGCGCACATCGCCCTGAATGCTATTGCGGCCGACGCCTTCGACCCGTACAGGGCCACCGCCGATCGCCCCGGCGGCGATAAAATACGACGCTGAGGACGCGTCCCCTTCGACGAACACGACCCCGGGACTACGATAACGGACCCCACCGGGAACCGTGAAGCGCTCCCAGTTCTCGCGTCGCACGTCGACACCGAACTGTGCCATCAGATCGAGGGTGATCGCGATATACGGCTTGGAAATGAGCTCACCGACGACTTCGATGGTGGTCTCGACGCCGGAGAGCGGCAGCGCCATCAGCAGCGCCGTGAGGAACTGGCTGGAGACGTCGCCGCGCACGCGCACCACTCCGCCCGGCCGGATATCGGCCGGAAAAATATGCAGCGGCGGGAAACCGTCGTTACCCATGTAGCGGACGTCGGCGCCAATCTGACGCAGACTATCAATGAGATCACCGATCGGCCGCTCGTGCATGCGCGGCACGCCGGACAGGCGATACTCGCCCCCAGACAACGCAAGCGCGGCCGTCAGTGGTCGGAACGCCGTTCCCGCATTACCCAGGAACAGATCGGCCACCTTGACGGGAAACGGGCCGCCCACGCCACGAACACAGTAGTTGTCGCTATCGCCCTCGCGCGTCCACACGACACCCAGCGCGCGCAGCGCATCGAGCATGCGCTCGACGTCATCCGACGCCAGCAGGTCACGGATTTCGGTCGCACCCTCGGCCAGGGCGGCCAGCAACAACGTGCGGTTGGAGATGCTTTTCGAGCCAGGCAGGCGCACCCGTCCGCTCGCACTCAGCATCGGCGGCAAATCAAGAAATTCCATATTCACTCGGACTTTGAAGCGGGATTTGCGGAATTGTTCGCGAACTGTTCAGCCCACGCATTGCGCGCCTGACGTGCTTCAGCAAACAGTTGCTCAAGGCGATCACCGTCGCCCGACAGCAACAGCGCTCGCAGATATGCGAGTTCAGCAAGGTACTGGTCGAGTTCGGCAAGCAAAGCCTGACGGTTGGCGATGCAGATGTCGCGCCACATCTCCGGGTGACTGCCGGCGATGCGGGTAAAGTCGCGGAAGCCGCTGGCCGCAAAACCGAACAACTGCTCCGCATTGGCGCGACCGGCGAGGTCGTGCACCAGACCGAATGCGAGCAGATGCGGCAGATGACTCACCGCGGCAAACACGCGGTCGTGTTCCTGCGGAGGCATTTCGTGGATCACCCCACCACAGGCCTCCCACGCCTCACGCACGCGCAGGATCGCCGCCGGCTCGTTCTCCGGGAGGGGTGTCACGACAACGTTGCGGCCCTGATACAGGCTCGCGAAAGCCGCTTCGACACCGCTCGTCTCGGCCCCCGCGATGGGGTGCGCGGGCACCACGTGAGGCAAATGACCCGAAAGATGGCGATAAATTGCCTCGATTACGTCACGCTTGGTGCTGCCAGCATCGGTGACCACCGTTCCGGGCGCGAGGTGCGGTGCCATCGCCGCCATGACGGCATCCATCTGCCCGACCGGCGGAGACAGCAGGACAAAATCGGCACCGTCGAGCGCCGAGGCCCAGTCGGCGCTTGCCTCGTCGATCACGCCCAGGGCCAAGGCGCGGGCAAGCGAGGCTTCGCTGCGACCGATCCCGACAATCCGCCGGACCAAGCCCGCGCGCCGCAGTGCCAGCGCAAACGAACCACCGATCAGGCCGACCCCGCACACCACCAGTTTGTCGATCAAGGCCATATACCGAACTCCGGAACCATCAGATAACCGCGCGACCGAGCGATCTCGCGAACCGGCCCACTGACTCGCCTGCCAGAAGAATAGGCGATTTGGTACGCACATATGCGGGGACCTGCCCGAACATGGTCATTGCTGGCTCCTGCTTATTATCGTCCGCGCCCGCTCAGATCGCAGCCACAGGGTAGGAACCCAACACCTTCACAAACGCCGCGCGTTCATTCAGTTCCTTCAATGCTGCTGCAACCTCGGCGTCTTCACGATGGCCATCGACGTCCACATAAAACACGTATTCCCACAAGCCGCCGCGCGCCGGCCGCGATTGCAGCTTGGTCATATCGACGCCGTGCCGTGCAAGCGGTTCGAGCAGCGAATGCATCGCCCCCGGCCGATTCGGTGCCGAACACACCAGCGAAGTCTTGTCGGAACCCGACGGCCCCGCATCATGATGGGCGATGACGAGAAAGCGCGTAGTGTTGTTCGGATCGTCCTCGATGTTCGCCGCGAGTACATTCAGCCCGTACAATTCGGCGGCTGCCTCGCCCGCGATTGCACACGACTCCGGATCTTCGGCTGCCAGCCGTGCGGCCTCGGCATTGCTCGCCACGGGCACCCGGGACAGGTGAGCCAGATTGCGATTCAGCCATTCGTGACACTGCGCCAGCGACTGTGAGTGCGAGTACAGCCGCTTGGCCGCACCGATCCCTTCAGCCTTGGACAGAAGGTGCTGGTGGATGCGCAGCTTGATCTCGCCGCATATTTTAAGCGGGTTCGCCAGCAACAGATCAAGGGTGCCGCCGACAGCGCCTTCGGTGGAGTTCTCCACCGGCACAACGCCGTACTCCGCATTGCCGGCCTCCACCGCACGGAACACGTCGTCGATCGCCGCCGTCGGCACAAGCGCGGGCGCAGAACCGAAATGCTTGCGCGCCGCACTCTCCGAGAACGTGCCGGCGGGTCCGAGGTAGGCCACCCGCAACGGGTGCTCAAGAGCGAGGCACGCGGACATGATCTCGCGGAAGATGCGCTGCACCGACTGGTCCGGAAGCGGCCCCGGGTTCGCTTCAGCGAGCCGACGCAGCACCTGCGCTTCGCGTTCCGGCCGGTAAAGATTACCGCGCTTGATCTCGCCGATGCGCTGCGCACTGCGCGCCCGCTCGGCAAGCCTCGCGAGGATTTCCTCGTCCAGTCGGTCGATGGTGTTTCTCAGATTCAGCAACTCGTCACTCATGCTCGCCTCTTCAGCCGTGCCCATTCAAGCATTCAAGTCGTTTCAACCATGCCGCGCAGCAAAGTCGCGCATGTAATCCACCAGCGCCCGCACACCGTCGAGTGACATTGCGTTGTAGATCGACGCACGCATGCCACCAACCAACTTATGCCCCTTCAACTGGGTCAACCCTGCCGCCTTGGCCCCGGCGAGGAAGGGATCATTGAGCGTTTCATCGCGCAGCAGGAACGGGATGTTCATGCGCGAACGGCTCCCGCGTTCGACGCGATTCTCATAGAAGTCGCTGGCATCGATGAATTCGTACAACAAATTGGCTTTCTTGATATTGCACGCCTCGATCGCCGCGAGCCCACCCTGCGCCTTGAGCCACTGGAATACCAGCCCCGCGATATAGATGCCATAGGTCGGCGGCGTATTGAGCATCGAGCCGTTCTCCGCCATGACCTTATAGTCCATCACCGACGGCGTCACCGCGTTTGCCCGCCCGATCAGATCGTCGCGCACGATCACGATCACTAGCCCTGAGGGTCCGATATTCTTCTGCGCGCCCGCGTAGATCAGACCGTAACGGCTCACATCGACCGGGCGGGACAGGATGTGCGATGACATATCCGCAACCAGCGGCGCTGACGTCGCCGGCAGGTACGCCGCCTCGCCCAATTCGACGCCGTGAATCGTCTCGTTGGTGCACAGATGAACATAGGCAGCCTGCGGATCGAGATCGAGTTCGTTGGCGCGCAAGAGCCGCGTAAACCCATCCGCTTCAGTGCTTCCAGCGAGGCGCACCCTGCCCCCGAGCCCACCAGCCAGATGTTCAGCCTCCTTGAAGGCCTTCTTCGACCAGGTCCCCGTCACCAGATAATCTGCCGCCCGACCGTCAAGCAGGTTCATCGGAATCTGCGCAAACTGCTGCGTCGCCCCCCCCTGCAGGAACAACACGCGGTAGTTAGCCGGAATCGCCAGCAATTCGCGGAAGTCACTTTCCGCTTGCTCGATAATTGCGGTGAATTCCTTGCCGCGATGGCTCATTTCCATCACGCCACAACCGGCACCGTGCCAGTCCAGCATCTCCAGCGCCGCCTGGCGCAGCACCGGCTCCGGCAACGCCGCCGGGCCGGCACTGAAATTGAATACACGGGTCATGATCGGGGGCTCTCTCCTGCAGAGTTATTCCGGCTCACCGCCGCCGTCAGCTTCATCGGCCGCACCTGGAGCATCACCAACTTCGTCGCGAAGCAGTTCATCGCCGGACGTCTCATCGACCTCCGATTCGGCCACTTTCTCGAT
Organism: Aromatoleum diolicum; assembly: GCF_012910955.1. Classification (GTDB taxonomy): domain Bacteria; phylum Pseudomonadota; class Gammaproteobacteria; order Burkholderiales; family Rhodocyclaceae; genus Aromatoleum; species Aromatoleum diolicum. The sequence goes on from NZ_WTVQ01000030.1 coordinate 12,122, forward strand.
ACCGGCCAGCCAAGTGCCATCGTCGAGGTTGATCAGGGTCACTCCCTGTGTCGCACGGCCCAGTTCCCGGATGTCCTGCACCTTGGTGCGGATCAGCACGCCACCCGTGGAGATCAGCATCACCTCGTCGCTTTCTTCCACCAGGCACGCACCAATCAGCTTGCCATTGCGGTCGGACGTCTGGATCGCGATCATGCCCTTGGTGCCGCGGCCGTGCCGGGTGTATTCGGCGACCGGAGTGCGCTTGCCATAACCGTTTTCGGTTGCGGTGAGCACGCATAGCTCCTCGTTCTTCGCCACCAGCATGGCAATGACCCGCTGGCCGTCCTCCAGATTCATGCCACGCACGCCGCGCGCCTCGCGCCCCATCGGACGCACATCGCCCTCAGGGAAGCGCACCGCCTTGCCGGCGTCCGAGAACAGCATCACATCGCTGTCGCCGTCGGTGATCGCCACGCCGATCAGCCGGTCGCCATCGTCGAGGCTGGCGGCGATGATGCCCGCCTTGCGCGGATTGGCGAAGGCGGTCAGCGCCGTCTTCTTGACCGTACCCTCGGCGGTCGCCATGAACACGAAGTGATTGTCATCGAAGGTCTGCACCGGCAGCACCGCGTTGATCTTCTCCCCTTCAAGCAGCGGGAACAGATTCACGATCGGCCGGCCGCGCGAGTTGCGCGTGCCTTCGGGCACCTCGTAGACCTTCAGCCAGTACACTCGGCCACGGCTCGAGAAGCACAGGATGTAGTCGTGCGTATTCGCAACGAACAGGCGGTCGATGAAGTCGTCATCTTTCATCCCGGTCGCCTGCTTGCCGCGCCCGCCGCGGCGCTGCGCACGATAATCGGCGAGCGGCTGGCGCTTGAAGTAGCCCGTGTGCGACAGCGTCACCACCATGTCTTCCGGCGCGATGAGATCCTCGATATTGATCTCGCCGGTGTTCATCACGATCTCGGACCGGCGCGGGTCGCCGAACTGGTTACGGATCGCCCCCAGCTCGTCGACGATGATCGCCGTGATACGCGCCGGGTTCGCAAGGATATCCAGCAGATCGGTGATGACGTCCATCACCTCGCGATACTCGGTGACGATCTTGTCCTGCTCCAGCCCGGTCAGGCGCTGCAGGCGCAGCTCCAGAATTGCCTGGGCCTGCGCATCCGACAGCCGGTACCCCTGCGCCGAAAAGCCAAACTCCGGCGCCAGCCCATCCGGCCGATAGCTGTCGGCCAGCGCCCGCGCAAGCATTTCCTCGACCAGCGCGGAGCGCCAGATGCGTGCCATCAGCTCGCGTTTCGCATCGGACGGGGCCGGTGCCGCCTTAATCAGCGCGATGATCTCGTCGACATTCGACAGTGCGACCGCAAGACCTTCCAAAATGTGCCCGCGTTCACGCGCCTTGCGCAGTTCGAACACCGTCCGGCGCGTAATCACCTCGCGCCGGTGTGACAGGAAGCAGTCGAGCATCTGCTTCAGGTTCAGTGTGCGCGGCTTGCCATCGACCAGCGCCACCATGTTCATGCCGAAGGTGTCCTGCAACTGGGTCTGCTTGAACAGATTGTTCAGCACGACTTCAGGCACCTCATTGCGTTTGAGCTCGATCACGACGCGCATGCCGGACTTGTCCGACTCGTCGCGTATCTCACTGATGCCTTCGATCTTCTTCTCGTTGACCAACTCGGCGATGCGCTCGAGCAGCGTGCGCTTGTTCACCTGGTACGGCAGTTCATCGACGATGATCGCCTGCCGGTTGCCCTTTTCCAGATCCTCGAAGTGGGTGCGCGCGCGCATCACGACGCGGCCACGACCGGTACGATAGCCGTCATGCACACCCGACAGGCCGTAAATCAGCGCGGCCGTCGGGAAATCCGGCGCCTGGACGATGCGGATCAGATCCTCGATGTCGGTATCCGGATCCCGCAGCAACGTCAGGCACGCATCGATGACCTCACCGAGGTTGTGCGGCGGAATGTTCGTCGCCATGCCGACCGCGATGCCGGACGAACCGTTGATGAGAAGGTTCGGTATTTTCGCCGGCAGGATCAGCGGCTCTTTTTCCGAACCGTCGTAGTTCGGTCCGAAATCCACCGTTTCCTTGTCGATATCGGCAAGCAACTCGTGGCCGATGCGCGCCATGCGGATTTCGGTGTAACGCATCGCCGCCGCGTTATCACCGTCGACTGAACCGAAGTTGCCCTGACCATCGACGAGCATGTAACGCAGCGAAAAATTCTGCGCCATCCGAACGATGGTGTCGTAGACCGCGGAGTCGCCGTGCGGGTGATACTTGCCGATCACGTCGCCGACAATACGCGCAGACTTCTTGTAGGCCTTGTTCCAGTCGTTCGACAGTTCATGCATCGCGAACAGCACACGGCGATGCACCGGTTTCAGGCCATCCCGAGCATCGGGCAACGCACGCCCGACGATCACGCTCATCGCGTAGTCCAGATAGGAGTGCCGCATCTCGTCTTCGAGACTGATCGGCAGTGTTTCCTTGGCAAACGGTGTCATTTAGCGGCGGCGGCAAAAACCGCTTGGTCAAAACGTGCGATCTTAGCATGCCGACGACGCTCAACCTTCCCTGCGCCGGGCCAGCGGGCCGTCGCGCTGCCCCAAACCTGTGCCACCAATTGTTCAAGCCAGGGCCATATGCTTAAATTGCGCGGTCAACAATCGACCCGATCGATTCGGGCAAAATAAACTCGACACAGTGGAGGATTCATGATTTTTTGGACACTTCTGCGCTCGGCGATAGCCGGCGCAGCATTGCTTGCTGTGAGCTTCGCCACGCAAGCACAGGTCAAGGACGTAATCGTCGACGCCAAGGGCGAGATCCCCTATGCCATTGACGCCCGCAACGTTGTGGCCCGCAGCGGCACCGGCCTGTGCTGGCGCACCGGCTCTTGGAGCCCGGCAGCTGCTGGCGCTGCGATGGCGGGCCAGTTGCCGGCCGGCTGTGAATGCGACAGCGATGTCATCCCAAAGGACAAGTGCACCACGGTAGCTGCAGCACCGGCCCCGGCCGCAGCCACCCCGACTCCGGCCGCAGTGGCGCCCGTCGCCAAGAAAATCACGCTATCCAGCAAGGCGTTGTTCGGGTTCGACAAAGCGGCCCTCACGCCCCAAGGCAAGGCCGCCATCGACCGCAACGTCATTGCGCGACTGTCTGAAGTCGGCACGCTGCAATTGGTCACCGTTTCGGGCCACACCGATCGCCTCGGCAGCCAGCAATATAACCAGGTCCTGTCCGAGCGCCGCGCCAAGGCAGTCAGGGACTATCTGGTGCAGCAAGGCGTCAGCGCCGACAAGATCGACGCCATTGGCTTCGGCAAGACCCAGCCGGTTGCAGGCGTCAGATGCGCCGACAGCCTCGGCCGCAAGAAGCTGATCGAGTGCCTTGAACCGCACCGCCGCGTCGAAGTGGAAATCAAGGGCGCCAACTGACGCCTGCCACCACCGAACGAAACCCCGCCAAGCGCGGGGTTTTTTGCTTTCTGGAGAGCATCGTCATGAGCACCCCGGTCGACCTGTTGATCAATGCGCGCTGGGTCATCCCGGTAGAACCCGCTGGAGTCACCCTCGAACACCACGCCGTCGCCGTTGATTGCGGTCGCATCCTTGGCGTTCTGCCACAAGACGACGCTCGCGTGCGTTACGTCGCACAGAGAACGGTCAATTTACCCGATCACGTCCTGATTCCGGGTCTTGTCAACCTCCACGCCCACTGCGCGATGAACCTGATGCGGGGCATCGCCGATGACCTGCCGCTAATGCGCTGGCTGCAGGAAGCCATCTGGCCCGCCGAAGCGAAACACGTTTCGCGCAATTTCGTGCGAGACGGCACGCTGCTCGCTGCTGCCGAAATGCTTCGCGGGGGCATCACGACGTGCAACGAAATGTATTTCCACCCCGACGCTGCAGCCGAAGCCTTCGATCAGGCAGGCATGCGCGCGGTGGTCGGGGTCACCGTTCTCGATTTCCCAACCCCCTACGCGAGCGACGCCGACGACTACCTCCGCAAGGGCCTTGCCGCACGCGACCAGTGGCGTGATCATTCACGGATAAGCTTTTCGCTCGCGCCACACGCCCCGTACACCGTATCGGACGCCACCTTCATACGAATTGCCAGCCTCGCCGCGGAGCTCGACGCAATCATTCACATTCACATTCACGAGACAGCGCACGAAATCAGCGAATCCCTGACGCACCATGGCGTCCGCCCGCTGTCTCGCCTGGCAGGACTCGAGTTGCTCGGCGGCAATTTCGTCGGCGTGCACGCTGTCCATCTCGACGACTCGGACATCGACCTGCTCCTCCGGCACAACTGCAGCGTCGCCCACTGCCCAAGCTCGAACATGAAACTCGCGAGCGGCGTCGCACCAGTTGCACGACTCCTCGCCTCGGGCATTACGGTCGGACTGGGAACCGATGGCGCTGCCAGCAACAATCGCCTCGATCTTTTCCAGGAAATGCGCCACGCCAGCCTTCTCGCCAAGGTCACAACCTTCGATGCGACAGTCGTCCCCGCCCACGCCGCAATTCGAATGGCAACGCTGAGTCCCGCGCAGGCATTGGGACTTGGCCACCGCATCGGATCAATTGAAGCCGGCAAGGAAGCCGACCTCTGCGCCGTCGCCCTCGACACTCTGGAAACGCGCCCTTGCTTCGACCCGGCATCACACCTCGCTTACGTTGCCGGACGCGAACACGTCTCGCACGTATGGGTCGAGGGCGAAATCCGCGTGGATAAAGGGCATTCAGTGTTGCAATTAAACGACACCGAATTGCTTGGCTTTGCCGCCCTGTGGCAAACTAGGCTCAGTAACTGAACTGGATATGTGCAGCGCGTTATTTTTGCGAAGACTCCCAGTTGTCGCTCGCTCAACCTAATCGTTACCCCATTCATCCTCTTGCCAATCGACGAGGAAATTATGATCACACAGACCAAAAAGCAGATGTTCGCACTGGCCGCCATCGCCTCGATCGGCCTCTCCGCACCCACCGTTTTCGCTCAGACAAAAGACGTCGTGGTGGATGGCAAGGGTGAAATTCCCTACTTGATCGATGGCCGCAATGTTGTGGCCCGCAGCGGCACCGGCCTGTGCTGGCGCACCGGTTACTGGAGCCCGGCAGCCGCCGCTTCGGCCATGGCAGGCCAGCTGCCGGTCGGCTGCGAGTGCGACAGCGACATCGTTCCGAAAGACAAGTGCGCTCCGGCGGCCCCGGCCGCCGCTCCGGCCCCGGCCGCCGCTCCGGCCGCCGCAACGCCGAAGCCCACCGCTGACAAGATCAAGCTGTCGGCCGACGCCCTGTTCGACTTTGACAAGGCTATCCTGAAGCCTGAAGGCAAGACCAAGCTCGACGATCTCGCCGCCCAGGCCAAGGGAATCAAGCTTGAAGTCATCCTCGCCGTCGGCCACACCGACCGCCTGGGTTCCGATGCTTACAACCAGAAGCTGTCCGACCGTCGCGCAAGCGCCGTCAAGACCTACCTGGTTAGCAAAGGCATTGAAGCCAACCGCGTTTACACCGAAGGCAAGGGCGAGCGTCAGCCGGTCACGGGCAAGAACTGCTCCGACAAGCTGGGCCGCAAGAAGCTGATCGAGTGCCTGCAACCGGATCGCCGCGTTGAAATCGAAGTGGTCGGCACCAAGTAATAGCGCCTGATCGCACACAAAGGCCCTGCCTCGGCGGGGCCTTTTCATTTCGGCAAACCGACTGAATCCGCAGCACAGCCAAACGTCCGGCCACCGACGAGACCCGAACCCATGAACACCAATGCAGACCCCGCAGAGTTGCAGAAATTCAGCGATCTGGCACACCGCTGGTGGGACCCCACGTCCGAATTCAAGCCTCTGCATGAAATCAACCCATTGCGACTGCGCTGGATCGATGAGAGCGTCGGACTGGCCGGAAAACGGGTAATCGACATCGGCTGCGGAGGCGGAATCCTCTCCGAAAGCATGGCAGCCCTCGGCGCCCACGTCACGGGCATCGATCTGTCAGAAAAAGCCCTCGGCGTCGCACGCCTGCATCTATTCGAATCGGGTCAGAAAGTCGATTACCACCACACCAGCGCGGAAGCGTTCGCAACACAAAACCCAGGCACCTTCGACGTCGTCGCCTGCATGGAGATGCTCGAGCATGTACCCGATCCGGCAAGCACCGTGGCCGCCTGCGCGCAACTGGTCAAACCCGGCGGACACGTCTTCTTTTCCACCCTGAACCGCAATTTCAAGGCCTATCTCTTCGCGGTGATCGGCGCAGAATACGTCCTGAAATTACTCCCGCGCGGCACCCACGAGTACGCCAAGTTCATCAAGCCATCCGAACTCGTGCGCTATTGTCGCAATTCCGGACTCGAAACTTCGGCACTGGTCGGAATGTCGTACAACCCATTGACACAGGTTTATTCGCTTGGACAGGATACCAGCGTCAATTACATGATCCGTACGCAACGAGGCGATTGAGTCCGACCGGACGTAGCGAAGCAGCGATCGTCAGAAAGCCTTTCCCCGCAACCGTTGATTCCCCCAAGCCCACAAACAAAAGACCGGACGATTACTCGCTGGTCTTTTTTTGCAACTCTGCAGTTCCAGCGGACTCCTGCAAATTTCGATTTTCTACGGGCACGCGAATTTCCGCCCGCGTTTAGACAATCGTCTTTTCAATGCTCGGCCATCCATAACACGCTCGCGCGTTCATGGGGCCCCTCTGCCAGCAAACCTAGCCCCCTGTGGCAAGACCCATGGTCAGGGCGTCGCGGACCGGCAGCTCATGAACCTCCTGGCAATTCGCTTCATTGATCATCCGGAACATACGGTCGGCGGTCGACGCAGCCAACATTGCACGGAGGTAACGAGCGAGCGTCAGCTGCTGATTGTTGTTGAGCTCGGTTTCGCAGTGACGCCCGCCAAAGTCTTCATCGGGCGGAATTTGCGAGAAGCCCAGCCTTACCAGCAGAGAGTCAGAAGGAATCACCCGCTGAACCCCCGCGGCAAACACCAGCAGACAAGGCGTATGGCAGACACTACCCGGCTGCAGGCGAGTGCTGTAGCCACGATTTCTCAACATTGAGCCCGCGGTAATGGCCTGGCCAAGCAGGCCATCGGTGATATTGAGCTCCAGCCACTTCTTGCTGCAGGCGCGTTGTTTTTCGACCTCTCTCATTACCAGCGTGAGCGACGACACCATCGCAGGACTAATCTCACCGGCAGCGACAATGCGGCATTCGCCGTCCGCCTGACGCAGCACGAGCCCCCCCCCCCGATACGCAAACCGTTCAATCTTAGGCACCGCACCAGGTTCGGTAATCGATGTAGCGCAGCCCGCAAACAGCAGACTCACGCCCGCAACACATACGAATTCACGCACGTGTGGACACTGCATTTTTTGGCCCTCAGTCGATGGGGCGATCACCCTGCACGAGTTGTTCGAAACGCGCCGCGCCACCTGGCGATAGATCAATCTTAAAGGAATATGCGGTTTGTCACGTCACATCCAGCGCAATCTGATCAAGAGGCATGTCTGCGGAGGATCATTACTACCTCGAACGCGTAACAATCGCTTCGATGATCTGGACATCGGAATCACTCAGATTCGCTGACTTTGCGGTGTTGGACGGTCGCGCAGCACGCGCAGGGGTTAGGCGCAGCACCGGTGGCTTGGTCACTGGACGTGGGCTTGCCTTACGCCGGTCCGCCGCCACCCTAGATCGACTCTTGCGTCCTTGTACCTTGCTTCCATCCACCGCCGGCGCGGTACGCGGTGTCGCACTCGCCGCTACGGCATCGATGATGACTGCCGTGCCGCCACCCTCTGGCTGACGCCGCAGGCCAACGGAATTAGCGGCAACATCGTGGGCTGACAACGCCTCGTGATGTGCCAATGGTGAGCTATCCGCAGTTGCTGAAGGAATTGCCCGGCCTTGCAGTACTTGCCCTGCATTCGCCGACACCTGCATATCCACTGTTCGCCCGAGTTGATCACCGGGATCGGCCACGGGCGTGGGACTCAACGCACCGTCACCGACACGATTTCCCCACGCGATGCTCAACAAGGCGATGCAAGCGACGCCCATCGCCATTGCTATCGCCACACTACGAAGGCGCCCTGGCTTGCGCGTAACGCGCGAGTCACGTTCAAGCACCCCCAGGATTCCGGTGTCGGTGCCACCCGACATACCGATAGAGGGCGAAAAAAGGCTCGGGCGTGCCGCGGCGTCCGCCGTCACGGATGGCGAAGTGGCCAAACTCATATCCAGTTTATAAAAAAGCACATTGTAATATCAATATTTGTTTAAGATACTGCCTTTCATGCACAAAAGCATATTCTTTAAATACCATTATCATTATCAAAACAGCCGTACCGCTTCATTAGGGCTTCTCCGTGGTGTTTCTTGCCTTCCTTGCATACTTCGTCATTGTCACTGGGATCCTGACCCTCATCTTCTTTCCTGCTCGCCGCGACGCGATCGCGACAACCGCAGGCAAACTTGCATGCACATTGAGCGGAGCGACGCGCGCGGTCATTGGACGCAGTAGCACTGCAGTCTCAGGGTCGTGCCAACAGCTGTCCTGGTTCGGCCGCGAGGCGGCCAGCTATTTGCGCCAACATCGGTTTGCGATGGGGGGCGCAATGTTGCTTGTCGTCACGCCACCGCTCCTGGTGGTCGGTCTGAAGGAACCGGCGGCATTCGATTTTTCGAGCGACGGTTATCGACCGGACCGCCAGATCTCCGTTCTTCTGACGGGCGAGAACCTGACCCCACCACCAGCGCCACCGCCCGAGGTATTCGCCACTACAGAACTGGAGATGGTGAGACCTTCTGTTGTCTGGGCAAGCCGCGACTGGGGACTGCTGGATATACAGTTCCGCCAACGCCTGCTCACGGTGTTCAAGCTCATGAAAGACCGACACGGTTACGAATTGGTCCTTCTCGAAGGCTACCGCAGCCCGGAAAGGCAGGAAGCACTGCTGCAACAAGGCCCAAACGTCACGCAGGCGGGACCAAACATGAGCTACCACCAGCATGGACTTGCCGCTGATACCGCGTTCCTTCGCAATGGCCGGGTCGTCATTTCGGAACGCGATCCATGGGCGATGCGAGGCTACCAGCTCTATGGAGAGTTGGCCGAAGCGGTCGGATTGGTGTGGGGCGGGCGCTGGAAAATGATGGATCTGGGCCATGTCGAATTAAACCGGACAGGAGTTCTTGGACGCCCTCCATCTTAAGAGTGGAAACAGTCATGCCGGCGCGCTCGATGAAACCGGGCAGCCTTGTAGCGTACTTGTCATTGGAGGTATCTCGTGTCGCGCCCATTCATCTTGCTCGGAGACAAGACCGACCATGGCGGCACTGTAATCAGTGCATCCGCCGCTAGCGATTGCGACGGAAAAGGCATCGCACGGATTGGCGATCAAGTGACGTGTCCGAAGAAGGGACATGGCCGAATCACCGTCATCGCAACCGGAGACTCTACGACGGTGATCGATGGCCGACCTGCCGCAAGACACGGCGACAAGACCGCATGCGGTGCGACTCTGATCGCCAGCCAGTTGCTGACTACTGACTGACACGAGATCACCGAGACATGCGTTTGGGCATCGCAAGAAATTTTTCTATAGGGCTCCTGACCGCGTCCGTCATATGGGCACTCGTCCTCGGTTGGTGGCAGAGCAACGGTCACCAGCCGACGCCAGACGACATGAGCCTGTATCTCGGCGCCCTCCCCGCGTCGCTGATCGCCGGGTTCTGGTTGCTTCGCACATTCATCGACGAGCTCAGGAGGCGCCCGGTCGCCGCGGCCTCACCTCCTGCGAACTCCCCTGCGGCATTGTCCGCGGAACATGCCCAAATGGCGGAAGCGGAGCGCACCTGGGTTGCGTCGCTGCTTGGCGGGTCACTTGTCTCTGCCGCGGGAAAAGACGTGGTGGAACTGATAGCCACAACGACGCAGGGATGCGCCCCCTCGCCTGACAAGGAGCTCCGCGGACCGGACGGTTTTCCGGTTTTCGCTGCTCGCGTGATCGACCTGGATACGGAGAGCGTCCGAGATGAGCTGCGCGAACACGGAGACAGCATGACCGGCACATCGGGCACATCGGGCACACCCGAGATGCTGCGGGCACTGGCACTCCTCGGAAAGGTACTGCCGGAAGCGCTTGAGACGCTGAACGAATCACGTGTCCGCCCCAGGGAAAAAACTCCAATACGCGTCATCTGGCTTACGCCAAACTGGCCGACAGCGTTTTCCGCCGGGCTCACGGGATGGCTGCAACACACTCACCTCGATGGCTTCGGTATCGGATCATCGAGTATCGAACTGCAACCGATAAGTGACGACGGGCAGGTATTCGTGGTCATCGACGAAATAATCGACACCCTCAACCGCGCCGCTTCGGCAGAAATTATCCTGCTGATTAGCGCCGTGTCCCATCTTGGGGAAGCGACACTCGACAGCTGGCGTTCGCAAAACCGGCTATTTTCCTCTCAGGAGCAAGCCGGACAGATTCCCGGCGAGGCGGCGGTCGCACTGATTCTTGCGCGGCCGGGGACGACACAAGTGACGGAAACTCCGGTGGCGGTGCATCTCACCCGCTGCGTCTCGGGCAAGCGCGAGAAATCCGCAAACGTGCGCGGCCGCGTCTGCGGAACATTGATCGACGACTTGATCGATTCACTCGTAGCAAGCACGAAACTCGATCCCGGCAAGATTACGGCCGTGATATCGGACACCGACCACCGCGACAGCCGGGTCAATGAACTTCTGCCCGCCGTCACCGAACGCTTCCCGAATCTCGAGCCACTGCGGGACACTCTGGCACTCGGCACCGCCATTGGCAGCGTCAGCCCGATCGGCGGATTGCTTGCACTGCTATGCGCCGCAGAAACCGCGAGAAACTCGTCGGGCGCAGGACTGTGCGTTACCAATCAAGATGCTTTCGCGCGCGCGTCGATGCTCGCACTCGCCGTTCCAGAAACCGCCTCCCCCGCAGCAGGGACAGCCTGAAGACGAACACAGGGTCTACTCAAAGATGTCCGCAATACGCTCGTTTCTGACCGATTCCCGCACGCTTTCCTTCATTGGCATTGCAGCCCTCACGGCATTCTTCTTTCTGGGGGCCAACACGCTAAAAGTTGCGGTGACCTGGGCGATCGTCGCATCCGGCGTGATTCTTGTTACCTGGATTGCCGTATGGGCTTGGCGCCGCCGGCAAGCAGGCGTGGCCTCGGATGCGCTGGAGCACATGCTCGAACGTCAGGCGACTCACCGCCCGGATTCAAGCAATCACTCAAAAACCGAGATTGACGCACTGCGCAAGCGCATGACCGAGGCCGTGCGGACGATCAAGACCTCGCGGCTTGGACAGGTTTCCGGGCGCTCGGCCCTGTACGAACTGCCGTGGTACATCACGATTGGCAACCCGGCAGCCGGGAAGAGCACGGCCGTAGTGAACTCCGGACTCAAGTTTCCGTTCGCGGACGGGGCCGGCAGCGTCATCAAGGGAATCGGCGGCACGCGTAACTGCGACTGGTTTTTCACATCAGAGGGTATTCTTCTCGATACCGCGGGACGTTATTCCGTGCATGAAGAGGACCGTAGCGAGTGGCTTGGTTTTCTTGATCTGCTCAAGAAAAACCGACCTCGCGCACCGATAAACGGAATCATCGTAACGGTGAGCATAGGCGAACTGATCGGCAATCCCCCATCATTCGCAATCGCCCTGGCGAAGAACCTGCGACAGCGCGTGCAGGAACTCACCGAACGGCTCGAAGTGTTTGCGCCGGTCTACGTGATGTTCTCAAAGGCCGATCTCATCCACGGATTTAACGAATTCTTCCAGGATGTTGATTGGAACGAACGCGACCGCGTGTGGGGAGCGACCCTGCCCGACGAGACTGGGGCCAGACAGGATGCGATAGAGCAGTTTGATCGACGCTTCGACGAACTGTACGAAGGCCTGCGGGAAGTAAGCGTCGCGCAGATGTCGATTGCGCGTGGCGAACGCATGCCCCCTGGCTTGCTGACCTTTCCGCTCGAGTTCGCGGCGATCAAACCGGCCCTACGTTCCTTCCTCGCCACGCTCTTCGAGGACAATCCCTTCCAGTTCAAGCCGATTTTTCGCGGCTTCTACATCACCTCGGCAATCCAGAGCGGTGAAACGCGCAGCGCATCCAGCGAGCGCGTAGAGAAGAGATTCGGGCTCGCCGGGGATGGTCCCAGCATTGCGAGGATCTCATCCAGCAATGGCTTCTTCCTCAAGGATCTCTTCTCGAAGGTGATCTTTGCCGACAAGAACCTGGTACGGCACTATGCAAACAGGCAGAAGCAGCGCATTCGTTATGCCGCGTTTCTTGCTTCGATCACACTGCTCGGGCTAGCGCTCGGCGGGTGGAGCTGGTCGTACGCCAACAACCGCACACTTACGGAAAACATCCGCGCCGATCTCGACAAGGCAATACGCGTACAAGAGGGCCGGATAGACCTGCAATCTCGGCTTGAGGCGCTTGAAATCCTGCAGGACAGGATCCGGCAGCTCGAGCAATTCGATGCAAACCGACCACTATCGCTAAGTCTTGGTCTGTTTCAGGGCGACGAACTGAAGACAAAACTCCTTTCAGAGTACTACAAAGGCATATCCGAAGTAATGCTGAAACCGGTCGCGGATAGCCTCGAGGCCTTCCTTGCCGAAGTCAATCGGCAGGCGGACCAGCTTAGTCCGATCGACACGGCTGCCTCATCCGTTGCGACGACGAAGCCTGCCCGCAAACCTTACCAGGACGCCTCACCGACAAATGTCGAGGATGCCTACAATGCGCTCAAGACTTACCTGATGCTGGGCAGCCGGGAACACACAGAAGTCGGCCATCTTTCGGATCAGATTGCCCGCTTCTGGCGCAGCTGGCTGGAGGCCAACCGCGGCACCATGTCCCGCGAACAAATGATAGCAAGCGCCGAGCGCGTGCTGTCCTTCCATCTGCAACATGCGGACGACCCCGCATGGCCAGTCATCGCAAACAACCTCTCGGTGATTGATCAAGCGCGCGACAACCTAAAACACGTCGTGCGCGGCATGCCCGCACTGGAACGTGTCTATGCGGAAATCAAGGCAAGGGCTTCGACGCGGTTCCCGCCGGTCACCGTCGCCACTGTGGTCGGCCCGGAAAACGCCGAACTTGTGGTCGGCAGCCGTGTAATTTCGGGCACCTTCACGGTTGAAGCCTGGCGGGGCTACATCCAGTCCGCCGTCAGGGACGCAGCCACCAATGAGCTGCAGCGCACCGACTGGGTCCTGAAGACGTCCACTCGCGATGATCTGTCGCTGGCCGGGAGCCCGGAACAGATCCAGAAAACACTTGTAGGGCTGTACAAGAAGGAATACGCCGACGAATGGAAACAGTTCGTCATGGGTGTGAGCGTCAGCGCATTCGATGACTTTCCAGGCGCCATTGCGGCGATGAACCGCCTTGGCGACCCCCAGTCATCGCCCATTGGAAAATTGATGCAGACGCTTTTCGAACAGACCTCGTGGGACAACCCCACCATGGCCAATGTCGGCGCCGAGCGGGCACAGAAGGGCTTTATCGAGTGGTTCAAGAATTCGATCCTGCGCATGTCGCCAGCCCGCGTGGAGGTGGACGTCCATGTAAACGCCAACAGACTTGAAGTCCCGATGGGCCCGATCGGCCAGGAGTTCGCCGGCGTTGCACGCCTCCTGGCACCCCGTGACGGCGCGGAAACCATTCTCAACACCTACCTGAAGCAGTTGTCGGGCATTCGCACCCGTTTGAATCTACTGAAAAACCAGGGGGATCCCGGACCAGGTGCGATCAAGCTTCTGACTGAAACTATCGAGGGCGGCAATTCGGAACTTGCCGACACGCTGCGCTTTGTCGATGAGCAGATGCTCAACGCCATTCCGGACGCCCAGCGTATGGTGATTCGCCCCTTGCTCGTCAGGCCCTTGCTGCAGACGTTTGCCGCTGTGGTCAAACCCGGCGAACGTGAGCTCAACAAGATCTGGCTCGCGCATGTTTACGATCCCTTCCGCACTAAGTTGGCGGGGAAATATCCATTTTCGCCTGCGGCGAACCTCGAAGCGACTCCGGCCGAAATCGCACAGATATTCGGCCCCGGGGGGGTCATCGCGAAATACGCAGAGACGAGCATGGGAGCGCTGATTGTGCGGCGTGGCGATCATATCGCGGCCAGAACCTGGGGCGATCTCGGCGTACACATCCGACCGGACTTCATTGCCGGATTACCGCAGTGGGTAGGTTCGCTGGAAGGTGGCGCGGCATCGGGCGGCACGGGCACTGCCCCAGCCACGCAGGCGCAGACAACTTTTAGACTGCTGCCACTACCGTCGCCGGGAACGACCGAGTACACCATCGAAATCGACGGCCAGAAACTGCGCTACCGAAATGGTGCGGCCCAGTGGGCGACATTCGTCTGGCCCAATCCGGCGGGAGCCCCCGGCGCGCGCATCATCGCCACCGCCTTCGATGGACGCGAGATTGAGATCGCCAGTTTCAGCGGACGCTTCGGTCTCGAGAAGCTTATAAATTCCGCAGAGCGAATGCGCAGGCCGGACGGCTCGTTCCAGCTCAGCTGGCAGGCCGAAAATATTACTGTCCCGCTGGGTATCCAGATCATCAGCAGTCCCCAGGCACACACTGTGGCCGATACGGCCAAGACCAAGGGACTTGACGGCATTACGCTGCCGGCCAGCGTAGCCGGCGAAACAGTGGAGGAGCAGCAGGCGCCTCCGCTCGCTTCATCCGGCATGGTCGTAGCCGGCTCGACCAACGGCCGGGTGGCCCATCAATGATCGGCGATACACGTTCGAACGGAGCGAGCTATTTTGGCAAGGTTCCGGCACGCGGAGATTTCATAAAAGGCGGAGGACCGTCGCAGATGATTGCTATGCTCGACCGCTGGATATCGGAAAGCATGGATCTCCTGTCTGGCGACCCGCGTTGGCGTATCGTCTATGACAACATGCCAGAGATCCACTTTGCCTTCGTTGGTCCACGCAGCCGCTTCTCGATTGTCGGGCACCTGCAGCCAAGCCAGGATGCCTCTTCTCGCCGCTTTCCGTTCCTTGTCGCTGCAGCCATCGAGCGCGACGACCGGGTGTTGTTCGACTATGGCCCGGCAGCCTTTTCGCGCCTATGGGGAAAATTTGAACGCATTGTCCGGGACGCGCGCTCGGGTGACGACCCCACGTCGATCCTAGGCGAGCTTTCCTCAATCGATTGCGAGGAAGAAATTTCCCGAGCACTTGCGCTGACACCGCCTGTCGAGCGTGGACGGCGGCTGACAATCAAGGATCTCGACGAATTGCTATCGAGCCGCGACAAGCCCACCAGTTCGCGCCGCATCATGCTTGCACTGGGCCTGCTGTTACGCCCTCTGCTCGGCGCCAGCAATCTGCCAATCGAAAAGGGCTTGCAACTGCCGCTACCAGCCGACCGTGAATACCGCGACGCCGTTTCTGCAATCTGGGTGTCGCTGATCTCGGGTTTCTTCAAGCACACCCACAACGAGCTGCAGGTGCTCCAAGGCCTGGCCGGTGGGCGCGACGCCCTCATCGTCGGATTCAATGGAGCATCTGCCCGGACGCTCCTGAGCCTGATTTCGCCGAACAGCGATTCCGACACGATCATCCCGCTGGACGATCCGGACTGGATCGACACGCATCCTGATCTCGTCAATGACTATGGTGTCGCGAAACTCTCGAGCTATCTGTCGCATCCCGACAACACGCTCGACGAGGCACTCGCCAGCTTCAGAGACGTCTTCCTCGGAGAATAATCGTGCGCATCAAATCCGCCCTAACCGCAGGGCTCCTGCTAACGGCCACCTCTCTCGGCGCACAGCAAGGTCACACACCGAAGCCCCCGCCGGAAGCTGGCGACAAGGTCGTGGTTACCGGCACGGTCCCCGATGAGGCCGCGCGCACGTCGATCATTGCGCGTTTGCGCGACGTGTATACCCCCGAATTGATCGTAGACCGACTCGAGGTTGGCGGCGTGATCGCCCCTCCGAATTGGTCAGCGAACGTCAACCGGGTACTCGGCGCCGGAATCCGGTACGTGCGCCAAGGGCAATTGGACATCAACGGCACCCAGGTTGCAATCAAGGGACACGTGGCAAATGAAGCTCGACGACAACAAATTGCGGGCGACATCGCGACGGCGCTGAATTCAACTTACACGGTCGATAACGGTTTGATGGCAGCCGGCCGCGCCCAGACTTTGCTTGACCAGACACTCGCAGACCGGGTTGTCGAATTCGAAAGTGGCTCGGCAATCCTGACCCCCGCAGGAGCCAACCTTCTGGACGAAATGGTCACTACGATCGTCGCGCTGGAAAATCCGCAGATCCAGATCGTCGGGCACACCGATTCCAGCGGCAACCGGATGGCAAACATTGCCCTGAGCCTGGCCCGCGCGGAGACCGTCAAGGGTTATCTGGCAAGCAAAGGCATTACCGCGGCAGGCATCGATGTCCTGGGCGCCGGCCCGGACCGGCCCGTCGCCTCGAACGAAACCCCGGCAGGGCGAGCCAAGAACCGACGTATAGAATTCCGCCTGCAGGAGTAAAGGGGGGGTGGCCGCCGAGCACCCCTGCATCAACGAAGGACACTGGCAGTCGCGTCAGCACATCCGCCATGCACGAGCAGCCTGCGGCCTCAGGTGTTGGTTGAATCTACCCTCACCACACCGAGTAACTCTTCGACATGCGCAAGCGCACCTTCGTCTTTCACGACGGTACGCAGCCATTCATGCAAGGGCATGTCACCCCAGCGTGCTGCCTTGTCGGCGAGATATGCGATGGGACTGTGCGGCTCGGTACGCCGAAAAAATTCAGCCACCTGCTTGAGCTGTACCAGCGCATCGGCGCGGGTCTGGATGCCGCCGGACGATTGCACCGGTGCGGCTCCAGCAGTCGGGCCGGCAATCGTTGGGGCGCTCTGCACGAACGACAGGGGCGACATCGCTGCACCGGCCTCGCCGGCAAAGTGCATCAGAACTTCCAGTACAGATTCCAGCGCGTCTCTCGCCCCACCAAAACCCGGCCCCTCCATACCAAGCCGGACATCAATGATGCGCTCCAATTCCGCCAGCGCCTGTTGTGCCGATTTGCCGTCGGTCACGCCACGGGTAAAGAACTGGGCAGGCGTGTCGCGCCGTGCCGCATCGAATTCGGCCAGTGTCACCCTTGCATCGCGCAACATCAGCGAGGCGTCTGCTGGATTGCGTTCCAGTGCACTGCCCAGATTGCGTGCAAATGCGAGATCCGCCATCGAAAAATTCCCGCGCGGGGAATCCGTCAACGGAATCTCGTAAATGATACGACTCGACTGGGACAGCAACCAGTCCAGATTGCCAATGCGCAACTCTTGGTCGCCATCGTCCGGAAGCGGATGAATGTCCTGCCAGAACGCCTCGCAATAACGGGTCAGCAGCCGATACCCGTCCGCCAGTCCGGCGAGGCCGCGCGTTTTGGCCAATGCCTCGGTCAGCCACACCACCAGGCGGATGTCCTTTGAGCGTGTCGCCAACACCTGCATGCAGAGACGCGCGACGCGCGGCCAGTCAGCCTCCTTCAATTGGGTGACCCACTCGCCCTGACTCAAGGACGGATCGTCAAAACGCCGTGCCTCCTGAATCTCGTCAAACACCTCGGAGAAGCTCAGATCCTCCCCACAACACGCGCCGCTAAGCGGTCGAAGCAATCCATCGAGGTCCATAGGCGGCATGAAATCTTATGCAAAAACTCATTTTACAAGACAAATGCATAAAAAATCATGCGAAATTGCTGAAAACCGCACGAGCGAAAACTGAATTCGAGCGCTCAAGCAGCGGGAGCGTCCACCGGTGGGCACGTCTTGCCGCTCAGCCCTACCATTTCCGACGGGCACGGTTCGGCCAAGGACGACCAGACCGGTCAGCCACGTTGGATCAGTTCGACCTTGTAGCCGTCCGGATCCTCGACAAACGCAATCACCGTGTGACCGTGTTGCATCGGCCCGGCCTCGCGGACCACCTTCCCGCCACGAGCGCGAATCTCGTCACAAGCACGGTAGGCGTCGGGCACCTCGAGCGCGATGTGACCGAAGGCATTGCCCATGTCGTAGGCGCTCACGCCCCAGTTGTGGGTCAGTTCGATCACCGCACCATCCGCCTCGTCCTGATAGCCAACGAAGGCAAGCGTGAATTTTCCATCGGGGTAATCGTGGCGACGCAGCAAGTGCATGCCCAGTACCTCGGTGTAGAAAGCGATCGAACGGTCAAGATCGCCGACGCGCAACATCGTGTGAAGCAGCCTCATGGTGAGATCCTAGTCAGTCTTCGTGGAAGGGTTCGTCAGCGGCGTCTCCGGCAATCACCGGAAGCGTACGCCCGGCCGCGCGCAAACGCACCCGGGCCTCTTTCCAGCCGGGATACAGTTCGCCCACTACAGCCCAGAAACGCGGCGAGTGGTTCATTTCGACAAGGTGTGCGACCTCGTGCGCGACGACATAATCGATCAGGGAGGGCGGCAGATGAACCAAGCGCCAATGCAGACGAATGCCGCTTACGTTGCTGCAACTCCCCCAACGCGTTTTCGCCGACGAGAGTTTTACGGCGGGAACATCACGCCCGATACGAAAACAGTATTCCGCCACCCGCTCGGCAAACCACGGCAATGCCCGTCTGCGAAGTGCCCTGATCAGCAACGCCCGGGGGTCAGCCACCAGCGGCAACACGAGTTCCTCGATGCCGTCCGCGCCACCGCGCCAGCGCGCCAATCGGCCGCCACCTCCCAGACGCAGCCGGCACGATTCACCAAGCACCGAAAATACGGCGCCGTCGGCAGGCTCAAAGGTCTCGGGTTTTGTGTGTGCCGCGCGAGCCGCGAGTTTGTCGAGTATCCAGCGCCCGTGACCACGAATGAAGCGTTCGACTTCGGCATTCTGCGCCGACCAGGGCACGGCAACCCTGACCCCACGATGATCGATCTGCAAGGCAAAGCTACGTCGCGCAGAACGTCGTAGCACGTAGACCACCTCCCGCGCATCGAGGCAAATCACGCGCGCCTCTTCGCTCGCCGTCGGCTGCAGCAGCCGGCCAGTCAGGCGTTTCAGTCCTTGTCCTGCCATGCGTAACCACGTGCCCCCACTTCAGTCTTGATGCGGGTCATTGCCGACGCGACAGAGGCCCTGGGCCCTTTCATGCCAAGTTCGATGGAACGCCGATCGCCCGATGCCTCAACGACCGTCGGCAGACTGAACAGGGTCGCATCCGGATAGTCGGTCGTGATCGCCTCCATCAGATCGATCAGTTTGCCTTCATAAGCGTCCCACACGGTAATCGCCGCCTCGACGTAATCATCGACGTGGTGCAATTGGCGGAAACGGGTATCAAGCACCCACTCTGCCATTGGCCAGGCCATGACAGGAAAGCCGGGAACGAAGAAGTGATTGTTGATCGAGAATCCCGGAATCTGGTTGTACGGGTTGGGAATGATCTCGCTGCCCCGCGGGAATACACCCATCCGCAGGCGATGCTCGGTGATCTCGGAACCAAATTTTTCGCGCATGATTTCCTCGGCCTGCGGATGGAGCGCAAGCTCGACGCCCAGCGCAGCGGCTGCTGACTGCCGCGTACGATCATCGGGCGTTGCGCCGATTCCGCCGAAGCTGAACACCACATCACCGGTCGCAAAGCTCTGTCGCAAAGTATCGACGAGGCGAGCCCGTTCGTCACCCACGTAGCGCGCCCAAGCGAGTTTGAGCCCGCGCGCGCCGAGGAGAGCGACGAGCTTCGACAAGTGCTTGTCCGTGCGACGCCCGGAGAGGATCTCATCGCCGATGATGATTGCCCCAAACGCCATCGCAAGTACCTATGTTCGCACGGTAGGCGCGGCGTCGAGCACGGTTACCCCGCGCACGCGCCGCTCCCGACGCAGCGATTCCAGCATGAAATGGACAAATGCCAGTCCACAGAAGGCCGGCGCGATGAGATTGACCACCGGGATATACGCCAGCAACGCGCAGCCCCCGCCGAGCAGCAACATCGGTGCCCGCAGCGTGCGCGGCAGTCGCTCCAGTTCTTCGCGATCGGCATGCAGCATGAGCGCGTCATACCCAAAGGCACGCTGATTGAGCCAGCCCGTCAACACCACCGCAGCCAGCAGCCCGACCCCCGGTATAAGCCAGAACGGCAGCGACACGACCATCCCGACGAGAAACAGCACGCCGGCGACCACGGCATTCCAGGCGCTTCCGAGGTTGGAGCCGCCCTTGCGCCGCTCAAGATCAGCATAGTCGCGCACGGCCACCCGATCGAGCATCATCGGCAACGCGAACACGGCGACCAGCAGTGCCGCCGTAACGTAAATCAACGGCAGAAATGCTAGCGCGAGAGCAATCTTGATAAGAATCAGCACGGTCGCAGCACCGATTTCCGATGCGCTCAACCATTCGCCGACAAACGCCCACCCCTCGATCCACGCCGCGATGCCCTCGACAAGGGTGGTCCAGAATATGATAGCGAGCGTCATCCACAAGAACAAAGCGGCGAAACTCGGCCACAGCAGATGGATCAGCACGCCCTTGCGACCAAGGCTGCGCAGCGCACGACCAAATGCAAGCAGAATATCCCTCATGGCAACCACAGCCCGTTCAGCGCATCATCCCGGGCAACATGCCCTTCATACCGCGCATCATCTTTTGCATGCCCCCCTTGGAAAACTGCTTCATCATTTTCTGTGTCTGTTCGAACTGATTGAGCAGACGATTGACCTCCTGCACCGTTACCCCTGCACCTGCGGCAATACGACGCTTGCGGCTGGCCTTGAGTAGTTCCGGCTTGGCACGCTCACCCGGCGTCATCGAATTGATGATGCCCTCGATGCGACCGATCGCCTTTTCTTCCGTCCCGCCCTGCAACTTGCCCGCTGCCTGTGCGAACTGCGCGGGCAGCTTTTCCATCATCGACGCCAGGCCACCCATCTTGCGCATCTGCGCGATCTGCTCCTTGAAGTCGTTGAGATCGAAGCCTTTGCCGGTCTTGAGCTTCTGCGCGAAAGCACGCGCCTTATCCTCATCGACACCGCGGCGGGCATCCTCGACCAGACCGAGGATGTCGCCCATGCCAAGTATGCGGCTCGCCATCCGCTCGGGATGGAACTCCTCCAGCCCCGTGAGCTTCTCGCCGACACCGGCAAACTTGAGCGGCTTGCCGGTCACATGCCGCACCGACAAGGCCGCACCACCGCGCGCATCGCCGTCGAGCTTGGTCAGCACTATGCCGGTGAGCGGCAACGCCTCGTTGAACGCGCGCGCGGTGTTAACCGCATCCTGACCAAGCATCGCATCAACGACGAACAGCGTTTCGACAGGATTAATGGCCGCGTGCAAGGCCTTGATCTCGTCCATCATCGCCGTATCAATCGCGAGCCGCCCGGCGGTATCGAACAGCACCACGTCGTAATAATGACGCCGCGCGTAATCCACGACCGCCAGGGCGATGTCGACAGGTTTCTGATCCGGAGTCGTCGGGAAGAAGTCGATCCCCGCCTGTGCCGACACCGCCTTCAGCTGCTCGATTGCTGCAGGCCGATAAACGTCGGCCGACACCGCGAGCACTTTTTTCTTCATCCGCTCATGCAGGAGCTTGCCGAGCTTGCCCGTCGTCGTGGTCTTGCCCGCCCCCTGCAAGCCGGCCATCAGGATCACCGCCGGCGGCTGGGTCGCAAGATTGAGGCCGATATGGGTCCCGCCCATCAGCGCCTTGAGTTCATCATGCACCACCCCCACCAGCGCCTGGCCTGGCGTCAGCGAGCCAACAACTTCCTGCCCCACCGCCTTTTCCTTGACGCGCGCGACGAAGTCCTTGACCACCGGCAGAGCCACATCCGCTTCCAGCAATGCAAGGCGAACCTCGCGCATGGCATCCTGAATATTGTCTTCGGTCAGACGTGCCTGACCGCGCAAGGTCTTGACGACCTTGGTCAGACGCTGAGTAAGATTGTCGAGCATATTGGCTGGGGCCCTCGGCCTTGGAGTAAACTGCAGGTAACTATGCAGACCATTCTACTTCATCTCCTCGCCGCGTCGCTGTACGCGGGCTTGGGCATTCATTTCTGGCGCGCCTGCATACAGGCGTCGGCAAACCAACCGCGCAGGTGCATGTCACCGACAGAGCGCATCGTGATGCTCACGGCACTCGCCACTCATGGCTGGGCGTTGCAGGGTGCGCTCTTCCCGGGTGACGGCATGCGCTTCGGTTTTGGTTTTGCGGTGTCTCTCGTCGTATGGCTAGCGGTGTGCTTCTACTGGATCGAGACCTTCTACGCGCGCCTTGATGGTCTCCACGGCTTCGTTGTCTCGGCAGGGGTGGCAAGCAGCCTGCTGCCACTGATTTTCCCGGGACAGCACATCCTCGCGAATGCGGGATCCCCCGCGTTTCGCGCCCACTTCATCATCGCGATGCTGGCATACAGCCTGTTCACCCTTGCCGCGCTGCACGCGATGCTGATGGCCATCGCAGAGCGGCAGCTTCACAGTGGCCGCCTCACCCGGACCTTTGCCAACCTGCCGCCGCTACTGACGATGGAAACGCTGCTTTTCCGCCTGATCGGCATCGCCTTCATTCTTCTGACGCTTACACTGAGCTCCGGCATCGTGTTCTCCGAGTCATTGTTCGGTCAGGCCTTCCGCCTCGACCACAAGACCATCTTCGCCATTGTCTCGTGGCTGCTCTTCGGCGCACTGCTGGTCGGACGTCGAGTCTGGGGCTGGCGTGGGCGTGTGGCACTGCGCTGGACGCTGGCAGGGTTCACAACACTGGTACTGGCGTATGTCGGAAGTCGCTTCGTCCTCGAGGTGCTGCTCGGGCGGGCCAGTTGAGCGGAAAAATACACCGCGCATCAAGGGGCCGCGGCCCGCATGCCATAGGAACAGCCGACGGTCGGGCCCGCGGCGGCCTTTACAAGTGCGGGCGTGCCGGGCAAGATCGAATGTCAGTTAGTTAAGAGCGGGAAATGGCAGCAAATCCCCAGACCGCCCTGAGCGGCCTTGCGCGAGCACTGATTCAACACGGACGGCTTTCCGAGGCCGACGCCGTGTCGTGCACCACGGGCGCCCCCGCAATCCCCAACGGCTTCATCCTCGAGCTGGCGCAGCGCAAACTGATCACGACCAAGGCCGTCGCCTGGTTCGCGGCCGAGACCTTCGGCTACCCTCTGCTCGACATTTCCTCGGTTGACCGGGCATGCGTCCCGCGCGATGCGATCGACCGCAAGTTGATGACCAAGCATCAGGTAGTTGCCCTGGGCAAGCGCCAGAACCGTCTGACCGTCGCGACCGCCGATCCGTCCAACATGCGCGCACTGGACGAGATTCGATTCCAGACCGGGATGCAGGTTGACCTGATCGTCGTGGAGGCAGACCGGCTTGCGCGACTGGCGGAATCCCTGACGGAATCGACCGAGCAGACGCTCAAGGACCTTACCGGCGAAGAGTTCGACATGGATCTCCTGCAAGAGCAGGAGAGTCCCGCCGAACAGGGCGCAGACGACGGCTCGGCGGAAGTGGATGACGCTCCGGTCGTCAAGTTCATCCAGAAGGTGCTCATCGACGCGATCAATGAAGGCGCGTCCGACATTCACTTCGAGCCCTACGAAAAGTATTACCGCATCCGCGTCCGCACCGACGGTGTGCTGCGCGAAATTGCGCAGCCTCCTCTGGTGTTGAAGGAAAAGATTGCCGCCCGCATCAAGGTCATCTCGCGGCTGGATATTTCCGAAAAGCGTATCCCCCAGGATGGGCGGATGAAATTGGCACTGACGAAGAACAAGTCCATCGACTTCCGCGTCTCGTCGCTACCGACGCTACATGGCGAGAAAATCGTGATGCGGATCCTCGACGCCTCGTCCGCGATGCTTGGTGTCGATGCCCTGGGGTACGAGCCGGACCAGAAGAAGCAGTTGCTCGACGCGGTCGAACGCCCGTACGGCATGATTCTCGTCACAGGCCCGACCGGCTCGGGCAAGACGGTGTCGCTATACACGTGTCTGAATATCCTCAACAAGGCTGGCGTGAATATCTCGACAGCCGAGGATCCGGCGGAAATCAACCTCCCCGGCATCAATCAGGTCAACGTGAACGACAAAGCTGGCTTGACGTTTGCCGCCTCGCTCCGCGCCTTCCTCCGTCAGGATCCTGACGTCATCATGGTCGGCGAAATCCGCGACCTCGAAACTGCCGAAATTTCCATCAAGGCTGCGCAGACCGGTCACCTGGTGCTATCGACGCTGCACACCAATGATGCCCCGACGACGCTCGAACGACTCAAGAACATGGGCGTGGCGCCATTCAACATCGCCTCTTCGGTGATCCTGATCACGGCGCAGCGCCTCGCGCGGCGCCTATGCACCTGCAAGCAGCCCGTCGACATCCCGGTCGAGGCACTCCTCGATGCGGGTTTTTCAGGCGAGGATCTCGACGGCAGCTGGCGGCCCTACGGTCCGGTGGGCTGTGAGCGCTGCAAAGGCAGCGGCTACAAGGGACGACTGGGCATCTATCAAGTCATGCCCATTTCCGAGGAAATCGCCCATATCATCATGACCAACGGCAATTCAATGGACATTGCGGCACAGGCTCAGCGCGAAGGGGTGCGCGATCTGCGTCAGTCCGGCTTGCTGAAGGTCAAGCAGGGAGCGACTTCACTCGAAGAAGTGCTCGCCTCCACCAACGAATAGGGAGCAACACACGCTCATGGCGACCACAACCCGAGCCAGAGGGGCCGCTGCTGCCGGCCCCAAGGAAATTCTCTACACATGGGAAGGCAAGGACAAGAATGGCAAGCAGGTGCGCGGCGAAATGCGTGCGAGTGGCGAAGCGGTCGTTCAGGCCACGTTGCGCCGCCAAGGCGTGCAGGTGGCCAAAGTCAAGAAACAAAGCATGGCGCGCGGGCACAAGATCACCGACAAGGACATCGCCCTGTTCACCCGCCAGCTTGCGACGATGATGAAGTCCGGCGTACCGCTGCTGCAAGCGTTCGACATCGGCATCAAAGGCTCCGGCAATCCGAGTCTTGCACGCCTGCTCAATGACGTGCGCAACGACGTCGAAACCGGCTCCAGCCTGTCGCAGGCGTTCAGCAAGCATCCGGTGTATTTCGACAAGCTGTTCTGCAACCTCGTCGCCGCCGGCGAACAAGCCGGTATTCTCGATGGACTGCTCGACCGCATTGCGACGTACAAGGAGAAAGTCCTCGCAATCAAGGGCAAGATCAAGTCCGCGATGTTCTACCCGATCGCCGTCATCGTCGTCGCGGCCATCGTCGTGACGGTGATCATGCTGTTCGTGGTGCCAGAATTCAAGAGCGTGTTCAAGAACTTCGGCGCCGACCTCCCCGCACCGACGCTGATCGTGATAGGGATTTCGGACGCCTTCGTGGCCTATTGGTACATCCTGTTCGGCATCATTGCGGGGGTGGTAACAGCGATCAGTTACACCTACAAACGTTCGAACGCGATGCAGATTGCGGTCGACAAGATGGTGCTGCAACTGCCCGTTGTCGGCGACATCATCCGCAAGGCGACGATTGCGCGCTGGACGCGGACCTTGTCAACGATGTTCGCGGCGGGGGTACCGCTCGTCGAAGCGCTCGATTCGGTTGGCGGCGCTTCGGGTAACTACATTTATCTGATGGCAACCCGCCAGATCCAGAACGAAGTCAGTACCGGCACCAGCCTTACCGTTGCGATGCAGAACGCCAACGTGTTCCCCAGCATGGTGGTGCAAATGGTGTCGATCGGCGAGGAATCCGGGCAACTCGATTCAATGCTAAGCAAAGTCGCGGACTTTTTCGAGCAGGAAGTCGATGATGCCGTCGCCGGTCTATCGACCCTGCTCGAACCGATCATCATGGTATTCCTCGGCGTAGTCATCGGCGGCCTGGTCGTTGCGATGTACCTACCGATTTTCAAGCTCGGCCAAGTCGTCTGATCCATGCCTCGCCGCCCGGCGCATTGTCGCCGGGCGGACTCAACCGCGAAACACCATGCCCGAATTTCTGCGCGACCCTGTCATCTTTACCGCTCTTGCCACACTCCTGGGCCTATTTGTCGGCAGCTTCCTGAATGTCGTGATCCACCGCCTGCCGCGCATGATGGAGCGCGAGTGGCATGCACAGGCAGCGGAACTGCGCGACGAGCCGGCGCCCGACCAGGAAACCTTCAACCTCGCTACACCACGCTCGCGCTGCCCCCACTGCGGGCATCTCATCACTGCGCTCGAGAACATCCCGGTCGTCAGCTATCTACTTCTGCGTGGACGCTGCCGGCATTGCGACGCGCGGATCAGCGGGCGATATCCGGTGGTCGAAATGCTCACGGCTGCGCTGTCAGGCTTTGCCGCGTGGCACTTCGGCATGGGCTTCGCTGCGCTGGGCGCCTCCTCTTCCTGTGGGTGATGATCGCGCTGGCCTTTATCGATCTGGACACGCAGCTGCTACCCGACAGTCTGACGCTGCCGCTGCTGTGGCTCGGACTCGCGCTGAATCTCGGCACCACCTATGCAGCTCTACCCGATGCAGTCATCGGCGCGATCGCCGGCTACCTTTCATTGTGGTCGGTTTTCTGGTTGTTCAAGCTCGCGACCGGCAAGGAAGGGATGGGCTATGGCGACTTCAAGTTACTTGCGGCAATCGGGGCCTGGCTGGGATGGCAAGTGCTGCCGCTGACGATCCTGCTTTCCTCACTGGTAGGCGCCGTGACCGGCATTGGCCTGATCGTCATCGCGCGGCACGGGCGAAACGTGCCGATTCCATTCGGCCCCTATCTCGCGGGGGCGGGCGTACTGGCGCTGTTCTGGGGCGAGACCCTCACGAACCTGTATCTCGGCAGTTTTTGACCAGGCCCGCGCGGCTTGAAGCCTTGAAACTTGACCCCATATTAGCTGTCACCGGCGCGGGCGTCGGCACTGCGCGCTTACTTTTCGCCCATGCTGCGTTGCGTTAGACTTACACGCTTGCTTTCTGGAGGTTGCCATGCCCATTTATGAATATCGTTGCGACAGTTGCGGGTTCCAGAAGGAACACATCCAGAAGATGAGCGATGATCCGCTCAAGACCTGCCCTTCGTGCAACACGGACAGCTATCAGAAGCTGTTGTCAGCTGCCGGCTTTCAGCTGAAAGGCACAGGCTGGTATGCGACGGACTTCAAGGGAGGCAGTTCCCCAGCGACCAAACCTGCCGAGGCCCCCAGCGTGCCCGCCGGATGTGGCGGTTCATGCGCCTGCCATCCAGGCTGAGGTCGGCAATACCACGTGAAAAAATACTTCATTACCGGACTGCTGATCTGGATTCCGCTCTCCATCACCTTCATGGTGCTGGCATGGATTGTCGGCACGCTCGACCTGATTATCGAATGGTTGCCCAATGGCCTGCAGCCCCGCAACTTTCTCGGTTTCAACATCCCGGGAGCAGGCCTTGTGGTCGGACTGCTGATCGTGTTGAGCACCGGCCTGATCGCGGCCAACGTCATCGGGCAGAAGTTGGTGCGCTTCTGGGAAGGCCTGCTGGCGCGCATTCCGGTTGTGAAGTCTCTCTATTACGGCGTTAAACAGGTATCCGACACGCTGTTTTCGAGTTCCGGCCAAGCCTTTCGCAAGGCCCTATTGGTGCAATATCCGCGTCAGGGGTCGTGGACGATTGCCTTCCTCACCGGCACGCCTGGCGGTGACGCAGTCAATCACCTGAAAGGCGAGCACGTGAGCGTCTATGTGCCCACCACACCCAACCCCACCTCGGGTTTTTTCCTGATGATGGCGAAAGAGGACGTAATCGAACTCGACATGAGCGTCGATGATGCACTCAAATACATCATTTCGATGGGCGTTGTCGCGCCACCTGCGCGCAGTGTCCCGCCCCGCCCCGTCCTGCTGAATGAGTAACCACGCGGCCGCTTCGGCCGCGCCTTCGTTTCGGAACTGAACCATGCGAACCCACTACTGCGGCCAAGTCACCGCCGCCGATCTCGACCAGACCGTGACCCTTTGCGGTTGGGTCCACCGCCGCCGCGACCACGGCGGGGTCATCTTTATCGACCTGCGCGACCGCGAGGGTCTGGTACAGGTGGTGTGCGACCCGGATCGCGCCGATACTTTCCGCACAGCCGAGTCGATCCGCAATGAGTACGTGATCAGCTTGACCGGCAAGGTGCGCCGCCGTCCCGCCGGCACCGAGAATCCAAACCTCGTCTCCGGTGAAATCGAAGTGCTGTGCCACACGATCGAGGTGCTCAACGCCTCAGCGACACCGCCCTTCCAGCTCGACGACGACAACCTGTCGGAGAATGTGCGTCTGGTCAATCGCGTGATCGACCTGCGCCGCCCGCAGATGCAGAAGAACATGATGCTGCGTTACAAGGTGGCGATGGCCTTCCGCCGCTTCCTCGACGCGCAGGGCTTCATCGACATCGAAACGCCGATGCTGACGAAGAGCACGCCGGAGGGCGCGCGCGACTACCTGGTGCCTTCGCGAGTGCATCCCGGGCAGTTCTTCGCGCTGCCACAGTCGCCGCAACTGTTCAAGCAGTTGCTGATGGTCGCGGGTTTCGATCGCTATTACCAGATCACCAAGTGCTTCCGCGACGAGGATCTGCGCGCTGACCGCCAACCCGAATTCACCCAGGTCGATATTGAAACCTCGTTCCTGAACGAAACCGAGATCACTGCGATCATGGAAGACATGATCCGCTTCGTGTTCAAGGAGGCGCTCGCGGTCGAGTTGCCCTGCCCGTTCCCGCGCATGACCTATGCCGAAGCGATGCGACGCTATGGTTCGGACAAGCCGGATCTGCGCGTGACACTCGAACTGACCGAGATCACCGATGCAGTGCAGGATGTAGCATTCAAGGTATTCAGCGGACCGGCGACCAGCGGTGGCCGTGTCGCGGCGCTGCGCGTGCCCGGCGGCGCGACCCTGACCCGTGGGGAGATCGATGAATACACCAAATTTATCGGCATTTACGGCGCCAGGGGTCTGGCCTACATCAAGGTCAATGACGTTACGCAGCCGAACGAGAGCGGCCTGCAGTCGCCGATTGTGAAGAATCTGCATGAAGCGGCGCTGCGCACCATTCTTCAACGCACCGGCGCACAGTCGGGCGACCTGATCTTCTTCGGCGCAGACAAGACCAAGGTGGTCAACGATGCGCTCGGGGCCTTGCGCACCAAGCTGGGCCACGAAAAAGGCTACGTTACGGGCGACGCCTGGTGCCCGCTTTGGGTCGTCGACTTCCCGATGTTCGAGTACGACGAGGACGACAAGCGCTGGACGGCGTGCCACCATCCGTTCACGAGCCCCAAGGACGAGCATGTCGAACTGCTTACGACCAATCCGGGCGAATGCCTTGCGAAGGCTTATGACCTGGCGCTGAACGGCTGGGAAATCGGCGGTGGCTCGGTGCGTATCCACCGCGCCGACGTACAGTCGACTGTGTTCGAAGCGCTCAACATCGGGCCCGAGGAGCAACAGATCAAGTTCGGCTTCCTGCTGGATGCGCTCAGGTATGGCGCGCCGCCGCACGGTGGCCTGGCTTTCGGTCTCGACCGCGTAGTTACTCTGATGACCGGAGCCGAGTCGATCCGCGACGTAATTGCCTTCCCGAAGACACAGCGTGCCCAGTGCCTGCTGACTAACGCACCGGGGGAGGTCGACGAAAAGCAGTTGCGCGAATTGCACATCCGCCTGCGGCAAAAAGTTGAAACGCAGGTCGAGGTCGCCAAAGCATAAGCTATGGTGCCGCCACCATGATAAAAAGGGCAGATGGCCAAGCATCTGCCCTTTTTTTGTCCACAGTCGTATCCATATCCGCAGGACTTCGCGGAAAAACTACAGAAATTAGCCGCCAGTGCCGTAAGCTCCGATATATGTTGCGCACCCGCGCACATCCACCCGCTCATCGCTCCACCATGGCAGACCTTGAACATCTGAACGTACTCATTATCGAAGCCAATCAAGGCATGCGCGGCCAGTTGAGGTCGATGCTCAACGGTTTCGGGATCGCGGATGTGAGTTTCGCGCCAAGCGCCGGCATGGCCATCAACCGGCTGCGCGAACGACGCCACGACATCATCCTGTGCGAGTACAACCTTGGCGAGGGGCAGGACGGCCAGCATTTGCTCGAAGATCTGCGAACCAAGGAGATCATTCCGCTCGACACGCTGTTCATCATGATCACCGGAGAGCGCAATTACGAGCGAGTGGTGAGCGCGGCCGAACTCGCACCGAATGACTACATCCTGAAGCCCCTGACACCGGACAGCCTGCATATGCGCTTGTCGCGGGCGATCGAGAAGCGCGAGGTGTTCCGGCCGGTGTATCGCATGATCGATGCCGGCGACACGCAGCGGGCAATCGATGAGTGCGCCCGCGGCCGGACCGAAAATCCTCGGCATCGGGTCGACTTCATGCGCCTGGAAGCCGAATTGCATTCAGTGCTCGGACACACCGAAAATGCCGAGGATATCTACCGCGAAATTCTCGCGACCAAGGCGGTGCCATGGGCGCGGCTGGGCCTGGCGAAGGTGTTGTTCTCGAAAAAGGAGTACGGGGCCGCGGACGAAATCCTGAGCTCACTGGTGGCCGAAAACAGCCGCTACATCGACGCCTACGACTGGCTAGCACGGACCCGCGAGGAAAGCGGCCGCATTGAGGAGGCGCGCGAAGTGCTGGCCAGCGCGGTGGCCCTCTCTCCGCATCGGCTAGGGCGTTTGCGGCATCTCGGCAGCGTGCAACTTGCTGCAGGAGACAACGAAGGCGCCGAGCGGACATTGGCCGAGGTGGTGCGCAAAGGGAAGTATTCGGACTTCCGTGATCCGGAAGATCATGTCCAGCTGGTCCGCGCGCAACTCGGGCAGGGACGCACCGAAGAAGCCCAATCTACCATCCGCGATCTGGAAAGGAGTATGGATGGGCTGCCGGCGACGACGATCTGCAGCTCGCTGTCCAAGGCGCTCTACCACAGCAAGACGGGCGCGCCCGAGCTCGCCCAAGCAGCACTGCAAGCGGCGTTGCAGGCCGGCGCGAACCTCTCCGCGGTATCGGTCGGATTGAAACAGGAACTCGTCAAGGCTTGCCTCGACAACCACCTCGAGGCGGAGGGCAGCCAGCTGGTCATGGACATCCTGCGCAACGCCGCCGACGAACGTACGATCGAAAAGACCCGCGAAATTCTGCAGGAGCGGGGTTGTGGCGCTTTGTCAAACGAGCTCGAGCAACGCGTTCATGTCGAGGTGAAGGGCTTGATCGCGGCCGGCGCTGACATGGTCAGGTCAGGCGACTACGATGGCGCAGTGCGGGAGATGATGAGTGCCGTGCAAAAAATGCCGGGCAACCCCCATGTGTTGTTCAATGCGGCACTGGCGCTTCTGCGTCATATCGAAAACCGGGGCTGGAGCGAGCGTTTCGCCGCACAGGCGCGCGGCCTGATTGCACGTACGCGACGCCTCGATCCCGCCAATCCGCGACTCGACGCGATCAGCGGGTTCATGCAGCAACTGGTCAAGAAATACAACCCGCGTCAGACCGGATAAGACTGGCGCAGGACGGTTCAGGTCGCCGGCCCTGTCCGTCGCCCGCATCAGGAGATTGATCGGTGCGCGTATTGGCTCTCAGATTTGCACTCTTCCTCGCCACCACCCTGGCGGCGTTTCCCGGCCTTGGCCGTGAGTGGCAAGAGCCGAACTCACTCCGGTCATTGCCCCAGGAGGCATTGGCGACACTGGAGCGGATTCAACGCGGCGGGCCTTTCCCTTACCGCAAGGACGGGACGGTGTTCCAGAACCGCGAACAGCACTTGCCGCGGCAAGCACGCGGCTATTACCGCGAGTACACCGTTCCGACACCAGGCGCCCGCGATCGCGGTGCGCGTCGCATCGTTACCGGCGGCAATCCGCCAGAAGTGTTCTATTACACTGCCGATCACTACCGGAGTTTTCGCCGCATCGAGCCACGACCATGACGCGGGAGGCGCCCATGAGCGAAGCCAGCCACCTTGCAAACACCTTGCAACAGTGTGCACGCGCCGGCGTGTATCACCTGCCGGCAGGAGGGACCGAAGCCATCGAGCGCGCAGCAGCCGGGCTGGGCTTTGCGGTCGTTCGAGCCGATCTGACCAACTGCAACGACAAGGCCGACTTCCTGCGCCGCATCGCGGGGGCGCTTCACTTTCCCGACTGGTTCGGGCATAACTGGGACGCGCTTGCCGACTGCCTGAGGGATCTGAGCTGGCTGCCTGCCGACGGATACGTCATTGTCCTCGAGCACGCGGATCGCCTTCGCGTCGCGGCGGAAGGAGACTTCACCACGGCCCTCGAAATTCTTGAAGAGACTGCACGGGATTGGGCTGAGGAGGATGTGCCGATGTGGATTTTCGTCGGCCTTACTGCTAACGGAATCGCCCACCTTCATAGCCTGTGACGGATACAGCCGATTTCAAGCAACCGGTCTCGGTACTGGTGGTGCTGCATACGGCGGCACTGCAGATCCTGTTGCTCCGGCGAGTTTCACCCGCCGGCTTCTGGCAGTCGGTCACCGGAAGCCTCGAGCGCGGTGAAACGCTTGGGCAGACGGCGTTGCGCGAAATTCGCGAAGAAACAGGAATCGCCGCGCCGCCGGATCGACTTCTCAACTGGCACCGGTGCAACCGCTTCGAGATCCGCGCCGAATGGCGCAAGCGCTACGCGCCCGACGTCACCCACAACGTCGAGCATGTATTCAGCCTGTGCATTCCCGAAGGGCAATCCATCGTTCTTGCCCCCGACGAGCACGACGCACTGCTCTGGCTCCCGCCCGAGGCAGCTGCGGCGAAGGTTTTTTCCTGGACGAATCGCGACGCGATCCTGGAACTACCTGGGCACTACCTGCGCAGCCGCGCCTCCCCTGCCTGACGACTCTCATCGTCATATGCTCTCAGGTCTTGAAATGAGTCAGTCCGACTCTATATTTACTCTGTGACATAGCCAAAGACCATGCCGTCAAAAAGGAGATAATGATGAGCAATCTCATTCGTCGTGATCCATTCGATGACCTGCTGCGCGGATTTTTCGTCCGTCCGGTCGATATTGGCGGCGGCGGCGGCGTCGCCGAAGCCCCCCAGATGCGCGTGGACGTCAAGGAGGATAGCGACGCCTACCAGGTTCACGCGGAACTGCCGGGCATCAAGAAAGAGGACATCCACGTCCATATTGACGGCCCGGTGGTGTCCATCAGTGCCGAACGCAAGCAGGAAAAGGAAATCAAGGAAGGCGAGCGCGTGCTGCGCACAGAACGCTACTTCGGCAAGGTGTCGCGCAGCTTCCAGCTCGGGCAGGAAATCGACGAGGCGAAGTCAAGCGCCAAGTTCAATGATGGCGTGCTCGAACTGAGTCTGCCGAAGAAGGCGCCGGAACAGGCCAAGCGGCTCACCATCGACTGAGCCTGGCCCCGTTTCACGCGCTCCCGGCCGCAACCCTTCATTCAGGGGGTTGCGGCTTTAGCTTTGCGGGATGACTCTTTAGAATGGCGCGGCACAATCAATCAGGAACCCGCCATGTCCCCGTCGCTCGACACCGATCAGGTCACCCCCGCACTCAAGGCCGAAATTCTGGCCGAGGCGCTGCCGTACATCAAACGCTTCTTCGACAAGACCATCGTTATCAAGTATGGCGGCAACGCGATGACCGATGCCAGGCTGAAAGACTGCTTCGCACGCGACGTGGTGCTGCTCAAGCTCGTGGGGCTGAATCCGGTGGTGGTCCATGGTGGTGGCCCGCAGATCGAAACCCTGCTCGCCCGCGTCGGCAAGAAGGGGGAATTCATACAGGGCATGCGCGTGACCGACGCGGAAACCATGGAAGTGGTCGAAATGGTGCTCGGCGGCCAGGTGAACAAGGAGATCGTCAGCCTCATCAACCAGCACGGCGGCAAGGCCGTGGGTCTCACCGGCAAGGACGCCAGCTTCATCCGTGCAAAGAAATTGATGATGCAGAAGAAGGACGCGCCGCCGGGAGACGTCGTCGACGTCGGGCAGGTGGGCGAGATCACACAGATTGATCCGAGCCTGATCGCCTTCCTTGATCAGGGTGACTTCATCCCGGTGATCGCTCCGATCGGCGTCGGCGAAAACGGCGAGACGTACAACATCAACGCGGATGTCGTCGCGGGCAAGCTCGCCGAGATTCTCAAGGCCGAAAAGCTCGTGTTGCTCACCAACACACCGGGCGTACTCGACAAGGACGGAAACCTCCTCACCGGGCTCACACCGCGCCAGATCGATGGACTAGTCGAGGATGGCACATTGTCCGGCGGCATGCTGCCGAAGATCAGTTCGGCGCTGGACGCTGCGCGCAATGGTGTGAAATCGGTGCACATCATCGACGGCCGCGTGGAGCATTGTCTGCTTCTGGAAATCCTCACCGACCACGGCGTCGGGACGATGATCAAGAGCAAATAAGCCGCGTCCAACTTGCCAAGCGCCGCGGCGGCCCTGCAGGGTCACCGCGGCGCCTTTTTGCGCTCAACCCGTCAGGCCACCGCGCCGCTGAAGTTCCAGCACGAGATACTCGGCGGCGTCATTGGTGCCCATCATCATGGTGTCGATACGGACGTCGGGTTGCTCAGGGGCCTCATAAGGCGAATCGATGCCGGTGAAGTTTTTCAGCTCGCCCCGCCGCGCCTTCTTGTACAGCCCCTTGACGTCGCGCTGCTCGGCCACGTCAAGCGGCGTATCGATGAACACCTCGAGGAACTCACCGTCACCCATCAGGCTGCGTGCCATCTGACGTTCCGCACGGAACGGCGAAATGAACGCAGTGATGACGATCAGGCCGGCGTCGACCATCAATTTCGCGACCTCTGCGACGCGGCGGATGTTTTCGACGCGATCGGCCTCGGTAAAGCCCAGATCCTTGTTCAGGCCGTGGCGGACATTGTCACCATCGAGCAGATAGGTGTGATAGCCGAGGGCATGCAGTTTCTTCTCGACGTGGTTCGCGATCGTCGACTTGCCCGCGCCCGACAGGCCGGTAAACCACAGCACACATGGTTTCTGGTGTTTCAGCGCGGCACGCGCCGCCTTGTCCACATCGACGTGCTGCATGTGGATGTTCTGGCTGCGGCGTAGCGCAAAGTGCAGCAGGCCGGCTCCGACAGTGTTGTTGCTGAGCCGGTCGATGAGGATGAAACCGCCAGTATCGCGATTCTCGGCGTACGGATCGAACGCGATCGGGCGGTCGAGGCTCAGGTTGCACACGCCGATCGCATTGAGTTCGAGCGTCTTTGCTGCGATGTGCTCGAGGGTGTTCACGTTCACCTGGTACTTGATGTGCGTCACCGTGGCCGTCACCGTCTTCGCGCCGATCTTGAGGAGGTAGGGGCGACCGGGCAGCAGCGGTTCGTCGTGCATCCACACCAGCGTCGCCTCGAACTGGTCAGCCGAGCCAGCCGGCGAAGTGGCCATCGAGATCACGTCACCGCGGGAGATGTCGATCTCGTCGGCGAGCGTCAGCGTGACCGATTGGCCCGCGACCGCCTGCGCGAGGTCGCCGCCCTGCACGACGATGCGTTCGACGGTGCTTTCCTTGCCCGAGGGCTGCACGCGGATGCGATCGCCCGGCTTGACGACGCCACCGGCAATGGTGCCGGCGAAACCGCGGAAATCGAGGTTGGGGCGATTCACCCATTGCACCGGCAGGCGGAAAGGCTGCTTCTGCAGGCGGTCCTCATCGATCTCGACCGTTTCGAGGTAGCCCATCAAGGTGGTGCCGTGGTGCCAGGGCATGTTGTCGCTGGGCGCCGTGATGTTATCGCCCTTGTAGGCCGACAGCGGGATGAATGTCACCTCCTTGAGCCCGATCTGCTCTGCAAACGCACGGTAGTCGTCGACGATGCGGTGGAACACGGCCTCGGAGTAATCGACGAGGTCCATCTTGTTGATCGCGACGATGATGTGGCGGATGCCGATCAGCGACACAAGGTAGCTGTGCCGCCGCGTCTGAGTGAGCACACCGCGCCGCGCATCCACCATCAGCACCGCGGCGTCGGCGGTCGAGGCGCCGGTGACCATGTTGCGCGTGTATTGCTCGTGGCCCGGGGTGTCGGCGACGATGAACTTGCGTTTGTCGGTGGAGAAGAAGCGGTAGGCGACGTCGATCGTGATGCCCTGTTCACGCTCGGCGGCGAGGCCATCGACGAGCAGCGCGAAGTCGAGGTTCTCGCCCTGCGTGCCGTACTTCTTCGAGTCGGCCTCCATCGCGGCGAGCTGGTCTTCGAACAGCATCTTCGACTCGTACAGGAGCCGCCCGATCAGCGTGCTCTTGCCATCGTCGACACTGCCGCAGGTGATAAAGCGCAGCAGGCTCTTCTTCTCGTGGGCTTGCAGGTATTGCTCGATGTCGGTGGCGATGAGATCCAAGATGTGGGCCATCAGAAGTACCCCTCCTGCTTCTTCTTTTCCATGGATGCGGCCGAATCGTGGTCAATGACGCGCCCCTGGCGCTCGGAGGTCTTCGTGAGCAGCATTTCCTGGATGATCGCCGGCAGCGTGTCGGCCTCGGACTCGACCGCGCCAGTGAGCGGATAGCAGCCAAGGGTGCGGAAGCGCACTTTCTTCATCATCGGCACTTCGCCGGGCCGCAAGGGCATGCGTTCGTCGTCAACCATGATCAGGGTGCCGTCACGCTCGACCACGGGACGCACCGCCGAATAGTAGAGCGGCACTATCGGCACGTTTTCGAGGTAGATGTACTGCCAGATGTCGAGTTCGGTCCAGTTCGACAGCGGAAAGACGCGCATCGATTCGCCCTTGTGCTTGCGCGCGTTGTACAGCTTCCACAATTCCGGGCGCTGGCTCTTCGGGTCCCAGCGGTGCTGTTCGGTGCGGAACGAGAAGATGCGTTCCTTGGCGCGGGACTTTTCCTCATCGCGGCGCGCGCCACCAAAGGCTGCGTCGAAGCCGTACTTGTCGAGAGCCTGCTTGAGCCCCTCGGTCTTCATGATGTCGGTGTGGATCGCGGAGCCGTGGGTGAAGGGGTTGATGTCCTTCTCGATACCCTCGGGGTTGATATGCACGATCAGGTCCAGCCCGAACTTGCTTACCATCTGGTCGCGAAACGCGTACATGTCGCGGAATTTCCAGCGGGTGTCGACATGCAGTAGCGGAAACGGCGGGCGCGCGGGATAGAAGGCCTTCATTGCCAGGTGCAGCATGACCGCGCTGTCCTTGCCGATCGAGTACAGCATCACCGGGTTTTCCGCCTCGGCGACGACTTCCCGCATGATGTGGATGCTTTCGGCTTCGAGCCGCTGCAGGTGGGTAAGTGGCATCAACGTCCTCGCGACGAAGGTGGATTACGGGTTCGACCTTGGCATTGGCGCAGGGAGCGCGCAAATATGCCTACAATGCCAAGTCTGCGAAGTATAGCAACCGACAGGAGTGACTTTCCGTGCCCGATTCCCTATCGCACAACCGCCTGCTCGAAACGCTGATTCCACTCGCTCGGCGGGCGGGTGACGTGGTGATGCAGATCTACGCCACGGATTTTGCGGTCCGCGGCAAGGATGATGCCTCGCCGGTCACGGAAGCAGACGAACGCGCTGAAGCCGTGATCCTTGCCGGGCTCGCGGCACTGACACCAGAGATCCCGGTGGTGGCCGAAGAAGCGGTAGCTGCCGGGAAGCGGCCTGCGGTCGGCGAGCGCTTCTGGCTCGTCGATCCACTCGACGGCACCAAAGAATTCATCCGGCGCAATGGTGAATTCACTGTGAATATCGCGCTGATCGAGGCGGGACGACCGGTGCTCGGCGTGGTGCTGGCGCCCGCGCTCGGGCGACTGTACGGGGGAGCCGCCGGGGTCGGTGCATTCGTCGAGGATGTGGACGGGCGCCGGTCGATCCGCTGCCGCATCCCGCCCGCAGAGGGTCTCACCGTCGTGGCCAGCCGATCGCATGGCGATGCTGCGGCGCTCGAAGCGTTTCTCGCCGGACGCAGGGTCGCACACCAGGTCAGCGCCGGCTCATCGTTGAAACTGTGCCTGATTGCCGCGGGCGAAGCGGACCTCTATCCACGACTGGGCCGCACGATGGAATGGGACATTGCCGCGGGTCACGCGGTCCTGGCGGCGGCCGGTGGGCGTGTCACCGACGTTGATGGACGACCGATGGGTTATGCGAAACCCGATTTCGCCAATCCACACTTCGTCGCCTGGGGGTTCGAGGACTGATCGAGCATGCCGGCCCTGCAGCCCATGACGGCCCCCCTTGTTCTTCTGTCCATTGTCGCGCTGCTCGCGCTGCTGATTCACGGCCGGGCGGCACCTGCCCTGTTGTTCACCGTCTGGGCGGCCGCCTTCCACGTCACCGGACTGGTGGATGAGCGGGAATGGCTGTCCAGCTATTCGAATCCTGCGCTGATCACCCTAGTCGTGCTGTTGCTGGTGTCGCATGCACTGGAGCGCTCCCCGCTACTAGACCGTTTTTCGGCTGTGATCCTCAAGGGCGGACCGTCGCTGGCCATTCTGCGACTTTCCGGCGTGACCGCGCTGGTGTCGGCGGTGCTGAACAATACCGCGGTGGTCGGCGCGCTGCTCGGGGTAATTTCGCGACAGCGCCAGGTACCTGCATCCAAACTGTTGATCCCTCTGTCGTACGCTGCGATTCTCGGTGGTGTCACAACGCTCATCGGCACATCGACGAATCTCGTCGTCAATTCCTTCGTGATCGATGCAGGTCTGCCGGCACTGCAGATGTTCCAGTTCAGCTTGGTCGGCATTCCGGTCGCGCTGGCGTGCATCGCCGTCATGGTGCTGAGTTCGCCGCTGCTGCCTGCCCATCCGGCCGCATCAAGGGATAACCGGCAGGCGTATTTTCTCGAGGCGCAGGTCACCGGAAACTCGCCCCTGGCAGGCAGAAGCATCGAGCAGAACGGCCTGCGCAACCTCGACGGCCTGTTTCTGCTCGAGATAGAACGGGAAGACCGGCTGATTTCTCCGGTCGGACCGGACGAGATATTGCGCGACGGCGACATCCTTGTTTTCACCGGCGAAATCGAGAAAGTCCAAGCGTTGCAGCAGTTTTCCGGTCTGCATGTATTCGGCACGCGCGCGGACGCGCTGCTCGGCTCGAATCTCGTCGAAGTCGTGATTTCGAACGAATCGATACTGCCCAACCGCACGTTGCGAGAAGTGGATTTCCGCATGCAATTCGATGCGGGTGTCGTCGGCATCCGCCGCGGCGACAAGCGCCTGACGGGCCAGTTGGGGCGAGTACCGCTACACGTCGGCGACAGCCTTTTGCTAGCAGTGGGCCCCGATTTTGCCCACCACCGCAATATCGACCGCAATTTCCATCTGCTCGATACCGGCGTGCTGCGCCCCAGGCTGACGAATCCGCAGAGCACCCTCGCACTGTCGGGTTTTGCACTGGCCATAGCGCTGTCGGCATTCGACGTGTGGCCCCTGCTGAACAGCCTGCTGGTGCTGCTCGCGATACTCCTGGGATCGAGGATCCTGACGCTCAGCGAGATGCGGCGGCGCTTTCCCTTCGATCTGCTGGTGACGATCGGCTCGGCACTGACGATCGCCAAGGCGCTGGAGTCCTCGGGCGCCGCGCAGATCGTCGCCGACGCGATGCGCGGCATGTTTGATGGCTACGGCATCTTTGGCGCCTTTGTTGGCGTCTACCTGATCACGCTCGTGCTGACCGAAGTGATCACGAACAACGCTGCCGCAGCGCTGGCGTTTCCCATCGCCCTATCGACTGCACGCGCGTTCAACGTCGATCCAATGCCCTTCGTGATGGCGGTGGCCTATGGTGCCAGCGCAGGCTTCCTGGTCCCGTTCGGTTACCAGACGCACCTGATGGTGATGTCTCCCGGACGCTACCGCGTTTTGGATTTCTTCAAAATCGGGCTGCCGGTGAGTCTGACCTATTCCGCTGTCGTACTGCTACTGGTGCCGGTGTTCTTTCCATTCTGAAGGTCCGCCGGACATCCGGCGGCTGGATCGCTATCGGAATGTCGCGAGACCGTCCACGGCCGCCTGCATCGCAAGACGGACGGCCAGTGCGTTCATGTGACCATCGTAGGGGCCAACCTCGAGCTTGAGGGGGTAACGCGCAAAGTGCTCGCGAAATACGGGCTCGGTGTCGATCACAAGCGCGCCGGCAGCTCGAGCGAGTGAGATAAACCGGGCTCGGTCCGCGTCTGGAACGGGCATGCCCGTATTTGGCCCGGCTCGATCGCTGTCGATCACGATCACAAGCTTTCCGCTTACGTACGGCTTGATGCGGGAGAAGAAGGCTTCGGCCACCGCATCGACTTCGCGTACCGGGGCATCCGCTCGCGCGAGACCAGCGCGATTGGCCATACCTCCAGCCACGGCTGGCTTCGTCGGCGCCACGGGACCGGATTGCATCACGATCTGCCGCCACAAGCGTTCAGGACTGAACTTCAATTGGCTGAACAGGTATTGCGCAAAGGCAGAATGACGCAGGATGCGCTTTGCGAGCCCGGGAGCCGCTTGCGTCTCGGTTCGTGGCTGCAGACTTTGCCGATCGAGACACGGCCCGTGGATGTTGCCCGATCCACATAGCGACTGGCGCACGTCGCCGCGTTCCATCAGCACGACAAAGTCGCGCACACCGTATTGTTCGTGTGCCAGCCGAATCCTTTCGGCGTAATCGAGCAACGCCGATCCCGGGCCACCCATTGCGTATACTGGCCGATCGCCAAGCGAGCGTTCGAGCTGCGCTCCCGGACGATCGGCCGCCGCGAGCATCGACGCTTCGACGTAGCTATCGCCCACAAGCGCGACCGCGCGCTCCTCGTACACAAAATCCCGATCGGCGAGAAAGCCCGCATTGTTGCTGCGGTTTCGCTGCGCATTGCGCAGGTCCCAACCCGTTGCGGTCGTCCACTGATGTCCTGGCGGGTAGGTGATGATCAGTGGATCGCTGTAATAGCCGGTTTCCGTGGCGCTCGATACGGGCAGTGCATGCAGGACGATCTCGCATGCAATCAGGAAGGCGGTGATCCCCAGCAGCCAGTAGAAGCTCGCGCGCACCATTTCAGAAATTGAAGTAGATGAACGCGCTGATCGAATCGCGCGTGGTGTTGAGCAACACGAAAAACAATGCCGCGGCAAGGCCCGCGCCCGCAACGAACGAACCTGCGCGGGAGCCGGTGCGGCATATTTCGAGAACCCGGGCGCCGATACGGTTGCTGTTGGGCGCGACAAAAGCGATGCTTCCCAACACCAGACACCACGTCATTCCCGCCGACCAGGCGAGTCCGGCGTTCCAAAGGAGTACTTGCGTTCCGTACTCAGGATTCAGGCCAAGCATCCCGCGCAGTATGCGCCCCGCCCCCGAGAACGACTCGGCACGGAAAAATACCCAGGCGACGATGACCGACAGCATCGTCAGCCCCCAGGCCAACAGGGCAAATAATCGACTGCGTCCGAATCTCGCAAGCAAAGCTTCGCCGCACACAGCCCTGAAAGCATGATTGATCGTCAGATAAAGGCCATGCAGAAACCCCCAGAAAACAAAGGACCAGCTTGCACCGTGCCAGAGCCCTCCCAGGAGCATCGTCGTCGCGAGGTTGCCGTAACGCCTGACCACGCCGTAACGATTCCCGCCCAGCGCGATGTAGAGGTAGTCACGCAGGAAGTTCGACAACGAAATATGCCACCGGCGCCAGAAATCGCTAATGCTGGTGGCGCGGTATGGTGAATTGAAATTGAACGGAAGGCGCACGTTGAACATCCACGACAAACCGATCGCCATGTCCGAATATCCGGAAAAATCGAAGTAAAGCTGAAAGGTGTAGGCCAGCGCCCCCAGCCAGGCTTCATGAATATCGGGCGACAGGCCCGCATCCGCAGGTTTGAACACCGCGTCCGCGTAGGGCGCGATGCCGTCGGCGAGCGCTACCTTCTTGAAGAGTCCGAGGGCAAAAATTGCGAGTCCTGCCGCGAAATTT
This sequence comes from Aromatoleum diolicum, assembly GCF_012910955.1. Lineage (GTDB taxonomy): Bacteria > Pseudomonadota > Gammaproteobacteria > Burkholderiales > Rhodocyclaceae > Aromatoleum > Aromatoleum diolicum. The sequence goes on from NZ_WTVQ01000030.1 coordinate 54,149, forward strand.
CCCGAGTTGAACCGATATGTCTTGGCGTCGCCGAACTGCGGCATCATTTGTGCGTGGTGCAGCACCGGTCCAGCGATAAGGTGCGGAAAATAAGTGACGAACAGGCCGTAGTGCGTGAATTTGTATTCGCTTATACCCTTCTGGTAAGCATCGGCCAGAAAGGCGATCTGGGTGAAGGTAAAGAAGGAAATTCCGATCGGAAGCAGCACGCGACCGATATCCCACTGCGTACCCAGCGCCAAGTTGAGGTTATCGACGAAGAAATTGGCGTACTTGAAGTAGGCCAGCATCGCCAGGTTGGCGACGACGCCGAAGATCAGCCAATACTTCGCCGAAGGCTCCGCCGGCTGCGCGTCTCCGGCCGTTTTCAGCGCCGCGATTCTCGTGCCGATGAAAAAGTTGCCGCAGATCGAACCCAACAGCAAGGCCGTGAACTCGGGCATCCAGTAGCCGTAGAAGATCAGCGACGAAACGAATAGCCAGGTCGCGGCGCCCGAATGGGAGAAACGTGCGATCGAAAAGAAACCTGCCAGCACCAGCGGCAGAAACATCCCGGCGAAAGCGAACGTCGTAAACAGCATGAAATCATCCACCCAAAGATGGGGTTTCGACCTGCCGGATACTGCCAAGACACCAAAATTCGACCGCTACCCGACTTCGGGGGCAAGGCTACCACCGAGCATAATTCGCGGGCCACGCAAGGGAGACTCGGAACAGGAACCCTAGCGCAAGGGGGTCTCCCTGCGCAAATATCAAAGCCAAGCCCGAAACAGGTAATCCGTCCCGACGGTGCTGAACCGTCTACCGAAATCGGCCCTGCGCCCGGGCACGGGGAATCAACGCCCGGACAAGCGGCTCACAAATTCGACCACAGTGCCGACGGTGGCAAACGAACTGCCGTCAATCTCGTCGTCGGGGACTTCGATATTGAAGCGTTCCTCGATGGCGTGGATCACCGCCAGCACAGCCATTGAATCGAGCTCCGGCACGCTGCCCAGAAGGGCCGTGTCGGCATCGAAGAGCAGCCCGCGTCCATTGAGGCTCAACACCTCGTCGAGCAGGGCCAAGACTTGTTCCTGGATATTCAAAGCAAAAACCTCTCTGCGCCGATAAATGCCGGCCGCCTCCGCGGCCCGGACCGGAAATGCGCGCATTATACTTGCCGGCCAGGCCTTCTCTGACCAGTTCGTTGCGACGGCGTGACGCCGCCGCTTACAACCTGTGCCGAACGACACCGCCCGCCGGACCACGATGACTTCAGCCAACCTCCTCCACGACCTCGTCCACATCGCCACGGCACGCGATGGTTCCCGCCCTGCTCTCACTCGCGGGGCGCAGACCCTGTCGTATACGGAACTGGACGCACAATGCCGTGCCTGTGCCGCCGGCCTGCGGGAACTGGGACTGGCACGCGCGGAACGGGTCGGGATCTATCTTGAGAAACGCGCAGAGTTTGTCGCCGCGGCCTTCGGGACGACCGCCGCCGGCGGCACCTTCGTGCCACTGAACCCTTTGCTGAAGGGCGAGCAGGTCGGTCATATCCTGCGCGACTGCAACGTGCGCGTGCTGATCACCAGCGCCGAGCGCCTGGCGGTGCTGCAACCGGTGCTGGCAAGCTGCCATGACCTGCGCCAGGTGGTACTGGTCGGCAATCCGGCCGAACTACCGGCGGTCGAGGGGGCCAGCGTACATCGCTGGAGCGAGGTCTGCCAGGCCGCGGCACGGTCCGGTCACCGCGTGATCGATACGGACATGGCCGCAATCCTGTATACCTCCGGCAGCACGGGGCGGCCGAAAGGCGTCGTGCTGTCACACCGCAATCTCGTGACAGGTGCGCGCAGTGTCGCGCAGTACCTTGAAAATCATGCTGACGACACGCTGCTCGCAGCCCTGCCATTGTCCTTCGACGCAGGCTTTTCGCAGCTCACCACCGCCTTTCACACCGGCGCCCGCGCGGTGCTGATCGATTACCTGTTGCCCCGCGACGTGCTCAATGCAGTCGTGCGCGAGCGCGTTACCGGCCTCACTGCGGTACCGCCGCTGTGGATCCAGCTCGCCGGACTTGACTGGCCGGAGACCGTCGCCGAGCACCTGCGCTACATCGCCAACACCGGCGGACGCATGCCTTTCGAGACCCTGAAGACGCTGCGTTCAAAACTCCCGGGCACCCGTCCCTTCCTGATGTACGGACTGACCGAAGCCTTTCGCGCGACCTATCTCCCGCCGGACGAGATCGATCGGCGCCCCGACTCGATCGGCAAAGCCATTCCCAATGCCGAAGTGCTAGTGCTGCGCGAGGACGGCAGCGAATGCGCACCGAACGAACCCGGCGAATTGGTGCAGCGCGGCGCACTCGTCGGCATGGGCTACTGGAACGATGCGGAAAAGACGGCGGAACGCTACAAGCCGCTGCCAGCCGGTATCGGCGGCCACGAGACCGGTCTGATGATCCCGGAAGTGGCGGTATTTTCCGGCGACAGCGTACGCCGCGACGAGGACGGTTTCCTGTACTTCATCGGCCGACGCGACGAGATGATGAAAACCTCGGGCTATCGCGTCAGCCCCACGGAAGTCGAGGAGATCCTCTACGGCTCGGGCCGGGTCGGCGAATGCGTCGCGTTCGGCCTGCCGCACCCCGCCCTCGGCCACGCGATCTGCGTCATCGCGACGCCGGCACCCGGCACCCAACTTGACACCACCGCCCTGCTCGCCGATTGCCGCAAGCGGATGCCGGCCTACATGGTGCCCGCGCACATTGAGGTGCGCGACGGCCCGCTGCCGCGAAACCCGAACGGCAAGATCGATCGCAAGCAGTTGGCGGCCGAATATCAGGAAAGCAAGGAAGACTCGCAGTGAGCGCCCCCCCAAAGCC
>NZ_WTVQ01000031.1 GCF_012910955.1 Aromatoleum diolicum
CTCCCCGACCAGCAGGACTCCCATGCACGCCACCCTTCCCCTCCTCCGCGCGACCGAATTCCCTCCGCTGCGGCGCGGCAAGCTGACGACGCTGCAGGTCAACCTCGGCTATCGCTGCAATCAGGCCTGTGTGCACTGCCATGTCAACGCCGGCCCGTCACGTACCGAAATGATGGCCAGCGAGCTCGTCGAGCTGATTCCGCAGGTGCTGGTGGCACGCCGGATCCCAACGCTGGACCTGACCGGCGGCGCGCCCGAGTTGCATGCCGACTTCCGGAAGCTGGTGCTCGCCGCCCGAGCGCTGGACCTGCGGGTCATCGACCGGTGCAACCTGACGATCCTGCTCGAGCCCGGCCAGGAAGATCTCGGGCAGTTTCTGGCAGAACAAAGGGTCGAGGTCGTCGCCTCGCTGCCGTGTTACTCGCTCGAAAACGTCGACCGACAGCGTGGCAAGGGCGTGTTCGACAAGAGCATCACCGCGCTGCGGCAACTCAACGCGCTCGGATATGGCCAGCCCGGTTCGGGGCTCACGCTGAATCTGGTCTACAACCCGCAGGGGCCTTCACTGCCGCCGGATCAGGCAAAACTGCAGGCCGCCTATAAGCGCGAACTGTGTGAACACTTCGGCATCGTCTTCAACGAACTCCTGGCGCTGACCAATATGCCGATCCAGCGCTTCGGCTCGATGCTCGTCTCCAAAGGGCAGTTCAACAGCTACATGCGGCTGCTGAAGGACAACTTCGCGCCCGGCAATCTCGCTAACGTGATGTGCCACACGCTGGTCAGCGTCGATTGGCAGGGCCATCTCTACGATTGCGATTTCAACCAGCAGCTCGGCCTGACCCTGCCGGCCGATTCCGCCACGTCACGCGGTCTGCCGGCGCGTCCGCATCTGCGCGACCTGCTGCAAGCCGACCCTGCAGGCCGTGCGATTGCGGTCGCCGATCATTGCTATGGTTGCACCGCCGGTCAGGGCAGCAGTTGCGGCGGCGCGCTACACGAGTGAGCCCGGTGGAAAAACCGTTTATCCCGGCCCTCGTCGTGATTCCGGTCATTGCTTTCTTTGCCGTCGACCTCGACCAGTGTCTGAGCCTGCAAGGCCTCAGGGCGGACTGGATCAGCCGCCTGGAACCGGGGGCGAGCGCATGACTTCGACCGATACCTGGCAGTTGTCGATCATCGTACCGGTGCTGAACGAAGCTTCGGGCATGTTGGACTTGCTGGATCACCTTTCGCCACTGGCGCGGGCCGGAGCCGAAGTGCTGATCGTAGACGGCGGCAGCGAAGACGCCACGGTTGCCAGCGCCGAAGCCGCGGGTTTTGCGGTGCTGCACTCGGCGCGCGGCCGTGCCCGGCAGATGAACACCGGCGCCGCCCATGCCAGCGGCCGGGCGCTGCTGTTCCTGCACGCCGACACCCGCCTGCCCGAGCAGGCCGCCATGCGGATTGCCGATGCCCTGCAGGACTCCGCGCATGTCTGGGGCCGCTTCGACGTGCGCATTGCAGGGTGCGCCACGATGCTGCGCGTGATCGCCTGCATGATGAACTGGCGCTCGCACTGGACCGGCATCGCCACGGGCGACCAGGCAATGTTCCTGAGCCGCGCCGCCTTCGACGCCATCGGAGGCTTTCCCGATCAGCCCCTGATGGAAGACGTCGAACTGTCGAGGCGCCTGCGCACCCTGTCGCGGCCGGCGCGCATTGTCGACAAGGTCACGACCTCGGGCCGCCGCTGGGAAACGCGCGGCGTCTGGCGCACGATCTTCCTGATGTGGCGCCTGCGCTGGGCCTACTGGCGCGGCGCCTCCGCACACGAGCTGGCCGAGGCGTACCGATGAAGCCGACGCGTATCGTCATCATTGCCAAGGCACCGATTCCCGGCTTCGTCAAGACACGCCTGATTCCCGCTCTCGGCCCGGACCGCGCGGCCGGCCTGGCACGGCGCATGTGCGAGCACGCGGTCCATGTGGCGGTGGATGCCGATATCGGTGTTGTCGAGCTATGCGTGAGCCCGACGCCCTCGGACCCGGCATGGCACCAACTCGCCCTGCCCGATCGCCTCATCTGGTCTGATCAGGGCGGCGGGGATCTCGGCGCGCGCATGGCACGGGCGGCCGAACGCACGATCCGCGGTGGTGAATCGGTACTGCTGATCGGGACTGATTGCCCGGCGCTGAGCGCTACCCACCTGCGGGAAGCCGCTCACGCGCTTCACGAACACGACACGGCCCTGGCACCCACGGCCGATGGCGGCTATGCCCTGCTGGGCCTCAGGCACTTTCACCCGCTGCTGTTCGACAACATGCCGTGGAGCACCGAGACCGTCGCATTCGAAACCCTGTGTCGGCTCGGACGACTCGGATGGACAGTGAAGAACCTGCGACGGATGCACGACATCGATGAACCGGCGGATCTGAAATGGCTCCCGCAGGGGTGGCGCTCCGAGGCCGATCCCTTCGTCCCGGGCTGAACGATCAGCAGAACTGCTGGATGGCTTTCAGGGAAATCGAATAACAATGCCGGATCTGGTCGTCGCAATAGCGGTGGATGCTGCCCACCGGGCAACTCACCCGCGCAATACAAGTCGTCGCGCAGCGTGACAAGGGTTCCTTGCGATAGCCGATGCATTTTTCCAGCGCGAACGTGCCGCCCGACAGCGCCCCCGCCGGACAACTGGTAATGCACACCGTGTCCTGGCACCGATCGCAGGGACGCTCCCCTTGCATGGGCGGGGTCGGCGCGAGATCGGTATCAGTCAGCATCACCAATCGGTATGCATACCACGTGCCCCACTCCTGGTGGATTCCGACCATGAGCGGCGACTCTCGGTGCCAGCCCGCGATTTTCCCGAGCCTCTGCAGCCCTATCGCAATATTGCCGGGGTAGATGACTTCCCCCTGCTTGTCGGCAAACTGCGCCGAAAACCATCGCTCGACAGTCTGGACACTGAAATCATCGATCGGGTTTTCCGAAGCCCCCCCTGACGCCGTGACGGCGTCCCACAGCGTCTTCCCTGCATGGCCGATCAGGATCAGCTGGCGATACCGATTTTCCGGGTCGTAACAGCGTCGGAGTTCAGCGGTGATGTCCGTCGGCAGATCGTCCAGGTTCAAAATGGCCTGCAGATTGAGCCCCGCGTCATTCAGCGTCGTGAAGTCACACGGCGTCATGCCACACCATCGATCCGTGCAAGCGCCCCTTCGATCGTGCTGGAATCGGACGGCCGGACCAGACGCTCCACTTCGACACCCTGACGCAGAAACACCAGCGTCGGCCACAGCTTCACGCGAAATGAGCGGCCCAGGCGGCGACCCGGACCATCTTCGATCCTGAGGTGACGTACGTTTGAATGCTTGGCGAGTGCTTGGTCGATCAATGGCCGGGCAGCCATGCAGTAGCCACACCAGGGTGCACCGAATTCGATAACGGTCGGTCCTTCGAGTTGATCGACGTCTTCACGCGACGGCTCCACGCCCGAATCGGCGGATTGTTGCAATCCCATATTCGCTCCATCCTGGTCGCATCGGCTGTTGGTATCGTCAAAGGATACCGTACCTTGCCCCAGGTGATCGTCGGCCTGGAATCCGGAGCGACGCCGTCGCGGCGGAGGATGCAGTACAGGAAGGCTACGGGAGGCTGAATATTGACGATCAATGCCAACACGTTGCGACGCGAAGGAACTCGCCAGTCGCACCGGACTTGAAGGCGAAACGCTTTGCGCTCACCTGCCAACACCAATATCGCAGGGCGTCAGCAGGTGATATGCGCTGTTGCGCAGTCGCAAACATCGGAAACTAGTTCCCCAAAGCGCCCACGCAGTCCATCGCAGCCCCAGCCGCCGTATTGATCCCGTAAGCACTATCGAGCTTTGGTTTCGCTGCGTTGGCGAGCGCCGTGGCGGTACTTACGATGTTCATCAGCTTGTCCACCGCGTCATCGTACTTCTCCAAGCCGACTTTGGCATTGGCAGCATCGAGCTTCGCGAACAAATTGCTTTCGTCGGTGGTCGCTTTATTTCCAAGGAAAGTCGCGTCTTCGATTGCCTGGCCTACGGCATTGAGTTCAGTTGCGCATTCCCCAGAATACTTTACAAATTCGACAGCGCTTGCAGGCCCCGCCCACGCGCCCATCGCCGCCAGCACCACAACCACGCTTGCCACCCTGGTTCTGCTCTTCATGGTCTCCGCTCCTAGGATAAGAATAAGCTCTACGTCTCTATCTTCATCACCGCTTCTCGCTGCCATACACCGGCAATGCCCAAGAGCACTGCCGCGTGAACACACCAGTATCAAGAACTTAATAATATTGATTAAAACTAATTCACAAACCGATACACACCAATCTTCCCGACGCTCGCGGGAATCATTAACCAATGACGCAAGTGTGGGTATTGGGTCAAACCCCTACGACTGCGCTCCCTTGCGTGGGACGAGCACTTCACGTTGATCGCCTTCCGGCGCCGACACAAGGTACCCATCTTCGGAGCCTGTGCGTAAGCAAGGGAAGAGGATCACACCACGACTCCCCGTCACTGAGCGGCCAGAACACCCTTCCGTCGGCGGAACCCCAAAGCTGCCAGGCCACCCGCCAACAGCAGCAGGGACGACGGCTCCGGCACTGCCAAAACGCTCGCCGGCACTGTCGCTGCGGCGTCTTTCGTCAGCGTGAAGGTTGCCCGGATCAGGTTGTCATCCGGCTTCTTGTAACTGCATTCGTTCGTGCCCTGGCAGTTCCAGGACAGCGACGAAAAATCTATCCTGATTTCCCCGCCCGTGGCGAAAGCGAGAAGCACGGAATCGAAACTCGCATGCAGGTCTTCGTTCAGCGCTCCGTTATCCTTGAGTGCACCGAAACTTGCCGTAGCGCTTGCTGCACTGCTGGTTTGTCCGAGTGTCGGAGAACTGAAATTCAGGATGGCCGAGAGGATCAGATCGTCGGTCTCAGCGTGGTCTATGAAGGAGTCTTCCTCCGCGAAAGTCGCATACCCGAAATTCACGGTTTGACTGGCACCAACATTGTTGAGAACAAAAGACGTCGATGCCAGTGCCGAATCAATGCTCCAACCGACGTTCAAGAAAGAATGGGTCGGGTCACAGTCGCTTCCGGCGCATAAGGCCCCCCACCCACTACCGGCAACCCACGCCCCCGACGCGATGGAAACCGTGACAGGAGCGGCATGAGCCAGCAGCGGCGACAACATTGCAGCCACAAAGGCTGCCGGGGCAAGAATCCGGTATTTTTTCATTTCCTTGTCCGTCCCGTGCGCAGGATTCATTCGATTCGGGGCAGGACGACACGCCCTCCCCAAGCGCCAACTGGCCCAGCCAAATCGATGCCGACAGATACAGGGTATCTGCATAACATCTGGAAACAACTCTAGCGGAAAAGGCTGATTCTCGACCGTGACGCATGACACGTGCCGGGCGGGATGGCAATTGGAGCCCGCCGTTCCCGTGGAGCGCAGCCCGCACACCGGCAAAAACAGGCTAGGCTAACCCGCAGAATATGCGGCGTGGGTCAGGGCCATCGCTCCGATCGTGTTGCGGTGACCCGGTGCGGCCATGGGCTGGCGGGCGCTCCAGGTCCACAGAAGGTCGGCGATCGTCACCCGCCGCGGATTTTCGCTGCCTTCGGCCCTAGCACTAGCTCGGCAACGTCAGATCCGCGATCACGGCGGCCAGGAAACGCGCCGCTTCGCCACCGGTCACGACCCGATGATCGAAAGTCAGGCTCAGCGGCAGCACCCGGCGCACTGTGGGCACGCCATCGACCGCCAGCACCTGCTCGTGCACCCGTCCGGCGCCGAGAATCGCGACGGTTGGCGGCACGACGATCGGCGCCGCATATTTGCCCCCGATCATTCCAAAGTTCGACAGGGTGATCGTATTGCCACGCAGCTCTTCGGGCGGAATCTTGCGCGCGACGACATCGGCGCGCATGCGGTCCAGGCCGTGGCGCAGATCAGCTGCATCGCGATTGGCGACATCCCGCAATACCGGCACGAACAAGCCCTCCGGCAGATCCACGGCGATGCCGACATCGACCTTGCTCAGCACACGGCGCCCCATGGTATGGCTTTCGTACCAGGCATTCAGCACCGGCGAGGCCCGGCAGCCCGCGACCAGCGCGCGCACCAGACGGATCGTGATGTCACTGTCAGGTTGCCAGGCATGAATATCGGCGTCGTCGATGACCGTCGCGGCGGCCACTTCGCTCTGCGCCAGCGTCATGTTCTGCGCCATTGCACGCCGTACCCCGCGCAGGATTTCCGCCGGCCCGACTTCGGCCAGAATCTTCGCGACGCGCTGCACGTCGGCAGCGGTGATCACGCCATCGGGGCCGGACGGTGTCACCATCTCCAATTCCACATTCAGCTGACGCGCCATCGCGCGTACGGCGGGGGTCGCCTTGATCGCCGCCCCGCTCCGCCCCACCGCGGCCGGTGCTTCCTGCTGCAACTGGTGGCCGACCTGCACTTCACCGACCACGGTACCGGAGTCGCTGTCTTCGGCCGCAGCTTCGAAGCCGACCAAGGGCGCACCGACATGCACGATCTGTCCAGGCTGACCGAACAGCTTTTCGATACGGCCCGCTTGCGGTGACGGGATCTCGACGATCGCCTTGGCCGTTTCCACTGACAGCAGCAATTGGTCGGCCTGCACCTCATCACCGACCTTCACGTGCCATTCCACGATTTCCGCTTCCTGCAGCCCTTCCCCGAGGTCAGGCAGTTTGAAGATCTTCATGAGCCCTCCAGCGTCTTCCGGACTGCCGCGACAATACGTTCGACACTCGGCAGATACTGATACTCGAGCCGCGCCATCGGAACGACGATGTCGTATCCCGTAACGCGCTGCACCGGTGCCAACAGGGAATACAAGCCGTGCTCGGCCAGATTGGCAGCGATTTCCGCGCCGAATCCCGCAGTGCGCGCCGCTTCATGCACAATCACGCAGCGTCCGGTCCGACTCACCGATTCGAGAATCGTCTCCATGTCGAGCGGCTTCAACGTTGCGACATCGATCACCTCGGCCATGATCCCTTCCTGCGCCAGCGCGTCGGCCGCCGCCTGGGTTTCGTGCAGCATCGCACCCCAGCTGACGAGCGTCACGTCGGTCCCGGAACGCAGCGTGAAGCACACGTCGAGCGGGAGCGCGGTACCGTCATCCACCACTTCCTGTTTGAAGAGACGGTACAGCCGCGTCGGCTCAAGAAAGATCACCGGATCGGGATCGCGCATCGCCGCCAGCAGCAGGCCATAGGCCCGCGACGGCGACGACGGCATCACCACGCGCAGTCCCGGCATGTGCGCGAACAGCGTCTCCGGGCTTTCCGAATGGTGCTCCGGCGCATGGATACCGGCGCCGCAGGGTGAGCGCAGCACCATCGGGCACGACAGCCTGCCGCGTGTGCGATTACGCAGCCGCGCGGCATGGTTGATGATGTGATCGATCGTCGGGTAGATGAAGCCCGAGAACTGGATCTCCGCGACCGGTTTCAGTCCCATCGCCGCCATACCGATCGCCGTACCGGCGATCGCGGTCTCCGCGAGCGGGGTGTCGATCACCCGTTCGGCGCCGAATTGCTGCTGCAGGCCGACCGTTGCGCGAAAAACTCCCCCATTGACGCCGATGTCCTCGCCGAGCATGACCACCGCCGGGTCATGCGCCATCTCGTATGCGAGCGCGTGATTGATCGCCTCGATCAGATTGAGCTCAGCCATGTTCGCCTCCTTGCGGCGGCGCAAAGTGGAGCGCGGTGTCGCGCTGCTCCTGCAGCGCAGCCGGCAGCGTCGCATACAGGTGATCGAACATTGCCGCCGTGGTCGGTGGCGGCATCGCAAGATAGGCCTCCACTGCTTCATTGACCGCATTCGTGCACTCTTTGACGAGTTGCTCTTCCTCCTGCTGGCTCCACGCATTCACGCGCAACAGATAGCTGCGCAGGCGCACGATCGGTTCGAATGCCCATTGCTGCTGAACAACTTCGGGATCACGGTAACGTGTCGCATCGTCGGCGGTGGTGTGATCGCCAAGGCGATAGCTGATCGCTTCGATCAGGCTCGGACCACCGCCTGTGCGCGCTTTCTCGATTGCCTGTTGGGCCGCGTGACGCACCGCAATGACGTCATTGCCGTCCACCTGGCAGCCTTCGAACCCCGCTGCAATCGCTTTCTGCGCGAGCGTTTGCGCCACTGTCTGCACGCTGCGCGGCACCGAAATCGCCCACTGGTTGTTGTTGACCACCACCACCAGCGGCGCTTGCCACGCCGCGGCGAAGTTCAGCGCTTCATAGAAATCGCCCTTGGAAGTCGCACCATCGCCAAGAAAACTCACTGCGACGCGCGCCTCCCTGCGCAGCTTGAACGCGTAGGCGGCACCGGCCGCGTGACACACCTGGGTCGCGATAGGCACGCAGATCGGAAAGTCATCGCGCGGCACGGCAAAATTGCTCCCCCGCTCGTCACCGCCCCAATACAGGAGGCTTTCCGACATCGTGACACCGCGCATGAACTGGGCTGCGTGGTCGCGGTAGGACGGCACCAGCACATCCTCGGCACGCATCGCGCTGGCAACGCCAACCCCGATTGCCTCCTGCCCAAGCGCCGACGCGAAGGTGCCGATCTTGCCGGTGCGCTGCAGTGCGATTGCCTTGGTGTCGAAGGTGCGCGTCAGAAGCATCGCACGGTACAGGGGAATCAGTGCAGCGGGATCGAGCGCAAACTCGGGCAAGGGCTGGGTCGCCTCGCCTTGAGGATCGACAAACCGGGTGTACTCGACCTGGAACCGCGCAATCGTGGTCATGACGAGCTCCTTGTTTTTACCTCAGTCTAGACCACGATGCGGGCGAATCCGAAACACGCTCCCCGCTGCAGCATGACCAGATCAAACCTCATTATCCATGTCGAATGCAAGCGCCCGGACGCGCTTCGGAACGCCCGACGATCAAGTTGGCAAGGACAGTGCCCCTTTCAGTCACGCCATTGATCGGCTGCCATGTCCGATTCATTCAGCAGCCCGAATCCACTCGGCGACCGCAGCGGGGACAGGAATCCTGCCGGAGGAAACCAGTTTTCCGTTGATCACCAGGCCGGGCGTCTTCAGCACATCGTACGCAATGATCTCCTGCATGTCCGTGACCTTGATGATCTGCGCTTCGACCTGCAACGACGCCACGGCACTCTGCACCACTTCCTCGAGTTTCCTGCAATTGGCGCACCCCGGGCCGAGTACCTTGATGGTCAGCATGATCAGACTCCTTTCAACGCGTTTGAATGGCGACTAGCGACGGACAGCAAAGCGGCCAGCACCGCGATGAATCCGGCCAGCCAGAGCGCCAGGACGAAGACCGAGACCCCATTGACCCAGGCACCATAAGTCATTCCGGCACTGGCGCTGAACAAGGCAACCAGCCCGACGTACGTAGCGGTTTTTTTCCTGCCGATGATTGCGGAGATGATGAGAATGCTCTGCAGCGACAGTTCCGGGTCGGACATCAGATAGGCCAGCAACGGCCCACGATGCATCCCCAGGTCAAGGAACATCTTGGCGATCGGCACCTCGACCAGGGTCGGAAAGTACATGAAAACGCCGAACGCGACCCCCGTCAGGTTACCGAGCACGGAATTGCTACCGGCCAGCGCTTCGATCCACTCCGGGCGAATCAGCACACGGATCATGCCAACGATGAAGACACCAACGACCAGCAACGGAAAGATCTGCTTCACAAAGCGCCAGGACTCCCACAACCAATCCCGCAACTCATCCACCGAGAGGCGCACGCTGCCGATTCGGTACAATGCGCCCAGCGCGATGCTCACGCCGAAAAACTTCCCGGTCAGTCCGATATGCAGGCCAGTTTCTGTCGACTCGACGGCAAGCGACGCCAGCAGGAGCGTCACGCCGATCAGGACGAGACTTATGCGGGTCCAGACATTTGCGCCATCCTGGATATTTTCCAGCCCGCGCCAGGCACTCCATCCGATCGCAGCAAGCAGCGCGATCAAAACCACACCCTGGACCGACACGCCCTCCTCGCCTTTGCCGGCGTCGTAGGGCACAAGCCGATCGAGACTTTGCTGCCACGCCCCCGCGCCCGACAGCGGCAGATCAAATTCAACATAAGAGCCGGTCAGGATCCCCAGCTTCAGGGTTCCCGCCAGCAGCAACGCAATCCAGACGAACAGGAAGAGGATCGCCCACCTTCCCATGCCCTCCGCCCCCTGAGCGGCAAACAGCGTATCGGTCGCGCGATCGTGTGCGGCATCGTCGTCGCGAAAGACAAGCGCCATGATCAGCCCGATGCCGATGCCGAAAATCAGGGAAAGGATAAGCCGCGCGACGGCCAGGTCGGGACCGATAATTCCGCCGGTATAGACCAGCGCAAGAATGTTGGCTGCCGGGGCAAAGAACAGGAAGGTGATCGCCGGCCCCAGACCCGCGCCCTTATTGTAGATACCGGCAAACAGCGGAACGATCGTGCAGGAGCAGACTGCGAGCAGCGAACCTGCGGCCGCCGCAGCCGGATAGGAAACCGCCTTGCTTGAGTTGCGCCCCAGGAAACGGGTGATGGTCTCCTTCGGAATCAGGGCCGCCATGGCTCCGGCAATAAAGAAGGCCGGCAGCAGGCACAGCAACACATGGGCCGCGAGGTAAGCCGCAAGGTTACCAATCCCCCCGTAAAGAACGGGCCCAACGTAGGCGAGCAACATATCCATGGCTCATTACCTGAAGATGCTCTGGTGAATCAGATTCTACTTAAATACATCCCGGCATTCATCCGGAGAATCGCCGCTGCCGTGAAGCGGTAGACACCGCGAGCGGCAGCGCCCGATCAACGGATGGAGCCCCCCGACGCGAACGCGTCATGAACATCATCACGCTCGATCCACGGCGGCGATACGGCGGACGAAGACGCCCATGTCAAGGTATTCTTCGCGCTGTTCTGGTGGGACTGCCGCATCCCGTGATGCCTCCACCTCAACCCTACGCTCAGGATGAACATCGCACCATGAACATGAGGCTCCCCCTCTCCGACCCCCAGCACGGCCTTCGGAATCGCGCGCTGATCCGCAACGTGGCATATATCGGCGGTGACTGGGTGGGGAGCGACGACGGGACCTGCTTCGAAGTCCGCAACCCGGCGGACGGCTCCCTTGTCGCCGAAGTGCCGAACATGGGGGCGGAAGAAACGCGCCGCGCCATCCAGGCTGCCGTGGTCGCCTTTGTGGCTTGGCGCCGGTTTACACCACAACAGCGCAGCACCATCCTGCGCCGCTGGCAGCAATTGATCCTCGACAGTGCGGATGATCTCGCCTGCCTGCTGACCACCGAACAAGGCAAGGCGCTGAATGATGCCCATGCCGAAGTCCTGCAGGCCGCCGGCTTCCTCGAATGGTATGCCGAGGAAGGCAAGCGCCTGACTGGCGGCGTGCTGCCGACGAGCCACCCCGGCCGGCGTGGATGGGTGCTGCGCGAACCGATCGGCGTCTGCGCGGCAATCACGCCGTGGAACTATCCGGCCGCGACCTTGGCCCGCAAATTCGCCCCGGCACTCGCTGCCGGGTGTACCGTCGTACTCAAGCCCGCAGAGCAGACCCCGCTCACCGCCCTCGCGCTCGCAGCACTCGCCGAAGAAGCCGGCCTGCCACCCGGCGTCTTCAACGTCGTCACCGGCGACGGCGACGCTGCGGAAGCCATCGGACGCGAGCTTTCGACCCATCCCGCAATCCGCATGTTGAGCTTTACCGGTTCGAGCGAGGTGGGCCGCCAACTGATGCGGCAGAGCGCCGACACGCTGAAGAACCTCTCGCTCGAACTCGGCGGGCACGCCCCCTTTGTCGTGTTCGACGATGCCGACCTGGACGTCGCCGTCGAAAGCGCCATCAACGCCAAATTTCGCAACGCCGGCCAGATGTGCGTGGCCGCAAACCGCTTCCTTGTCCAGGACGGCATTCATGACGCCTTCGCCACCCGGCTGGCCGAGCGAGCGAAAGGACTCAAGGTCGGTCCGGGCCTGACACCGGGCGTGCTGGTCGGGCCGCTGATCGATCATCTCGCGCTGACGAAGGTGCAGCGCCACGTCGACGATGCCATCGCGCACGGCGCCAAGGTGCTCACTGGTGGCCAGCGCTTCGGCCGCGACGGAACCTTCTTCGAGCCCACAGTGCTAACCGGCGTCACCAGTGCCATGATCGTCGCGCGCGAAGAAACCTTCGGCCCCGTCGCCCCGCTGATGCGCTTCAGCACTGAAGCGGACGCCATCGCCATGAGCAACGCCACCGACTACGGCCTCGCAAGCTACGTATTCACCCGCGACATCTCCCGCATCTGGCGCCTCACCGAAGCCATCGAAGCCGGTGTGGTAGCGGTCAATGCCGGCTCCTTCACTACCGAAGCGGCACCATTCGGCGGCGTCAAGCAATCCGGTCTCGGGCGGGAAGGGGGTAGCTACGGCATTGAAAGCTATCTGTCGATCAAGCACGTCAGTCTCGGACTGGGTTGACCCACTTCGGCGCTTCATCATGAAGCTGAATTGAGCGGGTTTCGTCGCACTTATTCCCGGAACGTCGCGACCTCTCCAGTACTAAGCTGGTCCCATGTCCAGACCATATGGCCGAATTGGACGAGGGAGCACCAAAATGGATATCGAATACCTCGAATACGAGCTTGAAATCATCGATCTGCCAGAATCCGTGGTGCAGACCCGCGACAGCCTGACCGACGATGCTGCCGCGGAAGCCATATTCACGAAGTGGTTCACCGATTGCCGGGCGCTCAACACTACACCGTCGAACCCGATCGCGTCCCGATGACTCCAATCGCAGGCACGCAGCGAACCCTCACTGCACACGCGTCGTGATCCGGTATCGCGCCAACCGGAAGCGCGTTGGCACACCTGAATGACACAAGATCTATTCGAAATCCTCGACCACCCCGGCCCACCGTCCGCGTCACTCGGCCCCGGCGCCGTGCTCTTGCGCGGCTTTGCAACGTCGAGGACTACGGCGCTGCTGGCGGCGCTCGAGCAGGTGATCGAACAGGCGCCTTTCCGCCACATGCTCACCCCCGGCGGCTTGCGCATGTCGGTCGCGATGACGAACTGTGGCCCACTCGGCTGGGTATCGGACCGAACGGGCTATCGCTATACAGCCGCGGACCCGCAAAGCGCCCTCCCGTGGCCGTCGATGCCGGATGAGTTCCGAGATCTGGCGCAGGACGCCGCAGCACAGGCTGGTTTTGCCAATTTCCAGCCGGACGCATGCCTGATCAATCGCTACGTCCCCGGCACACGCTTATCGCTGCACCAGGACCGCGATGAACGCGACCACGACGCCCCGATCGTTTCCATTTCGCTGGGGTTACCGGTCGTCTTCCTGTTCGGCGGCCTCCAACGCGCCGACAAGAACCTTCGTGTCCCACTGATGCACGGCGACGTTGTCGTGTGGGGCGGACCGGCAAGGCTAAGATTTCACGGCGTCCTGCCACTCAAGGAAGGACATCACTCCCTCCTCGGCAGCCAACGCATCAATCTGACCTTCCGTAAGGCAGGGTGAGCATCACACGAAAGCCTGTTCGCTTCTCCAAAGTGACTGAAGAGCGCGGGGGAAACACGTCATGACCCGCTGCAACCCGTTTCGCGCAGACAGGCAGCCGGTCTTACGGCTTCTTGTTACCCAATAGAGCCTTGAGATTCGCAAACGGTGAATGCGTAGCCACAACACCATTGTCCGTCAGCGCACTCCCCCCGGCTTGCGCCTCAAGCTCCCGCTGATGTTCGTTGTCATGACAATAGATGCACAACAACTCCCAGTTGCTGCCATCAGGCGGATTGTTGTCGTGATTATGATCGCGATGATGAACTGTCAGCTCACGCAAATTCGCGAGTGTGAATTCCCGCGCACAACGCCCACAGATCCACGGGTAAATTTTTAAGGCTCGCTCGCGGTAACCCTGACTACGGGCGTCGGCAGCACGGCGGGCCTCGGCGACAATACGATCAAGCTTGCTGGTGTCGATTGATTTCATGATGGGCACCTCACGCCGATTTTGGCGACAATCCCAATGTCAGCCTGCCTGCGGTGGCAGCCTGACGTGCGCTCCTGCCATGCCGGCGCCGATGACCTGCCACCGCTTCCTGCGCCACGCCGCGGGACACGATCCCCCATCAGAATGCGGAGCGAAAAACGCAGTGAATTCGCGGACTTCCTCGCAATTTGGGGGTACCAATTCGCAGCTATGCGAATTGGTAGGGACATACCGTGCAATCTACCTCCACATACCCCCAGCTTGCAATGACCCATATCGGAACACTACAGACGAAAAAAAGCCGGGAAGCCTTGTGTTTATTGGCTTTCCCGGCTTTGTCCGGAACGTCCCGGAAGTGTTCGTGGTGGACCGAAGGAGGATCGAACTCCCGACCTCTGCATTGCGAACGCAGCGCTCTCCCAGCTGAGCTATCGGCCCTTAAGAGCGGCGAATTATAGCGATGCTTTTTCGATTTTGGAAGGCCGACTTGTCCTTCAGGTTTCGTCGCGCTCGTCGCCGGACTCCTTACCGTCACCGGAGCCGACTGCGGCGCGCCCGAGGCGGTCGGCGACAGCTTGCCAATCGGCGGTGTCCGGCAGCGCTTCGACGACGATGATGTCGGCGCCACAACCATCTAGTTCGCGCAGTCTGGCGTAGAGTTCATGGGCGTAGCCGGCGGGGTCAGCGGGCGCGTTGCGCCAGGTCAGCCGGGAATCCTTCGGATCGGCGCATTCGCGCGCCAGGACGGCGACGCGGCTGCCTTCGCCGGCAAGCGTCGCGGCCTCTTCGACGAGATACGCGGCGGACGCCGTCTGCAAGGGCGTGCGCGGGGCGTAGTGTGCGGCGAGCGAGCCGGAGACGCGCGGCTGATCAGTGTCGGTCGCTGCGGCGGCTGTGCCCTCCACCGCATGCGCCTGACGCAACTGCGGTGTGCGGCCGATGACATGGGCGATGTCTTCGGCGGAAATCGCGCCGGGGCGCAGGATCACCGGAGCGTCACGCGACAGGTCGAGGATCGTCGATTCGATGCCGACCTGGCAGGGACCGCCGTCAAGGACCAGCGCGACCTTGTCGCCGAGTTCCTCGCGCACGTGGGCGGCGGTGGTCGGGCTGATGCGACCGAAGCGGTTGGCGGATGGCGCGGCGATGCCGGAGTCGAACGCGCGCAGCAGCGCGAGTGCGACGGGGTGATCGGGCACACGCAGGCCGACGGTATCCTGCCCGCCGGTGACGGCGTCGGGCACGCCCTCCTCGCGCTTCAGGATCAGTGTCAACGGGCCCGGCCAGAAGGCACGCGCAAGAGCGATCGCCTCCTTCGGGATTGCGCGCGCCCAGTGCGTCAGGTGCGCAGCGTCGGGCAGGTGCACGATCAGCGGATGATCGGCCGGACGGCCCTTGGCAGAGAAGATCTTGCCGACCGCTTCGACATTCAGCGCATCCGCCGCGAGCCCATACACGGTTTCGGTCGGCATGCCGACGAGTTCTCCAGCACGCAGCAGTGCGGCGGCGCGAAGGATATCGTCGGCGGTCACGACGCCGGCCTGTGGAGCACCTGCGGTCGACACCATCGCGGAGGTGCCGGAATCAGTACCCGTCATCGCGGATGCCGATCGCCGCACGCGCGTGCATCGCGGTGTCCAGCACCTTCGCAGCATCGTCGCCGATCACGGTGAAGTGGCCCATCTTGCGTCCCGGCCGGGCGTGGTGCTTGGCGTACAGGTGCAGGCGCAGGTTCGGCACGGCCTGCAGCAGCGACCAGTCCGGCTCGCGGTAATCGCCAGCTTCGTCGTACCACAACTCGCCGAGCAGATTGACCATCACGGCGGCGCTGTGGGCGCGCGCTTCGCCCAGCGGCAGGCCGCACAGCGCCTTGACCTGCTGTTCGTACTGGCTGGTGACGCAGGCGTCGATCGTGTGGTGGCCGCTGTTGTGCGGGCGCGGCGCCATTTCATTAACGTACAGTTGGCCGCCGCAGATGAAGAACTCGACACCCAGCGTGCCGACGTAACCGAGCTGCCCGGCGATGCGCTCAGCGGCCTCGCGTGCAAGTTTGGTGAGCACGGGGCCGACGCGCGCCGGGGTGATCGTGACGTCGAGGATGCCGTGGCGGTGGCGATTTTCGCCCGCCGGGAAACTGCGCACCACGCCCGACTCGTCGCGCGCGAGCACCACCGAGACCTCGCTGTCGAGGCTCAGCATCTTCTCGAGCACGCAGGACTCGCCGCCGAACTGGTGGAAAGCGTGCAGCGCTTCATCGCGATTGGCCACGCGCGCCTGCCCCTTGCCGTCGTAGCCGAAGCGGGCGACCTTGAGGATCGCCGGGAACAGCGCGCCATCGATGTCGCGCAGGTTCTCCTCGCAGCGGATCACGGCAAAGGGACCATGCGGCAAGCCGTTTTCGGCGAGGAAGGTCTTTTCCGCGATGCGGTTCTGGCACACCGCGACCGCGCTCGCGGACGGATGCACCGGGATGAACTTCGCAAGGTAGTCGAGCGTCGTCGCCGGGACGTTCTCGAATTCCGTCGTCACTGCCGCACAGCCGCCGGCAAAGTCGTCGAGCGCGGTGTAGTCGTCATAGGCGGCGACCAGATGACGATCGGCGATCAGGCCGGCGGGACTGTGCGGATCGGGATCGAGCACCCACACCTTGTAGCCCATTTCGTGGGCGGTAGAAACGAAGAAGCGGCCAAGCTGGCCGCCACCGAGCATTCCCAGGGTTGCGGGCGGGAGGATCATGACGCCCTCCGCCGGGCCGCCCCAAGAAGGACGTTCGCCCTGTCGGGCGACAGCGCAGCAGCGAGCGCTGAAAGCGTGGGCATCGTCATTGGTCGTCCAGGGTCATGTCGAGCACCGCCTGGGCCTGGCGGGTGCGGAAATCCTCGAGCTTCGCGGCGAGGGCAGCGTCCGCGTTGGCGAGCAGCGCGACGGCGAACAGTGCGGCGTTGGCCGCACCGGCTTCGCCGATCGCGAAGGTCGCGACCGGAATGCCCTTGGGCATCTGCACGATCGACAGCAGCGAGTCCTGCCCGGACAGCGCCTTCGATTGCACCGGCACGCCAAGCACCGGCAGCGTCGTTTTGGCCGCGACCATGCCCGGCAGGTGGGCCGCACCGCCGGCGCCGGCGATGATCGCCTTGAGGCCGCGACTGCGCGCGGTGTCGGCATAGGCGAACATCAGGTCGGGCGTACGGTGTGCGGACACGACGCGTGCCTCGTAGGGCACTCCGAATTCCTTGAGGATCTTCGCCGCGGCCTGCATCGTTGGCCAGTCGGAGTTCGATCCCATGATGATGCCGACCAGGGGTTTGTCGCTCATTGTCTTAACTCTTTCTGCGCGCAGCGCGTTCGGCCGACTCGACGGTATTGGCGAGCAGCATGGTAATGGTCATCGGGCCGACGCCACCGGGCACCGGGGTGATCAGCGCAGCGACTTCCTTCGCCGAGGCAAAATCGACGTCGCCGCACAGCTTGCCGGCATCCGGCCCTTCAGTGAGGCGGTTGATGCCGACGTCGATGACGACGGCGCCCGGCTTGATCATGTCGCCGGTGACGAAGCGCGGCTTGCCGATCGCTGCAACCAGGATGTCGGCACGGCGGGTATGGAAGGCGAGATCGCGGGTCTTCGAGTGGGTGACGGTGACGGTCGCGCCGGCGTTGGTCAGCAGCATCGCCATCGGCTTCCCGACGATGTTGGAGCGGCCGATGATGACCGCTTCGGCGCCCTGGACCGGCACGCTCTCGGCTTCGAGCATCTTCATGACGCCGTGCGGCGTACAGGGCAGGAAGGCTTCCTGCCCCTGCGACAGACGGCCGACGTTCTCGGCGTGGAAGCCATCGACGTCCTTTTCGACACGGATCGCTTCGAGCACTTCGGCTTCATTGAACTGTTTCGGCAGCGGGAGCTGAACGAGGATGCCGTGCACAGCGGGGTCGGCGTTGAGTTCGGCGATCTTCACCATGACTTCCGCGGCGTCGACATTGGCGGCGAAATCGTAGCGCAGCGAGCGGATGCCGGCCTTTTCGCAGCCAGCGACCTTGTTGCGCACATACACGGCGGAAGCCGGATTGTCGCCCACCAGAATCACCGCGAGACAAGGCTGAACGCCGCGCGCGGTCAATGCCGCCGCACGTTCGGCGAGTTCGCCGCGGACGCGGGCGGAAAGGGCGTTACCGTCGAGAATGCGAGCCGTCATGGTCGATGCCCTGAAAAAACCTGTGATTTTATCGCAGGATCAGGGGCTTGTGCGCGAATCACTCCCATGGAAGGCTTTGGACGAGAACCGCCCCCGACGGCGGATGTTCCGCGCTTCGTTGGCGCGTGGCGGACGCCTCAGCCCGAAACATCCGCCGTCGGGGCCTACACCTTGCCGGAATCAGCTTTGACAGCGGGCGATGATTGATGGGCGACGTGCGCCTCCCGGCCCCTCAGGCCGCGAGCGCTTCACCGGCGACTGCGCGGCGACCAAGCTCGAAGGCAGCGCGGTTGGCCTCGACCAGATCGGGCTTGCGCGTGCCGAAACGGGCGAGGACCGCATCGCGCAGCACTTCGGCCGGAAACGGCAGGCGATCCGAGCTGGCACCAAGCATGACGGTATTGCCCAGGCGGATGTTGCCAAGTTCCACGGCCAGCGAGGTGGCATCGAAGGCATGGACGGTCAGGCCGAGTGCACGCATTTCGGCGACGGGGTCAGCGGGGTAGTCGAACAGGCCGATGTTGACCACCGGCGGGACGATGCGCCCGACATTCACGAGCGCAACACCGCCCGGGCGCAGCATGTGCCCCCAGCGCAGCGCCTCGGCCGCTTCGAAGCCGACCAGCAGGTCCGCCTCACCGGGAAGGATCTGCGGCGACAGCACGACCGTGCCGAAGCGCAGGTGCGATGTGACCACACCACCGCGCTGGCTCATGCCGGCAACTTCGGTTTTCTTTAAGTCGAAGCCGAGGGAAATTGCAGCTTCGGCGAGGATTTCGGTGGCCGTCATGACGCCCTGCCCGCCGACGCCGCACACGAGGATATTGGTGATTTTCGACATGGCGTTCATTTCCTCACGAACTGGATGGTCTGGACGGGTTCGGCGTGGACGATGGCCTCCGGCGCGCAGGGCTGCACGCACAGGCCGCAACCTGTGCAGGCCGAGGTTTCGATGCGCACGAAGGACAGGTCGACTTCCTTGCCGGAAGCCTTGACCTCCTTGCCGCGGCGGGTGACATGGATCGCCGGACAACCGACCTCGACGCAATTGCCACAGCCGGTGCAGCGGTCCTCCATCACCATGTAAGACTTCGTCGGCTTGTAGTGGTCGATCAGCACGCACGGCCGGTCGGTGATGATGACCGAGGGCTCCTCGATCTTGGTTTCCTCGCGCAGCGCCTTGAACAGCACCGGCAGCTGGTAGGGATCGACGACGCGGATGCGATCCTTCTTCACCCCGAGCGCTTCGCAAATCTTGGCGAAATCGACGCGCGCCGTTTCCTCGCCGTGAATGTCGCGCCCGGTACCCGGATTGTCCTGTCCGCCGGTCATGCCGACGGCGCGGTTGTCGAGCAGCAGCACCGTGACGTTGCCGCGGTTCCAGGTGATGTCGAGCAGTCCCTGCATGCCCATGTGCATGAAGGTGGAATCGCCGATCACCGCGACCACCTTCTTGTTCGCGTCGACCTTGCCACGCCCTTTGTCCATGCCCAGCGCCATACCCATCGAGGCGCCCATCGAGATGCAGGTATCGAGCGCGTTCCACGGGTGTCCCGCCCCCAGCGTGTAGCAGCCGATATCCCCCGAGATGAGCACGTTGCGCATCTGCGACAGCGTGTAATACACGCCCAGGTGCGGACACGCGACGCACATCGTCGGCGGGCGCGGGAACACCTGCTGCGGCACGACGTGCTCGGGCTCCGCAACGATCTCGCCGCGCAGGCGGGCAACCGCCGGTTCGAGCACGTCGGGGGCGAGCTCACCTATGCGCGGCAGCACGTCCTTGCCGTGACAGGCGATGCCGGCGGCTTTCAGTTCGGTTTCGAGCAACGGTTCGGTTTCCTCGACCACCAATACGGAGTCGACCGTCGCGGCGAAGCGCCCGAGGCTTTCCAGCGGCGCGGGACAGGACAGGCCGAGCTTGAAGACCGGCGAATCGGGAAAGGCTTCGCGCACGTGCATGAAGGCCGGGCCGGAAGTGATGAAGCCGATGCGGCGGTCGGATCCATCGATCTGCATATTCAACGGCGAAACTTCCGCCTCGGCCCGCACTGCCGCTTCGCGCGCAAACATCAACGGCAGGCGTGGCTTGGCATTGCCGGGGACCATCACCCAGTGGCGCGGATCCTTGACGAAGCCAGTGGGCTCGAACGCCTGGCGTTCGCCCGTCTGAACGACACCCTTGACGTGACAAATTCGGGTGGTGAGACGCAGGATCACCGGGGTCTTGAAGCGCTCGGACAACTCGAAGGCGGCAAGCGTCATCGTGTAGGCCTCCTGCGAATCCGCCGGTTCGAGCACCGGAACGTGCGCGAAGCGGCCCCAGTAGCGGGAGTCCTGTTCATTCTGCGACGAGGACATGCCGACATCGTCGGCCACCGCAATCACCAGACCGCCTTCGGTACCGGTCACGGTCATCGTCATCAGCGCGTCGGAAGCGACGTTCAGGCCTACATGCTTCATCGCGCAAAAGGCGCGCGCACCGACCATCGACGCACCCAGCGCCACTTCAAGCGCGACCTTCTCATTGATCGACCACTCGGTATGCAGGTCGCGGTAGCGCGACAGCACCTCGAGGATTTCGGTCGACGGGGTGCCGGGATAGGCGGCTGCGACGCGGGTGCCGGCCTCCCAGACTGCGCGGGCGACCGCGTCGTTGCCGGACAGGAACATGCGGGCGGCTGCGGGGGCAGACTGGATGGCGGACATGGAACGACCCTGGACAAAAAGAGAGAGCAAAGTTTACCGACCGGTCAGCTTTGCTCCATTGACCAAGATCAAACGACACCGGATGCCCGGTGTCGGCACATCAATCAGCTGACGCGGAATCCCGCGGTGAGGCTTTCAAGTGCCTCGGCACTGTGTTTGAGTTTCTCGGTGGATTCGGTGCTGCAGCGGATCTCGTCGCTGCTGCGCTCGGCCATCTCGGCCACTTCCTGCATGTTGGTGGCGACGCTGTTGCTCGCAGACGTCAATTCCTTCATCGACGACACGACGTCTTCCAGTCGGTCCAGCGTGTCGCGCGCGCCCTCGCGGATCTCACGCAGCGCATCGGCGGCCTGTTTGGACAGGCGCGCGCCGGAATCGACCTTCGGCACGATCTGTTCGATGCTGGCCACCGCACTTTCCGTTTCGGCCTTCACGGAGACGATCACCTGCGAGATCTGCGCCGTTGCCGCACCCGTACGTTCGGCGAGCTTGCGCACTTCGTCGGCGACCACCGCGAACCCGCGGCCCTGCTCGCCGGCCCGCGCCGCCTCGATCGCGGCGTTGAGCGCCAGCAGATTGGTCTGGTCGGAAATCTCGCGGATCACGTCGGCAATCTTGCCGATCTCGCCAGACCGATCGCGCAGCACCTGAATCTGCTTTGCAGCGCCGGTGACGGTATCGGAGATCTGCGCGATGCCCTCGGAGGCATCACGAGCGAGAGCCTCGCCGCGCTGCGCCACGTCCACGGTGCGCTGTGAATTGCCACGCGCCTCGTCGGTGTTTTCCGAGACATGCGCGATGCTGACTGCCATCTGCTCGATCGCCGCCGCCGTACTGCCCGCGACTTCGGTCTGTCGCAACGACGCGTCGTGAATGGCACGCCCGGCGTCGGCGGCCTGGCGCACGGCATCGGTGACGTCGTGGGCGTTGTCGCGCACCCTGCGGATCACCTCTGCCAGGCGCGACTGCATCTGGTCCATCGCATAGGTGACGCTTCGTGCGTCCCCCTCCCTCACCTTGACCTGCGCGGTCAGATCGCGCTCTGCAATCTGCGCCGCAATGCGTTGCAGGTCGGACGGCTCGCCACCAAGCTGACGCAAGACCCCGCGTCCGATGCGCCAGGAAAGCACCAGCAGCAGCAGCGTCGCGATGGACCCGAGGATCAGGGAATGCGACGCATGCACCCAGAACACTTCATCCAGATCGTTCACATACACGCCGGTGCCGACCACCCAACCCCAGGGAGTAAAGCCCTTTACGTAGGACACCTTGGGTTGCGGCGCCGTCGCGCCCGGCTTGGGCCAGAGGTAGTCGACGTAGCCGCTGCCCGACTTGCGCACGGTGTTGACGAATTCGACGAACAGGCGCTTGCCGTTCGGGTCGACAACTTCGCGCATGTCCTTGCCGTCGAGTTCCGGCTTGATCGGATGCATCACGGTGTGTGATTGCATGTCATTGATCCAGAAATACTCGCCGTCACCATAGCGCAGACCGCGAATCACCGCCTTCGCCCCGTCCTGCGCCGCTTCGCGGGTCATCTCACCGGCTGCCTCACGCTTTTGGAAATACTCCAGGATGCCGTGCACGGCCTCGACCGAATTTTTCGTCTGTTCGTTCCGCTCGTCCGCCAACACTTCCCTGAGCGATCCAACCGCCTCGAACATCACCACCGCGAACATGGCGAGGGCCATGATCACGATGAGGCGCAGGCGAAAACCGACGCTCAGGTTGTAAAAATTCAGCACAAAACACCTCCGGAAATAATTACAGGCCGCGCCGGGCCACGGTCAGCTTATCGGACGATGCGAACAAAACTTGAGCGCAAAGTCTCATTCGCCACGTGACGCGGCGCGCGCGAATTCGCCTTCAGCGCGGGCTACCGGCATCACCCGGCCAGGCGGACTCTCGTCCGAATCGGCAACCGGCGTTCCGGGCCAGATCCCGCGTCGCGCATTCACTCCATGACGCTAAGGAACTGTGCGACCGCTTCGATCTCGGGATCGGTGATGTTTTCGACGACCGTATGCATCACCATGTTGGGCGACGTGCGCGAATGGCTGCGGAACGCACGCAGCTGTGCGGCGAGATATTCCGCATGCTGCCCCGCCAGCCGCGGCAAATAGATTGCACCGCGCCCCGCCGGGCCGTGACAGGTCGTGCAGGCGGTCACGCCCTGGGTCGGCTGTCCGGAAAAATAGATGCGTCGACCGATCTCGACCAGCGCCGGATCGGCCGTGCGTTCCGGAACCAGCGACTTCTCGCTGAAATACTCCGCCAGGGCTCTCATTTCGCCGCCGCTAAGGTCCGCAACCCTTTGCTTCATCCGCGCACTCTTGCGCACTCCGGTCTTGAAATTGGCCATCTGGCGCGTCAGGTAATCGGGATCCTGCCCAGCGAGCTTGGGAAACTCCGGTTCGCTGCTCAGACCATTGAGGCCATGGCACTTCCGGCAGCGTTCGCGGACGAGCTGCTCAACCGGACGGTCAACCGCCGCCTCGGCAACCGGCACCGCCGCCAGCATCAGGGCCACCACCATGCACACTCTGACTCTCATGATTTGACCTCCCTCGCTCGGCCATGCCACGACACTCACGGCACGAATCCAGTTACACCACGGCACATCCGGACGACAGCGGCAGGCCGCTTTCAGCGCCCCTGACCGGGCTCCGCGGCAAGGACGTTCTGCACCAGTTCCGCAAGCGAATTGGCTTCCATTTTCTCCATCACGCGCGCGCGATGCACTTCGACGGTCTTGATGCTGATACCGAGCACATCGGCAATCTGCTTGTTGAGCTTGCCCGCAATGATCAGATCGAGCACTTCGCGCTCGCGCTGGGTAAGGTGGTGCAGGCGACGCGCCGTTTCCGCTTCGTGCTGGCGTTTGCCACGATTTTGCTGCTCGGCGGCAAGGCACTCCGCGATCAGCCCGAGCATGTCGCGTTCGCTGAACGGCTTTTCGATGAAATCCACGGCACCCTTCTTGACCGCGGACACCGCCATCGGCACGTCGCCGTGGCCGGTGATGAAGATCACCGGCAACGTACAGTGACGACGCGTCAGTTCTTCAAAAAGCTCCAACCCGCTCATCCCGGGCATGCGCACATCGAGTACGAGGCAACCGGTCATCGCGGCGTTGTAGAGCCCGAGGAAGGCTTCGGCCGATTCATAGGCGCGAACGTGATGCCCACTCGATTCCAGCAACCAGACGAGCGAATCGCGAAGGGCTTCGTCGTCGTCGACGATGTAGATGAACTGGTCAGGCGCGGCGGACAAGTCGCTCACTGGCAACCTCGGTAGGCAGTGTGAAGGAGAAGATGGTACCGCCTTCCGGGTTGCTGTCCACAATTAAACGCCCGTCATGAAACTCGATGATCGAACGGCAGATGTTCAAGCCCATGCCCATGCCTTCCGTCTTGGTGGTGTAGAAGGGCGTGAAGAGCCGGTTGCGTTCTTCGTCGCCGATGCCGTGGCCACGATCGATCACCGAGACTTCGACGGCACGCGGGCCGAGGGCGCGCGCGCTGACGACGAGGATGCGCTCGCCTGCGGGCAGGTCGGACATCGCGTCGAGGCCGTTCTTGACCAGGTTGAGCACCACCTGTTCGATCATGATACGGTCGGCAAAGACAGGCGGCAGGTCGGGAGCCACCTCGGAGACGATGCGCGAACTCATGCGGCGAGCGTCGATCTCGGCAAAGCCGATGGCATCTTCGAGGACATCGGTGATTTGCACCGCGCTGCGACGTGGCTCGCTCTTTTTCACGAATTCGCGCACGCGGCGAATGATCTTGCCAGCCCGCTCGGCCTGGAAGCTGGCTTTCTGCATCGCCGCCAGCAGGTCTTCCTCGCGAGCATTGCCGGTCTGGATGCGCGTGACGCAACCCATGCAGTAATTGGCAATCGCCGACAGCGGCTGATTCAGTTCGTGCGCCAGCGTAGAGGCCATCTCGCCCATCGTGATCAAGCGCGACGTGCGTTGCAGACGCTCGGCCTGTTGGCGCGAGACTTCGGCCGTCTGTTTGCGCTCGGTGATGTCGGTGGCGATCCCCATGCGCACCACGCGCCCGTCGACCCAGCGCGTGGCGTGCTCGCGCACGTGGTACCAGCGTCCTGACAGCGGGTGCTGCAATTCGCCGTCGAACAACTCGCGCGGCAAGTCCGCCGCCGACATCCCGCGCGGATCGATCAGGTAATCGCCGCGCTCGGGCTGCGGTACCGCGACGCCGCGCACCGTGCGCCCGACCGCGTCGAAGCCGTGAATGCTCTTGAACGCGCGGTTGGCGAAGAGAATCTCGTCGGTGCGGGCGTCGGCGACGAACACCGCGGCTTCGAGTCCATCGAGCACCGCCTCGAAGCGCTCGTGCGCCGCCTCGAGCGCCGCGCGGATGCGCTTCGGTTCAGTGATGTCGGTGACGGACGCCATCCATCCGGTCTGGACGCCATTGCTGTCGATCAGCGGCGACAGGTAGAAGCGCGCATCCAGCCGCTCACCGTTCTTGCGCCGGATGTGCATTTCAAAGCCGCTGGGTGGGGCGCGGCCCAACAGCGTGAGATCCAGGTTGCGGCTGCAGACATCGAGTTCTTCCGGCGCCCAGTACGGGAACGGTCGGGTCGCGCCGAGGAGCTCTTCCTGCTCGAACCCGACCATGCGGCAGAACGCCGAATTCACATAAATGATGCGCCCCGTGAGGTCGATGGCACGCATGCCGGTCATGACGGATTCTTCCATCGCCTTGCGGAATGCGGACTCGGCGCGCAGCGCTTCTTCGCCGGCCTTGCGTCCGGTGATGTCGTGCGCCACCGCGTACACAAGCTTTTCCTCGCGCACCGGATTGATGCTCCAGTCCAGCCACTTGAAGCTGCCGTCGGCACAACGACAGCGAATCTCGAAACTGACCGGATTGCCCTCGGCCAGGCGGCGCAGTTGCTCCACGGCATCCGGTACGTCGTCGGCATGAATCAGGTCCAGCAAGGGGGTGCCGGGCAAGTTGTCGGGCTTGTAACCGAGAATCCGCTCGAAAGCCGGATTGGCCCGCCGGAACGCGCCATCGAGGCCAACGATGCACAGCAGATCGAGCGACAGATTGAACAGCCGGTCGCGCTCCTTTTCGACCTGTACCCGGCGCTGCACATGGGTGCGCAGCAGCCACAGGCTCCACAGCACGATCACGGACAGGCCGATGATCATCGCCGCCGGCAGGGCCTGCGGTAGCTGGCTGGCGGTGCGGAAGGCCGTCGCACGCAGGATCAGGCCGCTGCCCGGGGGGTCGAGCGGGATCGAATAGGAAATGCTCTCGTCGAGATCGCGCACGCTGGAATTGACCGCCAGCGTGTCGCCTTCCGGACCGATCAGCGCAAGGTGGTATTTTTCGGCGAACCAGCTGGGCACCAGGTGTTGCACCATCCGGTCGATGGAATAGACGCCGACGATGGCGCCGCGGAATTCGCGCCCGTGGCGCACCGGCACGTACACTTCCAGCACCATGCGGTTGCGCGGATTGAAATACGCCTCGCCGTAGCTGGGCCGACCGAGGTCGCGTGCGCGGTAGAAGGGCACCGTCTGCACGCGCGACAAGGCATCGCCGGCGAGCCAGTCGGTGGTATCGAAAGGCGCGGACCAGCGCACGATTTCTTCCGGCCCGGCCCATACGACGTTTACCAGCTCGCCATTATTGGCGATGTGTTGATTGGCACGCACCTGGAAGCCGTCCATGTCGAGCGTGTCCACCGCCAGATCCCGGGCAAGCTGGCTAAGGAATTCTTCCGTACCCTGCATGTGGAGCCGCATGGTCTGCTCGGCCCACTGCACGTCGCGCGCGACGGCGTTGCGCTGCGTCTCGGCATCGCGCGATTGCAGCAGCCATACCAAGCCCAGCATCGTCAGCGCGAACACACCGACCGCCACATAGGGAGCGGTCCAGTACCAGCGGGCTCGCGCGAGGCGGCGGGATTCAGAGGAATCGGGCATTGGGATCAAGGCAATCGGGACAATCGGGAAAAGCGCACCGCGGGAAACTGGCCCCTTCCTGATGGCCCGCTGCCATTGTCATGGGGCGGATGCTGCGACGGCAATCGGGTTTTCCCCTAGCACGTCCGTCATCGACCGCTGCAGCGCACCAAACGGCAGCCATGACGCGGCCTTCGGGTTTTCGCCAATTCAGTCCGATGGCCGGGACCCGTACATTGAGCCCCCGTCCCCAATCGCGAGAGGCCCCTGCGTGCTGCGTCCCATCTTCGCGTTGCTGTGTCTCATCGCCCTGCCCGCCATCGCCGCCGCCCCGATCAGGGTCGGTGTGTCGGGCCCGTTCACCGGGGGCTCCAGCCCGATGGGCATTTCGATGCGCGAAGGCATCCGCATTGCCGCCGCCGAACTCAACGCCGGCGGTGGCGTGCTCGGGCGGCCGATCGAACTGGTCGAGCGCGACGACGAGGCACGCAACGAGCGCGGCGCGCAGGTGGTGCAGCAACTCATCGACAAGGAACGCGTGGTGGCGGGCCTCGGCATCGCCAACACCGGCGTGGCGCTCGCGAGTCAACGCTTTTACCAGCAGGCGCGCATTCCGGTCGTCACCTCGGTCGCCACCGGCTCGCTGTTGACCAAGCAGTTCCTGCCGCCGCAGCATCCGGACAATTTCGTGTTCCGCGTGTCCGCCAACGACACGATCCAGGCCGCGATGATCGTCGCCGAGGCCGTGGACCGACGTGGCCTGAAACGTGTTGCGATCTTCCACGACGCGACCAACTACGGGCAACTCGGGCGCGAGGATCTGGAGCGCACGCTGGCCCAACGCAACATCCGTCCCGTCGCCGTGGAACGCTTCCAGATTCCCCAGGCCGACATGAGCATGCAACTGCGCCGGGCACGCGACGCGGGCGCGGAGGCGGTCCTGACCTATGGCATCGGCCCGGAGCTCGCACAGATTGCCAATGGCATGGCACGCATCAACTGGCGCGCGCCGCTGATCGGCAGCTGGACGCTGGCGATGTCGAACTTCATCGACAACGCGGGCCCCAACGGCGAAGGCGCGCGCATGCCGCAAACCTTCATCCCCGAGGCAACCACCGCACGCCGCAAGGCGTTCCTCGACGCGTGGAAGAATGCGACCGGCAGCCCGCGCATTCCTGTCCCCCCCGCCGCTGCACAGGGGTATGATTCCCTGCTTCTGCTCGCGGCGGCGATTCGTCAGGCTGGCAGTACGGAAGGCGACCGGATCCGCGAAGCGCTCGAGAACCTGGACGAGAAGATCGACGGGGTCGTCATGACGTATCAGCGCCCCTTCACGCGCGAGCGCCACGAGACGATCACCAGCGTCCACGACATCTTCATGGGCGAGGTGCGCAATGGCCAGGTCGTCTTTGCCTACGATGAAGACCGCCGCCGGGCATCGGCCCGGTGAGCCACGCGCCACCCATTCAGCTTTCTCGATCGGCCGGGAGATATTCCTCTCCCTCCCTCCCCTTCTCCCGGCCGATTTTTTTCCTGCTCCCGCATTCCGCAGCACCTGCGACATCGCGTACTCGGGCTCACGTGCCGTTCGCCGCGAGCGTTTTTTTCCGTCTGCGCGCGGCCAATCCCCACCCGAATTTCGTTACATTGATTATTGCACATCCTGAAATCTCGTTTTAGAATGCGAAACATGTCGATCAATAAACGGGATCGGCGACCCGCGAATTCAGGCTCCAACGCTTCGCAAGGACGGATTCGCTAACCGCTAAGCTCAACGCATAAGGAGACAGAGCATGGCCGCGACACCCAACGTAATACTGCAACCCGACCAGGACAGCCAGGAAACCCAGGAATGGCTGGACGCCCTTCAGGCCGTCGTTGCAAACGAAGGCCCCGAACGGGCGCATTTCCTGATCGAGAAGATGATCGAAGCCGGCCGCGAGGAAGGCATCGACATCCCCTACTCGGCGACGACGCAGTACATCAATACGATTCCGGCCAGCCAGCAGCCGAAGTATCCGGGCAACCCGGACATGGAAATCAAGCTGCACTCCTACATCCGCTGGAACGCGATGGCGATGGTCGTGCGCGCGAACAAGCACACCAACGTCGGCGGCCACATCGCCTCCTTCGCTTCCGCTGCGGCGCTCTACGACGTCGGCTTCTCGCACTTCTGGCGCGCTACCTCGGCGAATCACGGCGGCGATCTGATCTTCTTCCAGGGCCATTCGGTCCCGGGCGTCTATGCCCGCGCCTACATGCTCGGCCGCCTGAACGAGGAGCAACTGGACAGCTTCCGCCAGGAAGTTGACGGCAAGGGCATCTCGTCCTACCCGCACCCCTGGCTGATGCCGGATTTCTGGCAGTTCCCGACGGTGTCGATGGGCCTCGGCCCCCTGTGCGCGATCTACTCCGCCCGCTTCATGAAATACCTCGACAGCCGCGGCTTCATCGAAGCGAAGGACCGCAAGGTGTGGGCCTTCCTCGGCGACGGCGAGACCGACGAAGTCGAGTCGCTGGGCGCAATCGGCATGGCCGCGCGCGAGAAGCTCGACAACCTGATCTTCGTGATCAACTGCAACCTGCAGCGCCTGGACGGTCCGGTGCGCGGCAACGGCAAGATCATCCAGGAACTGGAAGCCGAATTCCGCGGCGCCGGCTGGAATGTCATCAAGCTGATCTGGGGCACCCACTGGGATTCGCTGCTCGCACGCGACACCAAGGGCCTGCTGAAGAAGCGCATGATGGAATGCGTCGACGGCGAGTATCAGACCTTCAAGGCGAAGGACGGCGCCTATGTGCGCGAGCATTTCTTCAACACCCCGGAACTGAAGGCGCTGGTCGCCGACTGGACGGACGACGAGGTCTGGGCACTGAACCGTGGCGGCCATGACCTGTTCAAGATCTTCTCCGCCTACAAGGCCGCCGTCGAACACAAGGGCCAGCCGACGCTGATCCTCGCCAAGACGGTCAAGGGCTTCGGCATGGGCCAGGCCGGCGAGGCGATGAACATTTCGCACCAGCAGAAGAAGCTGGACGAGGAAGCCATCCGCCGTTTCCGCGATCGCTTCGGCCTGCCGGTGCCGGACGACAAGCTCTCCGAACTGCCCTACCTGAAGTTCGCCGAGGACTCGCCCGAGCACAAGTACATGATGGAACGTCGCGTCGAGCTGGGCGGCTTCCTGCCGCAGCGCCGCCGCAAGGCCGATCCGCTGCCGGTGCCGGCACTCGACACCTACGCCGCGCTGCTGAAGGCATCGGGCGAAGGCCGCGAGCTGTCGACGACGATGGCGATCGTGCGCATCATGAACACCCTGCTCAAGGACAAGCAGATCGGCAAGAACATCGTCCCGATCGTGCCCGACGAGTCGCGCACCTTCGGCATGGAAGGCATGTTCCGCCAGTACGGCATCTGGAACCAGCAAGGCCAGAACTACGTGCCGGAAGACCATGACCAGCTGATGTTCTACAAGGAATCGAAGACAGGCCAGGTGCTGCAGGAAGGCATCAACGAAGCCGGCGCGATGGCCGACTGGATCGCCGCCGGCACCGCCTACTCGGTGCACGGCGTGCAGATGGTGCCGTTCTACATCTTCTATTCGATGTTCGGCCTGCAGCGCACGATGGACCTGTGCTGGGCGGCTGCGGACCAGCGCACCCGCGGCTTCATGATCGGCGGCACCGCCGGCCGCACCACGCTCAACGGCGAAGGCCTGCAGCACGAAGACGGCCACAGCCTGCTGCTCGCGAACATGATCCCGAACTGCATCAGCTACGACCCGACCTTCCAGTACGAAGTCGCCGTCGTCGTGCAGGACGGCATGCGCCGCATGTTTGCGGAACAGCAGGACGTTTATTACTACATCACGGTGATGAACGAGAACTACGAGCATCCCGAGATGCCTGCCGGCGCCGAAGCCGACATCATCAAGGGCATGTACGCGTTCAAGAAGGGCGGCGAAGGCAAACTGCGCGTGCAGTTGCTCGGTTCGGGCACGATCTTCCGCGAAGTCATCGCCGCGGCCGACCTGCTGAAGAACGACTGGGGCGTCGAGTCCGACATCTGGGGCTGCCCGAGCTTCAACGAGCTGGTGCGCGACGGTCAGGACGCCGAGCGCTGGAACATGCTGCACCCGATGGAAGCGCCGCGCGTCAGCCACGTCGAGAAGTGCCTCAAGGGCACGACCGGCCCGGTGGTCGCCGCGACCGATTACATCAAGCTGTTCGCCGAACAGATCCGCCCGTTCGTCAAGCGCAGCTACGTTGCACTCGGTACCGACGGTTTCGGCCGTTCGGACACGCGCGAGAAACTGCGCCACTTCTTCGAGGTGGATCGTCACTGGGTCACGGTTGCCGCCCTCAAGGCGCTCGCCGATGACGGCCTGATCGAACGCGACAAGGTAGCCGCCGCGCTGCTGAAGTATCAGCTCGATCCGAACAAGCCGAACCCGATGACCGTCTGAACGCCGAGGGAGATAAAAACATGAGCCAACTCGTAGAAGTAAAAGTTCCGGACATCGGCGATTTCGACGAAGTGCCGGTGATCGAACTGTTCGTCAAGGTCGGCGACACGATCAAGGTCGAAGACGCGATCGCGACGCTGGAATCCGACAAGGCGACGATGGATGTGCCGTCCTCGGCGGCCGGTGTCGTCAAGGAAGTGCTGGTGAGCCTCGGCGATAAGGTTGCCGAAGGCACCGTGCTGATCCGCGTCGAGGCCGCTGACGCCGCAGTTGCCGCGGCGCCCGCCGCTCCGGCTCCCGTAGCCGTGGCCCCGGCGGCGCCGGCCGCGGCAGCCGCCGCGACTGTAGCTCCGGCCGTCGCAGCCGCGGCAGCGCCAGCTGCCGCCGGCCCGATCGAAGTCACGGTGCCCGACATCGGCGACTTCTCCGACGTGCCGGTGATCGAGCTGTTCGTAAAGGTCGGCGACACCATCAAGGTCGACGACGCCATTGCGACACTCGAATCCGACAAGGCGACGATGGACGTGCCGTCCTCGGCCGCTGGCGTCGTCAAGGAAGTGAAAGTCAAGCTCGGCGACAAGGTGTCGCAGGGCAACGTGCTGATCGTCCTCGAAGGCGCGGGCGCAGCGTCGGCCGCAGCCGCACCGGCACCGTCGGCGCCGGCGCCCGCCTCGTCGGGCGTCACCCCGGCGGCCTCGACGGCCGCGTTCGGCCAGTCGGCCCTGTCGGCCCCGGCCATCGTCGTCGCCGCACCGTCGGCGGTCACGCTCGGTGGCAAGGTTCATGCAAGCCCGTCGGTGCGTGCCTACGGCCGCGAACTCGGCGTCGATCTCGCCCAGGTCAAGGCCACCGGGCCGAAAGGCCGCATCCTCAAGGAAGACGTCACCGCCTTCATCAAGGGCGCAATGCAGACCGGCGTCGTGCCGGGCAAGTCCGCGGCAGCTGCCGCAGTCGGCAGCCTGGGCGGAGGTCTCGACCTGCTGCCGTGGCCGAAGGTCGATTTCGCCAAATTCGGCGAGGTCGAATCGAAGCCGCTGTCGCGCATCAAGAAGATCTCCGGCCAGAACCTCGCCCGCAACTGGGCGATGATCCCGGCGGTGACCTATCACGAAGACGCCGACATCACCGATCTGGAAGCCTTCCGCGTCCAGATGAACAAGGAGTTCGAGAAGTCCGGCAAGAAGCTCACGATGCTCGCCTTCATCGTCAAGGCCTCGGTGCGCGCGCTGCAGGAATTCCCCGAGTTCAACACCTCGCTCGACGCGAGTGGTGGTGAACTGAGCCTAGTCTACAAGAAGTACTTCAACATCGCCTTCGCCGCGGACACCCCGAACGGCCTGGTCGTGCCGGTCATCAAGAACGCCGACAAGAAGAGCGTGTTCGAGATCGCCGCGGAATCCGGCGAACTGGCGAAGAAGGCGCGTGACGGCAAGCTCGGCCCGGCCGACATGTCCGGCGCGTGCTTCACGATCTCGTCGCTGGGCGGCATCGGCGGCACCTACTTCGCGCCGATCGTCAATGCGCCGGAAGTCGCGATCCTCGGCGTCAACAAGTCGGTGATGAAGCCGGTGTGGGACGGCAAGCAGTTCGTGCCGCGCCTGACCCTGCCGATGTCGCTGACCGCCGACCACCGCGTCATCGACGGTGCGCTGGCAACCCGCTTCAACGTGTATCTCGCCCAACTGCTGGCCGACTTCCGTCGGGTCATGCTGTAAGGAGGCCGCAACATGAGCCAAGTTGAAGTCAAGGTTCCGGATATCGGCGATTTCGATTCCGTCCCCGTCATCGAACTGTTCGTGAAGGCCGGCGACACCATCGCCGTCGACGACGCGATCTGCACCCTCGAATCGGACAAGGCGACGATGGATGTGCCGTCGTCGGCCGCCGGTGTCGTCACCGAAGTTCTGGTGAAGATCGGCGACCGCGTTGCCGAAGGTGCCGTGCTGCTGAAGCTTGAGTCGGCCGGCGTAGCCGCCGCAGCGCCGGCCGCAGCAGCGCCTGCTCCCGCCGCGGCCCCGGCTGCACCCACAGCAGCAGCAGCAGCGGTTGCCGCCCCCACCGCTGCGAGCCACGCTGGCGCTGCCGACATCGAGTGCGACATGCTCGTGCTCGGCGCCGGCCCTGGTGGCTACTCCGCCGCATTCCGCTCCGCCGACCTCGGTCTCAAGACCGTCATCGTCGAGCGTTACGCAACCCTCGGCGGCGTGTGCCTGAACGTCGGCTGCATCCCGTCGAAGGCGCTGCTGCACGTCGCTGCGGTGATGGACGAGGCCGAACACATGTCCGCCGTCGGCATCACGTTCGCCAAGCCCACCGTCGATATCGACGCACTGCGCGCCCACAAGGACAAGATCGTCGGCAAGCTCACCGGCGGTCTCGCCGGCATGGCCAAGGGCCGCAAGGTCGACATCGTGCGCGGCTACGGCAGCTTCCTCGACCCGAACCACATCGAAGTCGAAGTCACCAGCGGCGACGCGCAGGACAAGACTGGCGAGAAGAAGGTCATCAAGTTCAAGCAGTGCATCATCGCTGCGGGTTCGGCCGCGGTGCACCTGCCCTTCATCCCGCGCGACCCGCGCATCGTCGATTCGACCGGCGCGCTGGAGCTGCGTCAGGTGCCGGCGAAGATGCTGGTCATCGGCGGCGGCATCATCGGTCTCGAAATGGCAACCGTGTATTCGACGCTCGGCACCCGTGTCGACGTCGTCGAGATGCTCGACGCCCTCATGCAAGGGCCGGACCGCGACGCCGTCAAGGTGTGGGAAAAGCAGAACGCCCAGCGCTTCGACAGCATCATGCTCAAGACCAAGACCGTCGCCGTCGAGGCGAAGGAAGACGGCCTGTGGGTCACCTTCGAAGGCGAGAAGGCACCTGCCGGTGCGCAGCGTTACGACATGATCCTGCAGGCCGCCGGCCGCAGCCCGAACGGCAAGAAGATCGGTGCCGAGAAGGCGGGCGTCGTCGTCACGGATCGCGGTTTCATCCCGGTCGACGCGCAGATGCGCACCAACGTGCCGAACATCTTCGCCATCGGCGACGTTGTCGGCAATCCGATGCTCGCGCACAAGGCCGTGCATGAGGCGCATGTCGCGGCGGAAGTCGCGGCCGGCCAGAAGTCCGCCTTCGACGCCACTGTGATCCCCGGCGTCGCCTACACCCACCCCGAAGTGGCGTGGGTAGGCTACACCGAAGAGCAGGCGAAGAAGGAAGGCCGCAAGGTCGAGACCGCGAAGTTCCCGTGGGCCGCCTCCGGCCGCGCGATCGCCAACGGCGCCGACTACGGCTTCACCAAACTGATCTTCGACGCCGAAACGCACCGCGTCATTGGTGGCGCGATCGTCGGCCCGTCGGCCGGTGACATGATCGGTGAAGTGTGTCTGGCGATCGAGATGGGCGCGGACGCGGTGGACATCGGCAAGACCATCCACCCGCACCCGACGCTGGGTGAGACGGTCGGCATGGCGGCGGAAGTTGCGCACGGCAGCTGCACCGACGTACCGGCACCACGCAAGAAGTAAGCAACACACAGAGCAGGTTCAAGGGGCGCTTCGGCGCCCCTTTTCATTTCCGGCATCCGGCGGTTCGACCGTCCCGTCCGCCGGCAACGCACCCCCGCCCAATCGGCGTATTCACTTCAAGCTTGCTCGCCGCGCCGAGTACTGTATATAATTACAGCACTCGACAAACTCGGCCCCGCAAGAAGGGCCATTCCGATGGAGACCGACATGGAACTGTGGATCAATCGACTGCTGATGGGTTGTGGTGGCGCCTCCGGCCTCATGCTCGGCACCGGTCGCGTTGTCGAGGCCTCGACGCTCGCCGCAGCGACGATCTTCGCCGTGTGGTTGATGCGCATGCAGGCGCACGCGACCTTCGACGAGGGATAAGCACGGCTGAACCGCCTCTTCTCGGCGGCTCAATCCATGGATTTCGTATAGCACCACCGTGGAAGGGCTGCCTCAGCCGTGAACACGCTAAGACAGCCCGTTTGCGGCAAAAGCCGCTCCTGGCTCGCCTGCTCCATCCCACGGGCGCAGCACTGCTTCGAACTGGTCGCGAAAGACCCCACCGGCCGGACCGGTATGGCGGCGATGCCCCTATAATCGCCACTTCCGCCGCCTGCACGAGATCTGTCGCCGATGCCCGCCCCCACCCAGCCTTCGGAAATTGCCCGCGAAGTGCTGCGACTGTTCGCTGCGCGCCGCATCCCCCCCACTCCGGACAACTTTCGCACGCTCTATCACGAAGTTGCCGGAACACCAGATGACGAAGGCCCCTTCCCGGAGAAGTTCGTCAAAGCCCTGGCGCGCCAGATTCCGCGCGATACGGCCGAACGCACCCGGCTCGCCCGCCAACTCGACCAGGCACTCGCCGAAGGCAATCCCGAAGCCGGCAACCAGGCTCTGGCGCAGTACCTCGCCAGTTTCAAGGTCGAACAGCCGCAAGCCTGGAACGAACTGATTTCAAACCTGCTGCGGCAGTGGGAGGCACGCCAGATCGGCTGGACCACGGCACGAAAACGCGAATCGCTCGATCGCGTCTTCACCGCCAACGACCCGGCCACGCTCTACGCTCGCCTGCACGGGCTGGTGCGCTCGTGGGCGCAAGCCCCGAAAGATCCCGAAAGCGCACCGGGACGGGATAGTCCCGCGGCCATTGCCCCACCTTCAGCACTTGGCGCAACGACCACGACACCCGCAACGGCGCCACTCACCCCACCCGCCGCCACCGCACCGGACATCCGGCACGTTGC
This sequence comes from Aromatoleum diolicum, assembly GCF_012910955.1. GTDB lineage: Bacteria > Pseudomonadota > Gammaproteobacteria > Burkholderiales > Rhodocyclaceae > Aromatoleum > Aromatoleum diolicum. Next base: position 36,093 of record NZ_WTVQ01000031.1, read on the forward strand.
TGCGGGCGAAGCAGGGGATCTCCTGACCAGCCTGCGCGAACTCCTGCTGCTCGCGCTCGAATCGGTCGTCCCTGCGCTACTCGCCGACCAACCCGAAGTCTCGCGCGATGCAGCAGGATTCGCGCGCGCGGTGAAGGCTGCCAGCAGCCCCGACGATCTGCAAACGCTCGCCATCCAGCTGCGGAAATTCGCCTACCGCCTCGAAATGACCGCCGGCGACCGAGCCGAGGTGAACGCCGGCCTGCTCAACCTGCTGCGCCTGCTGCTCGAGAACATCGATCAACTCGTCATCGACGACCTCTGGCTGCACGGCCAGATCGAAGTCCTGCGCGAGATCGTCGGCAAACCGGCAAACGTGCGTCTCATCGACGACGCCGAACGCCGCCTCAAGGAAGTCATCTACAAGCAAAGCCAGCTCAAGCACAACCACTCCGAAGCCCAGCGCTCGCTCAAGGAAATGCTCGCCGGCTTCGTCGACCACCTCGCCAGCTTTGCCGAGACCACCAGCACCTACCACGACCGCATCGGCGAATGCGCCGACAAGATATCCGCCGCACGCGACATCACCGAAATCAGTGGCGTGCTCGGCGAGGTCATGCGTGAATCCCTTGCGATGCGCGACGAAGCCCGCCGCTCACGCGATGAACTCCAGGCCACACGCGAGCGCGCCCGCGAAGCCGAAGCCCGCATGAACGAGCTGCAACAACAGCTCGACGAGACTAGCCGCCTGATGCGCCACGACCAGCTTACGGGCGCCCTCAACCGCCGCGGGCTGGAAGAAACCTTCGACAAGGAATCCGCCCGCGCCCGTCGCCACGGCAGCCCGCTGAGCCTGGCACTGCTCGACCTCGACAACTTCAAACAGCTCAACGATCGCCACGGCCACAAGACCGGCGACGATGCCCTCATCCACCTCGCCACCATCGTCCGCCAGAACCTGCGCCCGCAGGACACCCTGGCCCGCCACGGCGGCGAGGAATTCATCCTGCTCTACCCCGACACCAACCTCGAGCAAGCGCAGACCGCACTCGTCCGCCTGCAGCGCGAACTCACACGCAACTTCTTCCTCGCGGACGAAAACAGGGTGCTGATAACCTTCAGCGCCGGCGTAACCGAATGGAATCCGCAGGAAAGCATGGATGCCGTCATCAAGCGCGCCGACGACGCGATGTACCAGGCGAAGCAAACCGGCAAGAACAAGGTCATCGCCAACCCCGCGACCTGAACTGCCGCCAGCCCGCGTATGCATCGGCCGCGCACTGACTGCAGGTGTATGCTGTCGTACTCTCCCTAACGGGGCCGGACGGACGCTTGTAACGGCTCACACTCCGCTCGATGGGGTGCAGGAAATCGGCAAAAGAAGAAACCACAAAATCGCCTAAAGTTTTCCGGGGTGCCTCCGTTAATTGAATCAACGGCACACACATCGCCCCGACCAAGATGCAAACAGGGCAGGACGCCGGGATAACGAAACACCTCTCTCGCTAAGGAGAAATATCATGGCAATGACGATCAACACCAACGTTGCGTCCCTCAATGCACAACGCAACCTGAGCACTTCACAGAGTTCACTCGCGACCTCGCTTCAGCGCCTGTCTTCCGGCCTTCGTGTCAATAGCGCAAAGGACGATGCCGCCGGCCTCGCGATTTCGGAGCGCATGAACGCCCAGGTTCGCGGCCTCAACGTTGCGATCCGCAACGCCAGCGACGGTGTGTCTCTGGCACAAACGGCGGAAGGCGCGCTTGGTGCGGTGACCGATGCCCTGCAGCGCATGCGCGAACTCGCCGTTCAGTCGGCCAACGGCAGCAACACGTTAGCTGACCGTACCAGCCTGGATGCCGAATATCAGGCCCTCTCCGCAGAAATCACCGATATCGCAACGCAAACCAAGTTCAACGGTCTCGCGATTATCGACGGCGACGCCGGTGCTCAGGTCTTCCAGGTGGGCGCCAACGTTGGCGACACCCTGACCATCACCACAGCCGCAGTGACCACGGTTGCGGGTGATCTCCTGAGCGCAGCGAACGCCAATACGGCAATCGGGGCAATCGACACCAAGCTGGATGTGATCAACGGCGACCGCGCGGACTACGGCGCCGCACAGAGCCGCTTCGGGCTGGCGATCGCCAACCTGCAGACCAGCGCAGAGAACCAGGCTGCCGCCCGCGGTCGGATCATCGATGCCGACTTCGCCTCCGAAACCGCGAACCTGTCGCGTACCCAGATTCTGCAGCAGGCCGGTACCGCGATGCTCGCCCAGGCGAACTCGCTGCCGCAGAACGTGCTCTCGCTGCTCCGCTAAGCTGAAGTCGATCTGACCTGCAACACCGGCGCGGCGCATGAAAATGCCCCGCGCCGTTAGTCCATCAGGGGGATATCATGTCCATCCAGTCTGTAACCGCCGCGCCACCCGCGGTAGTGCAGCCTCCGCAGCGCGCGAGCGATACGGCGACGTCGCCGATCAGCGGCGCGATCGCGGCCAGCGGCGAATCCCGCCCCGTCCAGCCGGTCGACGCTCCCACGGCGCCCGCCGCAACGCCTGGAAATGAAGAGATACTCAAGGCGCTCGACGAAGTCCGCGAAGCGGTCAAACCGGTGGCACAGAGTTTGCATTTTTCGCTAGACCAGGACACCGGACGCACGGTGATCAAGGTCATGGATACTGAAACGAACGAGATGATCCGGCAGATTCCGTCGGAAGACATACTTAAGATCGCGCAGGCGATCGACAAACTGCAGGGGCTGCTGATCAAGCAGGAAGCCTGAGCCGTCCGAGGAGGTTTACATCATGGCAATCAGCGCACCCGGAGTCGGTTCCGGACTGGATATCCGGAGCATCATCAGCCAGCTGATGGCGGTCGAACGCCAGCCCCTTGCACGGCTTGAGTCGCAACAAACCAGTTTTCAGGCACGCCTTTCGGCCTATGGGCAGGTCAAGAGTGCACTGTCCAAGTTGCAGGATGCGGCGAAGGCGCTCACGACCTCGACGAACTTTTCCGCAACCAAGGCAAGCATTGCCGATGCCACGGTCCTGTCTGCGACTTCATCGGCGTCGGCGACCCCCGGTGTCTATTCGATTCAAGTCGACAAGCTCGCCTACGCCCAGCGGGTAGCGAGCAGTGCCATCACCGAACCGACGGTGGGCGCCGGTGACCTGACGATCACCTTTGGCAGCTACGACGCCGGCGGGGCGTTTACGCCGGACGGCTCGGGCGCCAAGACCGTCACCCTGGCTGCCGGCAGCACGCTCGCCGAATTGCGCGACGCGATCAATGCGGCAAAGACCGGGGTGACCGCAAGAGTGATCAACAATGGCACCGTAGACCAGCTCGTGATCAGCGGCGATGCAAGCGGTGCGGCCAAGGCCTTCCAGATCTCGGGCTCCGGTGGGCTCGCCGGTTTCAGCTTCGACGCCGGTAATCCCGGAGGCAGTACCCTGGGCTCCATCCAGGCGGCACAGGATGCCAGCCTGACCATCGACGGGATCGCGGTAACGCGCAGCAGCAACACGCTGACCGACGTCATCGATGGTGTGACGCTTAACCTCACGAAAGGCATGGGTGCTGCCACGACGATTACGGTTGCCCGCAATGACGAGGTGGCAAAAACCGCAATCAATGATTTCGTCGCGGCATACAACGAAGTTAACAAGCTGCTGCGCGATCAGTCCGCATACAACGCAGAAACGAAGAAAGCCGGCACCCTCAATGGCGATTCGGCAATCCGATCAATCCGCAATCAGGTACGCGACGTTTTTCGCGATCCGCTCACCGGCCTGACCGGTGCAACGGCGTTGTCGGATATCGGACTATCGTTCAAGGCGGACGGCAGCCTGTCGATCGATGACACCAAGCTCACCGCTGCGCTCGCCGACCCGACCAAGAACGTTGCCGAACTGTTTGGCGGCAACGGGACCATCAGTGGTTACGCGAAGACCCTTGGCGACACGCTGACCAGCATGCTGGAATCGGATGGCCTCCTGACTTCGCGGACCGACGGCATCAACCGCTCGATCAAGGCGCTCGATGCCCGCAAGGAGGCACTTGAATTTCGGCTTGAGCGCATCGAGGCCCGCTACACGGCGCAATTTACAGCCCTGGATACGATGATGGCCAGCATGACACAGACCGGTAATTTCCTGACGCAGCAACTGGCAAATCTGCCCGGCGCCAACCAGTAATAAGGAACGAAACCTATGTTCGGTTCATTTCCCAACCGCGCCGCCGCCTATGCGCAGGTCGGCATCGAAACCGGCGTAAGCACGGCCGATCCGCACAAGCTGATCCTGATGCTGTTCGACGGCGCGATCCTTTCCATCGCGACCGCCACGGCAGCGATCGAGCGGAACGATATCGCCGCCAAGGGCCAGTCCATCTCGAAAGCCATCGAGATCATCCTCAACGGCTTGAATGCCAGTCTCGACCCGAGCGCCGGCGGAGAGATTGCCGAGCGACTGGGGGCTTTGTACGTCTACATGAGTGAACGCCTGCTCTACGCCAATCTGCATAGCAGCCAGCCCGCGCTGGCCGAGGTCAGCGGCTTGCTGCACACCCTGCGAGAAGCCTGGGAAGGCATCTCCCCCGCGCGTGCCAGCGCCGCCGCGTGAGCCCATCATGAACACGCTCGCGCTGTTCGAATCGATGAGCACGATATCGACCACCATGCTCGAAGTGGCACGCGCCAACGACTGGGACCGGCTCGCCGAGTTGGAGCGGGAGATGGGGCAAATCCGGAACGAGTTGATGCGGATCGAACCGGACCCGCGCGAGAACGCGAAATTGAGCCGCGCGGAACAGGAGCACAAGGCCTCACTGATCGCCGGCATGCTCGAGAACGACCGGGAGATCCGGCGTCATGTCGAGCCATGGCTCGCGAGCACCCGCAAGCTGCTCTCCGGCACGGCCCTCGAACGCGCGGTGCGGGCCGCCTACGGCCCCTGAGGATCTGAGCGCCTCCCGGGCGGTCTTAGCGTAGAGGAGCGATAACGATGATCCCGTCCGATCTCGCCGCCCGCCTCCGCATGCTGACCGAGGCGAGCCTGTTCGACAGCGAACCACCGATCCACGGACCGGCGCGTGTCCGCGAGATCCAGGCGCGGCTGCCGGAGCTGGCGGCGGGCGAGAAGTTCACTGCCACCCTTCAACGCAGCTTGCCCGACGGCACCTTTCAGGCCATTGTCGCCGGCAAGAGCTACACCTTGGCCCTCAATCACGCAGCCAAGGCCGGCGATACACTGGAACTGGTTGTCACCCAGAGCACACCAAAGGCGGTATTTGCGCAACTTGCCCAGCCTGGACTGGCCAGCGCAACGGCCAGCGCCGACGCGAGCCGCCCGAACCTGAGCGCGGTCGGGCGACTGATCGGATTCCTGCTGACCGGACAACCCGACTCCCCCCCCGCCACGCTGGCCGCCGGCAAACCCCTCCTCAACGCGCCACCGGCGAACAACGGCGCAGCGCTCGCGACGGTGCTGCGCCAGGCAATCGCGCAGAGCGGCTTGTTTTACGAGTCGCACCAGTTGCAATGGATTTCCGGGAAAGTCGATACGGCCGCCTTGCTCCAGGAACCCCAAGGGCAACAATCACCCGCGCGCGCGCAGGCTGGCGACACGCCGGAGCCCGGGCGGACGACCGACGGGCGACTTCTCAGCCTCCTTCGACCGACTCCCGAGGCAGGCGCGTCCGTGATGTCTCAAGCGACGTCCTCGGCGGCGGAGGCTACCGACGGCGCTGAGGGGGCGAGCAATCCGAATGCGCAGCCCCAGGGCGGTCCATCACGCGCCACCGTAGTACCCGAACGCCTGATACCGGTGGTACATCAGCAGCTCGACGCCATGGCCACGCAGAATTACGTTTGGCAGGGCCAAGTGTGGCCGGGTCAGGCAATGGAATGGGAAATCGAGGATCCGCAGCGCGATCATCAGGGTGACGCCGGTGACGCGCCCACCGAGTGGAACACCACCGTGCGCCTGAGCCTGCCGCGGCTGGGCGGGGTGGAAGCGCGGCTCATCCTGACCCCCGCTGGCGTGGCCCTTCGCCTGCAAGCCGACGATGCCGATACCGTCAAGGCGCTCGACGAGGGACGGCAACAGCTGGACGCAGCCCTGTCGGCGGCAAACGTCCCCCTCACCGGATTCGTCGCGGAGCGTCGTGATGCCGGACGATGAACGCGCCGATGTCATGCGCGGCGAAGCCGTCGCGCTGAAATACAGCAACGGCGACGGTGCCCCGCGGGTGGTGGCAAAAGGCCGCGGCCTGATTGCCCGCGAGATCATCGAACGCGCACAGGAAGCCGGTGTCTTCGTGCACGAATCCCCCGAATTGGTGGGACTGCTGATGCAGGTCGACCTTGACGCGCGCATTCCGCCGGAACTCTACGTAGCAATTGCCGAATTACTGGCATGGATCTATCGGATCGAACAGGGAGGACGTCCCGGGAATACGCTCCCAGGCGCAGAAGCCTTGGCCGCTGAGCCCCGCAGGCCATAGTCCATGTTATAAATCGGTCTTTGGATTCGCTTCCGTTTCGCATGCGCGACCAGTCCGACGACACCAACCCGCTGCAACCCCTTAATCCGGAGACATTTGCACGCTATGCCGTGCACGACCGGCGCGAGATTCTGCAATTGCTCAACGCACTGATCGAAAAGCGGGTGCTGCTCACCGCATATGTCGATCGCGGACCGTCATTCATCACGGTGGCGCTGGCGGTAACCCCGGATGGCGGATCGCTGATCATCGACGCCAGCCCCGACGAGGCGCTCACCGCTCGCGCTGGGAACGCTGCGCAAGTCGTCTGCACGACGCGCCTGGACAACGTCAGGTTGCAGTTCGCACTGGTTGCACCAGCATGCACCGTGTACGAGAACCGGCCCGCCCTGTGTGCGGCGATTCCGGACAGTATCCTGCGCCTGCAACGCCGGGAGTATTTCCGCCTTTCCACGCCGCAATCGGATCCACTGATTTGCTCGATCGCACAGGAGTTGCCGGATGGGCGCAAGAAATCCATCCCGGTGCGGATCCTGGATATCAGCGGTGGCGGTCTGGCCATTGCCGTACCGCCGGACGATATTTCGTTTGAACCGGGAGCGGAATTCAGTCAGTGCAGTCTCAAGCTGCCAGACGGTGAGCCATTGGCCGTGCGACTGAAAGTGCGCAACCTGTTTCAGGTCGAAAGGCCGAATGGCGTGAAGGTGATGCGTGCCGGGTGCGAATTCATCGGGCTGTCGAGCCAGATGACGGCGCGCATCCAGCGCTACATGTTCAAGCTCGAGCGCGAGCGCAAGACCCGGGAACCCGGCTGAGGGCCTCCGCCGCACGCAAACACGGAACAAAAAAAGAGCCGCTCATCGAGCGGCCATTTTTCCTGAATCCAGGCAAAACTAAACCGGCATATTCATGATGTCCTGATACGCCGTCACCAGACGGTTACGCACCTGGACCATCTGCTGGAATGACAGGCTGGCCTTTTGCAGGTTCACCATCACATCCTGAAGGTTGACGTTCGGATCGCCGGTGGAAAATTCCTGCGCCATTCCACGGGCTTCCTGTTGCGCGGCGCTCACGTCCTTGAGGGCACCCTGCAGCACTTCGGCGAAGTCAACGCCACCAGCGGCCGGCGTGCTTTGCGCTGCCGACTTGCCTGCCGCGGTTTGCGCCGTGGAGCGCAACTCGCCAATCATCTGATCAATTCCACGCGTATCCATAATCTCGACCCCTGAGACCGAGTATCCGTTGCTCCCAGTCTAGCAGAGCAATCGCCATGCCAATAGGGCGCATGGACAAAATTCGGCCACGCCACACGCTGGCACCAGACGCAGGCTTATCCGGATACAGCGAAGCCGTCGCGGCGCTCCAGATTACGCTTACACCTCATGCCCTTCGTCGCGGTACTGCTGGAGTTTGTAACGCAAGGTTCGTTCCGAAATGCCAAGCTTTTCGACAGCGCGCTTGCGCGAGCCACCCACCTCTCGCAGCGTCGCCAGAATGTGCTCGCGCTCGAGATCCTTCATGTTTGCGGGGCGTGCCAGATCCTTTTCTACCGCTTGCGACCGTCCCAAAACGGCAATATTTTCCGAATGCGCGGCAAGACTTGCCGGTAGAACAGCTGCGCCAGCACGAGGAGCCGAGTCTGCGGGGGTCGAGGGTCCGGCTGCCACCCAGTTGGGCAAGCACAGATGCACGGTATCGGCGGTGATCGTATCGCCGCCAGCCAGGATCAGCGCGCGCTGCATCGCGTTCTCCAGCTCACGTACGTTGCCCGGCCAGGCGTGGCACACGAGCAACTGCTCGGCTTCGGGGCTGAGGCGCGCGCGCCGCTTGAGCACTTCGCCGTGACGGGAAAGAAAATGCCGCGCAAGCGGCAGGATGTCGCCCGGGCGCTCTCGCAGACCGGGGATAACGAGCGGAAATACATTGAGGCGGTAATACAGGTCCTCGCGGAAACGCCCGGCGGCAACTTCACGCACCATGTCGCGGTTGCTGGTCGCTAGCACCCGGATGTCCAGGCTCACCGGCTTCTTGCCGCCGACGCGCTCGACCTCGCGCTCCTGCAGTACGCGCAACAGCTTTGCCTGCAGGCCCAGCGGCATTTCCGAAATTTCGTCGAGCAGGATGGTGCCATCCTGCGCCTGCTCGAACTTGCCCGGCTGGGCCGTCTGCGCCCCCGTAAAGGCGCCTTTCTCGTAGCCGAACAGTGTGGCTTCGAGCAGGTTCTCGGGAATCGCTGCGCAATTGATCGCCACGAAGGGCCCGCCGCGGCGTGACGAATGGACGTGGATGTAGCGCGCGAACACTTCCTTGCCGGTGCCCGATTCGCCGGTAAGGAGGACGGTTGCATCGGTGTCGGCCACACGCGCGGCCATCGCCAGCAGATTGCGCGTATGCGGATCGTCGGCGACCATGTCATCGGCGCTGGGCGGCTGGGCGGCATAGCGCCGGACATGCTCCAGCAGCACTTCCGGCTCGAAGGGCTTCATCAGGAAGTCGCAGGCACCACCGCGCATTGCCGAGACTGCCTTGTCCACCTCGCCGTAAGCAGTCATCAACAATACCGGCAATTGCGGCAGGCGCGAGCGGATTTCGCCGAGCAGTTGCAATCCGTCCATCGGCTGCATGCGCAGGTCGCTTACGACGAGGTTGAACGCCTGGCGACCGATTTCGATCAGCGCAGACGGGCCGCCGTCCACGCCGGTGACGCGATGGCCGCCCATTTCCAGCGTCAGGCACACGGCATCGCGCAGCGCGGCGTCGTCCTCGACGACCAGAATATTGATCTTTTCGATCATGTGAAGTCCTTGGAGTTCTGTCCCGATTCGCCCTCTTCGGGGCGCAGCAGCGGCAAGCTAAGGGTAAACAGCGACCCTTTGCCCAGGCTGGATTCGACCGCGATGTCACCGCCGTGACCACGTGCAACCCCGCGCGCAATCGCCAGCCCGAGGCCGGTACCGTCTGCCCGGGTGGTGAAGAAGGGGTCGAACAAGCGTGTCTGGTGTGCCGCCTCGATGCCGCGGCCGTTGTCGCTGACGCGGAAACACACGCTCTCGCCTTCGAGCGTTGCCGCAAGCGCCACGCTGCCCGCGGCATCGGTGGCCTGGATGGCGTTCTCCAGCAGGTTGGTGAGTGCCCCTCCGAGCGCCTTGCGGTCACCCAGCAAGGTCAGTTCGCCGCAGTCGCAGTGCGAGGAGAACTCGATCTGACGTGCGCGCGCCAGCGGTTCGAGGGTGTGCACGAGCTCGCCGACCAGATCACAGATGCCGAAGCGCTGTCGCCCGAGACTGTCTCCGCGCGCAAACAGCAGCATGTCGCGAATCAGGCGTTCCAGATAACGCAGGCGCTCGATGGCACGGTCGGCCACCCGTGTACGGTCGGCGGGGGCGAGTTCGGGCTGACGCAGGTTCCCCGTATACAACAGTGCCGCGGCCAGCGGCGTGCGCAGCTGGTGCGCCAGGCCGGCGACCATCTCGCCCATCGCGGCGAGCCGCTCGTTACGCTCGGCCTGCAGGCGCATGCGGTGGGTATCGGTGACATCGTGAAGCAGGATGATGCGCCCTTCTCCGGACTCCAGTGCCGCCTCGGAGAGCGAGACGCGCCGTGCCCCCACTTCGTCGCCAAGATTGAGTTCGCCCGGCGTTTCGGTAGCGATCAGTCGAACGGCCAGCTCATCCCAGCACCGGCCGGCAAGCCCCGTACCCAACAGGCTTTCCGCGGCGCGATTGAACTGCACGACATGACCGCCGCGGTCGAGCATCACCACCCCCGCCGGCAGCGCACCAAGCAGCACGGTGAGCCGCTCGGTAAGTTGCGCGACCTGTCCCTGCAGCGCGTTGTAGGCGGTCGACAACTCTTCGGATGCACGCGAGAACATCGCAAATGCTTCGGCCAGCTGCGCGGCGTCAAGGCGCTGTGGCGCACCAGGCGCGGGCCCGGCCGGCGTACCGGGAGATGGCGAGTCAGCAGACATGGCGTGCAGATCCGATTTCACGGCTGGCAGATTAAGCCGTGGTGGGTCTATGGTAACCGGCAAATAGGCGGCAAAAAATGCCGCTTTTCCACTCGCACGATTTGCCTTCGCGGACGGACAATGCGGTCATCGGAAAATGTGACGTAATTCAAGGACTCGACCATGGCTACCGCCGACACCGCCGCAGCGCGGGGAACGCCACTGCCGGCCCAGCAGGCGTTGCAGCGCTTCAATGAATTGAGCCAGCGTCAGAAACTCGCGGCTGCGGCCGCCATTGCCATCGCCGTGGCGATGCTGGTCGGCGTGTGGCTATGGACACGCGCGCCCGACTACGCCGTGCTGTTTTCCAACCTGGAAGAGCGCGACGGCGGCGCCATCGTCACCGCCTTGCAGCAGCAGAACGTGCCCTACCGTTTTTCGCCCGGCGGCGGCGCGATCCTGATCCCCTCGCAGATGGTGCACGACGTTCGCCTGCGCCTTGCCGCCCAAGGCCTGCCGAAAGGCGGTCTGGTCGGTTTCGAGCTGATGGAGAATCAGAAGCTCGGCGTATCGCAGTTTCATGAGCAGGTGAATTTCCAGCGCGCGCTCGAAGGTGAGCTGGCACGCACGATCCAGTCGATTGCGTCGGTCGCATCGGCGCGCGTGCATCTGGCAATTCCGAAGCAGTCCGGCTTCCTGCGCGACGAACAGAAGCCCACCGCTTCGGTTATGGTGAATCTTCACCCGGGACGCAACATGGACGCCACGCAGGTGGCGGGCGTCGTGCATCTGATCGCATCCAGCGTGCCGCAACTAGCCAATGATCGCGTCAGCGTGGTCGACCAGAACGGCACGCTGCTCACCCATCGGGCCGACCCCCTGCGCACTGCAGGTCTGGACGCAACTCAACTGAGCTATGTGCGCGAGGTCGAATCCGGCTATATCCGCCGCATCGAAACGATCCTGAACCCGATCGTGGGGGCGGAAAACTTCAAGGCACAAGTCACCGCCGACGTCGATTTCAACCAGGTCGAGGCGACCGCCGAAACCTTCAAACCGAACCCCTCGCCCGATCAGGCCATCCGCAGTCAGCAGACCAATGAACAGGGCATGCGTGATCCCGCTGCGCAGGGCGTACCCGGCGCACTGAGCAATCAGCCGCCGGTGCCGGCGACGGCGCCGATCACCTCGCCCAGCGTCGCGAGCGGAACGACAGCCGGACCCGTTGCCGCATTCAATGGCAACCGGGCTGCGACGATCAACTACGAACTCGACCGTACCATCCAGCACACGCGGCAGGCGCTCGGCCAGGTGCGCCGGTTGTCCGTCGCCGTCGTGGTGAATCACCGCAATGAAACGTTGCCTAATGGCGTGACACGAACGGTCGCGCTCTCTGACGATGAGATCGCACGCATCACCAACCTGGTACGCGAGGCGATGGGTTTCAGCCAACCGCGTGGCGACAGCCTCAACGTTTCGAGTGCCCCGTTCACCACGGCGAAGGGCGATGTGGCGCCGGCGCTGCCGGTGTGGAAGGATCCCGAGATGGTCGACCTGGGCAAGGAAGCACTCAAGTATGCGGTGATTCTGATCGCCCTGGCCTTCGTATACTTCGGTGTCATCCGTCCCTTGCTGCGCAGCGTTGCGCCGCCGCCCGCCGCGACGGAAACCGAAGAAGAGGACGAGGATGCAGTGGTCAGCCTGTCGCATGGTGTCCCTGCGTCAAACTTCGACGACAAACTGGCGCGCGCCAAGGAACTGGCCAAATCCGATCCGAGGGTGGTGGCGAACCTGATCAAGGAATGGATGGGTTCCAATGAGGACGGGAAGAAATGAGCACGCCTGAAGAAGGTCTGGAAAAAAGCGCGCTGCTGCTGCTGGCACTAGGCTCCGACGAAGCGGCCGAAGTCCTCAAATTGCTGGGACCGAAGGAAGTGCAGAAACTCGGTATGGCGATGGCCACGCTGCCGTCGCAACAACGCACGCGTGTCGAAGCGGTGCTCGACGAACTCGACGCCCACCACCTGAAAGGCGCACCGGTCGAAGCGGACGAGGAACAGATCCGCGCGATGCTGACCAAGGCACTTGGCGACGACCGCGCCGGTCACATTATCGCGCGCGTATTGCAGGGATCGGACACGGCGGGTATCGAAAGCCTGAAATGGATGGATGCAGCAACCGCGGCCGACCTGATCAAGAATGAACACCCGCAGATCATCGCAACGATTCTCGTGCACCTGGAGTTCGACCAGGCGGGCGAGATCCTCAAACAGTTTCCGGACCGTCTGCGCAACGACGTGATCCTGCGCATCGCCACGCTCGACGGCGTTCAGCCGACCGCATTGAAGGAACTGAACGAGGCGCTCGGACGCATGCTGTCGGGTGCATCCGCAGTCAAGAAAGCGTCAATGGGGGGTGTAAGGCACGCCGCCGAAATTCTCAACTTCGTCGGCGCGGGCGCGGAGACGGCCGTGCTCGACAACGTGCGCGAATACGACCCGGAACTCGCACAGAAGATTCTCGACGAGATGTTCGTGTTCGAAAACATCATGGACATCGACGATCGCGGCGTGCAGACGCTGCTGCGCGAGGTACAGTCGGATTCCCTGGTGACTGCGCTCAAGGGTGCAGCCCCCGAACTGCGCGAAAAGATCTTCAAGAACATGTCCCAGCGCGCAGCCGATATGCTGCGCGAGGATCTCGAATCCAAGGGGCCGGTGCGCCTGTCGGAAGTCGAGGCGGAGCAGAAGGAAATCCTCAAGATCGTTCGCCGCCTGGCCGAGGAAGGCCAGATCATGCTGGGCGGCAAGGGAAGCGAAGATGCTTTCGTGTAAATGCTCCAATCATCCGCAGCACGACAGCCGAGGGCGCCCATGAGCATTTCGCGCCACCAGGCGGTGGGGGCCTACCGGCGCTGGGAGCCGCCCTCGTTGGACGACCCCGGGCAGGCGCAGGTCCACGTGACACCGGCGGAGCCCGAGCCACTTCCTCCACCCGAACCGCCCGCGGCCTCACTTCCCGAGCCGGCACCGGAGCCGACAATCCAGCTGCCGACCGCCGCCGATATCGAAGCGATGTACGAGGATGCGCGCCGCGAGGGCTACACCGCCGGTTTCGCGGAAGGGGCCGAACTGGCGCGCCAGCAGGCGGAACGGCTCGCCGACCTCGCTAACGACCTCGATGAGTCGCTCAAACGCCTGGACCAGGACGTTGCCGAGGAGGTCGTCGCGCTCGCGGTCGAAATCGCACGCCAGATGGTGCGCCACACCCTCGCCGATCATCCGTCGACGATCAACGACACGGTGCGGACAGCACTTCACCAGTTGCCGCAGTCCCAGGTGCGCATTCACGTGCATCCGGACGATATGGCGCTCGTTCGCGAGTTTCTTGCGGAGCAATCCGTACACGTCCACCACCAGCTTCTCGAGGATGACAGCGTCACCCGCGGCGGCTGCCGCCTGCACACACCCAGTGGCGAAATCGACGCCACGCTCGAGACCCGCTGGCGGCGAATCCTCGAAGGCCTCGGCCGCGGCGACACGGCATGGGAGGAAAAGGCCTGACCATGCGCCACGCCGATGCCTGGACCAGCTATCTCGCCGAACACCGCCGGCTGCTCGGTACGATCTCCCCGTTCGAGGTGTCGGGGCGCCTGACCCGCATCAACGGCTTGGTGATGGAAGCCGCGGGGCTGCGGCTGCCTCTCGGCGCTGACTGCCGCATCACTGCCAGCGGCGGAGCAACCGTCGAAGCGGAAGTGGTCGGCTTCAATGGCGACAAGCTGTACCTGATGCCCACCGACGACGTGTTCGGGCTGGCCCCCGGCGCCCCCGTGATGCCGGTCGAACCGCGGTCGGCGCGACTCGCAGTTGGCGCCAAACCGGTCCCGCGGCGGCGCACATCGGATCGCGCCAAACACCTGCCGGTGGGCGACAAATTGCTCGGACGCGTGGTCGATGGCGCCGGGCGTCCGCTCGATGGCCTCGGCCCCCTCGACAGCGCGGAGAGCCGTTCGCTGCAGAGCCGCCCGTTCAATCCGCTGACGCGGGCGCCGATCAACACTGCGCTCGATGTCGGCATTCGCGCGATCAACGCACTGCTCACGGTCGGACGCGGGCAGCGGCTCGGCCTGTTCGCCGGTTCCGGCGTCGGCAAGTCGGTACTGATCGGCATGATGGCCCGCTATACCGCGGCAGACGTGATCGTCGTCGGCCTGATCGGCGAGCGGGGTCGCGAAGTCAAGGAATTCATCGAACAGAACCTCGGCGCCGAGGGCCGTGCTCGCTCCGTCGTCGTCGCCGCGCCCGCCGATACCAGTCCGCTGATGCGCCTGCAAGGTGCTGCCTACGCCACCACCATCGCCGAATATTTCCGCGATCACGGCAAACAGGTACTGCTGATCATGGATTCGCTGACACGCTATGCGATGGCGCAACGCGAGATTGCCCTCGCGATCGGCGAACCACCGGTTACGCGCGGCTACCCTCCAAGCGTGTTCGCGCGCCTGCCTGCGCTGGTGGAACGCGCCGGCAACGGCCTCGAAGGCAGCGGTTCGATCACGGCGTTCTACACCGTGCTGGCCGAAGGCGACGACCAGCAGGATCCGATCGCCGACTCGGCACGGGCAATCCTCGACGGCCACTTCGTGCTCTCGCGTTCGCTGGCCGACCAGGGCCACTATCCTGCCATCGACATCGAACAATCCATCTCCCGCGCGATGCATGGACTTGTCAGCCAGGAGCACTTCGATCTCGTGCGACGCTTCAAGCAACTCTTTTCGCGCTATCAGCGTTCGCGCGACCTGATCGCTGTCGGCGCTTACCAGCCCGGCTCCGACCCGCTGCTCGACAAGGCGGTGGCGATGTACCCCAAGCTCGAGGCCTTCCTGCAGCAACGCATCAACGAGCAGGAAACCTACACCCAAGCGACCGCACATCTGGACGCGTTGTTTGCGACCGGGTGACTTGTCGCACAAGCGGGAATCCGAATCACCTCTTACAATTAGCAGTACAACACTTCCGTGCACTGCCGGTTTGCGGCGGCATCGGGCACAGGCGACACGTTCACGATGACCAATCCGTTTCCCCTCAAACCGCTGCTGGACCTGAGCCAGAACCGCATGGACGACGCGGCGCGCCGCCTTGGCGAGTTGATTGCCAGCGAGCAGGAAGGCACGCGCAAGCTCGAACTGCTGCAGAACTATCGTGACGAGTATGAGTCCCGCTTTCACGAGGCCGCACGCAATGGCATCAGTCCCGAGGCATGGCGGAACTTCAGTGCGTTTATCGGCCGCATTGACGAAGCCATCGCAATCCAGAAGACCCAGGTCGATCGTTCGCGGCAACTGACCGCAGCCGGGCAGAATGCCTGGATGACTCAGCGCAACAAGGTCAAGGCCTTCGATACGCTGCAAAAGCGGCACGAAGTGGGCGAAGCGAAGAAGGCTGCCCGGGTCGAACAGCATCAATCGGACGAACATTCGGCCAACCGCTACCGCGACCGCGGGGAAGCCGAGGAGTCCTGAACGGCATTTCCCGTTCTGCAAGCTGGCATACGCCTTGCGTGATCACGGCAGAACCAGCCGTGAAAGGGAATTCACCATGTCAGACCCGGTATTGAGCAACATGCTGCGCGCCACTGCGCCGTCGGGGCCAGCGCAGATGTTCCAGCGAGCCTCCCAGGAAAACCGCTCCACCGGCAACGAAGTCACGGACGACAACTTCTCGCGCGCGCTGGAACGCCGCATGAACGCGGAGGATCGCCCTCCTGTCCGTCCGGAACCGGAGCGCGCTGCCGACCTTGCACGCACACCAACGCGGGCGGCTGAACGCCCGCGCACCGATACCACTACGGAATCACGACGCGAAACCGAATCCCGCCCCGAGCCCTCGGCTGAGGACGAATCAAAGGTCGCACAAACCGGAACCGCCGAACACGAGCCAGCGACAAGCGAATCCGCAGGCGCAGACGAAACACCAAGCGCGCCCGACCAAGCAGTCGATCCTGCCCTGGCGGCAAGCCTTGCCGCCCTCATGCCGGGAGTTGCCGCCCTACCGGCCACACTTGCCGGCACCAGCACCGACAGTGCATTGACGTCCGACAAGCTGCTCGACCCCGACGCGCAGAAATCGGGGGCATCCGTTCTGGAGAAGCTCATCGCCGAAGCCAGCGGCAAGGCCACGCCCGGCGCACAGGCGGACAATCCAGCAGGCGGATTCGGCGAACAACTCGGCGCCTTCGCCAGCCGGACATCGAAAGGCGACGCCGCACCGGCGACCGGAGATGCAGGGGCGCTCAAGGCGCGCCTGCAGGTTCCCGTTTTGCCCAGCACCTCAAATGGCGCAGCACTGCAATCCCTGCCGCCCGACGCACAGGCGGCCGGCCTGCAGGCCGCCGCATTCAACCCCGGCACTCGGACCGAACAAGCGCAGGTACCCCAATTGCCGGTGCACACGCCAGCCGGACAGCGGGTATGGGCCGAGGATGTGGGAAATCGCATGATGTGGATGGTGGGTCGCCACGAATCGAAGGCGGAACTCGTGCTAACGCCCGCGCATCTGGGTAAACTTGAAGTTTCGATCCAGATCAACGGCGACCAGACCACTGCACATTTCATCGCTGCCACATCTGCCGCCCGTGACGCCCTGGAACAGGCCATGCCGCGCCTTCGCGAGGTACTGCAGCAAGCCGGCATCAACCTTGGCCAGGCCAACGTCAGCACTTCCAGCGACCAGCGTGCACAGCAGGATAGCGGCAGTGGCGGTTCGCGCCCGGGTCGCGGCTCGGGCCTCGAAAGCGCCGGACCCGAGGGACTGATGGCAAGCACGGCGTCAAGCAACTGGTCGCATGCGGGCCGCGGCATGGTCGACACCTTCGCCTGAAGCGCTTGAATTAGGGCCGCTCTGCCCCACTTTTCCGCAATTCGGCCGAGGTTATTCTCGCGCATAATTCAATTGTGGAAACAGGAGAAGTTAATGGCAAAGGCCCCCCCCGCTCCAGCAGCGCAAGAACAGGCCCCGGCTCCGAAAAGGAGCAAAAAGCTCATCATCATCATTATGGCCGCCGTGCTGGTAGTGCTGCTGCTGATCGCCGCGGTGGTGGGTGTATTGTTGCTGAAGAAGGGTTCTGGCACGGAAGACGATCAGGCGGGGAAGGCACCGGCAACAGCCGTGGTGGATCTGAACAAGCCGCCGACCTTCGTGGCCCTTGAACCCTTTGTAGTTAACCTCGCGCCAGCTGAAGGCGAGCGCTTCCTGCAGGTCGTGCTGGCACTGCGCGTCGTCGACGCAAGAACGGGCGAGAGCCTGAAGGGATTCATGCCGGAAATTCGGCATCAGATCAATCTGATACTGTCGAGCAAGCTGCCCTCGGAACTGGCCACTACGGAAGGCCGCGAAGACCTCGCCGATGAAATCGTCGAGCGCACCAACCGCGTACTGGGCGCGCCGCCTGTGGCAAGGCGGGAGGGAACTACCGCGGCACCGACCGGCCCAATCCAGGCGGTCCTTTTCAATTCTTTCATCGTGCAGTAAGGAGACGGACGGCCATGTCTTCCGATTTTCTCTCCCAGGATGAAGTCGATGCCCTGCTCAAGGGCGTTGCCGGGGAGCCCGAGGAGCTGGAAGAAGAGTCGGGCGAACAGTCCGGCGTGCGGCCGTACAACCTGGCAACGCAGGAGCGCATCGTACGTGGGCGCATGCCCACCATGGAGCTCATCCACGAGCGTTTCGCCCGCTACCTGCGTATCGGACTGTTCAACTACATGCACCGCAACGCCGAAGTCTCGGTAGGCCCGGTGAAGGTGCAGAAATACGGCGAATTCGTCCGCAACCTCGTGGTCCCGACGAACCTGAACCTGGTGCTCGCGAAGCCGCTGCGTGGCACCGGGCTGGTGGTGTTCGACCCGAACCTGGTATTCCTGGTCGTGGACAACATGTTCGGCGGCGACGGCCGCTTCCACTCGCGGGTGGAGGGACGCGACTTTACGCCGACCGAACAACGCATCATCCAGGGCATGCTTGGCGTGGTGTTCGCCGAATACACGCGTGCCTGGGCGCCGGTGTTCAAAATCGAGATGGAATACGTGCGCTCGGAGATGAACTCCCAGTTCGCCAACATCGCAACACCCTCCGAAATCGTGATTTCGGCGAGCTTTTCGCTGGAGTTTGGCGGCTCGCAGGCGGACATGCACATCTGCTTTCCATATTCGATGGTCGAGCCGATCCGCGATCTGCTCTACTCGACGATGCAGAGCGACCACCTGAGTCAGGACAACCGCTGGATCAATCTCCTGACGCGCCAGCTGCAGACTGCCGAAGTCGAACTGGTATGCAACCTGGGCGCCGCACAGGTCACGTTGCGCGACATCGTCAACATGCGCGTCGGCGACGTCATACCGATCGACGTCCCAAAAATGCTGCAAGGCGACGTCGACGGCACCCCGGTACTGGAACTCAGTTACGGCCGGCAAGGCACCAACTACGCGGTCAAGGTCGAGCGCTTCATCGCCAATGAAGAGGCCGACTCCCCATTACTCGGAGGCCAGAATGGCTGACAACGATATCGAGAACCAGATCACCGAAGACGACTGGGCCGCAGCGATGATGGAACAGTCGGCCGCCGAAAGCGGTACCGACGCAGAAGCGCGCCGCGTTGCCGCGGACCTTGCCGCCGCCGCGGCTGAGTCACCGTACCAGGCAAAGCCCGCGAGCCATCTGTTCCCGGACTTCGGTGCAACATCGCCGCGCTCGGGCACGCTCAACGACTTCGACATGATTCTGGACATTCCCGTCCAGCTTACCGTCGAACTGGGCCGAACGAAGATTTCCATCCGCAACCTGCTGCAACTCGCGCATGGCTCCGTCGTGGAACTGGACGGCCTCGCCGGGGAGCCGATGGACGTGCTGGTCAACGGCACGCTGATCGCACAGGGCGAAGTCGTGGTGGTCAACGACAAGTTCGGCATCCGCCTGACCGACATCATCACGCCCGCCGAGCGGATGCGGAAAATTCGCGGCTGAGGAAGGGCGGGCCACGCCCCCGCCCGTGCCGCCGAACGAGGCCATGTGCGATCCAGGCCCACCTGCGCAATGCGGCGGGCACGCACTGCAAAGCCCGGAATAATCGCCTTTTTGCCCGTCTTATTGCCACCTCGGCAAGGCGCTCCCGCGCGTATCCTTCTTCCATCGGAAGAATCATCAGGCCTGCCGTGGACATCCCCCCCCCTCAT
>NZ_WTVQ01000032.1 GCF_012910955.1 Aromatoleum diolicum
CGTCGCGCAGGTCGTGGCGGCGGGCTACATCATCTCGCCGGCAGTGGGCGACGGCGCGACCTTCGTCAAGCTCTTCCGCGTCGCGATGCTGTTGCCGGTGGTGGCGGTGGTGTCGGTGCTGTTCCGCAATGGCGCGCCGGCGGGCAAGAAGCCGCCGGTGCTGCCGGGCTTCCTCGTCGGCTTCGCGGTGCTGGTGGTCGTGAACAGCCTGGGACTCATCCCGCAGCCGGTCACCGAGGCCGCCTCCAGCCTCTCGCGCTGGTGCCTCGTCGTGGCGATCTCGGCGCTCGGAGTCAAGA
This sequence comes from Aromatoleum diolicum, assembly GCF_012910955.1. Lineage (GTDB taxonomy): Bacteria > Pseudomonadota > Gammaproteobacteria > Burkholderiales > Rhodocyclaceae > Aromatoleum > Aromatoleum diolicum. Next base: position 300 of record NZ_WTVQ01000032.1, read on the forward strand.
CCTCGTTCCAGCAGCTGGCTGCGGTGGGCTGGCGACCGGTGGCGATGCTCGCGGCGAACACGGTGTTTCTGGCCGCGCTCATCCTCGGCGGGCTGCTGTGGATGCGCTGAGCCGGGACGCGGCACAACCCTAGGCAATTACACGCAGACGGTGACGATTCCGGGCCCGCAAGACGGGCCGGGAGGGCTGCGCCCGTCCGCATTCAAGAGGAATAGGCAGATGGCTTTGGACAAACAAGTGGATTGGTCCGACGTGGGGCCGCTCTTCCGTGACGGCATCAGCGTGATGTTCGGTGGCTTCATGGGGGTGGGCACGCCCGACGGCTTGGTGTCCGTGCTGCGCGAGCAGGGCACGAAGAACCTGACTCTCATCGGCAACGACACGGCTGCGCCGGAGACGGGCATCGGGCCGCTGATCTCCGATGGTCATGTGAAGAAGGTCATCGTCTCGCACATCGGCACGAATCCGGTCACGGGCAAGAAGATGATCGCAGGCGAGCTGGACGTCGACCTCGTTCCGCAAGGCACGCTCGCGGAGCGCATCCGCTGCGGCGGGGCCGGACTCGGTGGCGTGCTGACGCCGACCGGTGTCGGCACCGTCGTGGAGGAGGGGAAGGCGAAGATGGTAGTGGATGGCAAGACCTTCCTCGTCGAGCTGCCGCTGCGGGCCGATGTCGCGATCCTGAAGGCGAAACGGGCAGACCGCGCCGGCAACCTGGTGTACGAGCGCGCGGCGCGGAACTTCAACCCGATCATGGCGCTGGCCGCGGATCTGGTGATCGCGGAAGTCGATGAGATCGTCGACATCGGCGAGATCGACCCCGACCACGTGATGACCCCGGCGGCGCTGGTCGACAAGATCGTCCTGGCGCGGAGGCAGTAAACATGCAGGCAAAGGAAGTGATCGCACGACGCGTCGCCCAGGAGTTCCAGGATGGCTACGTCGTTAACTTGGGCATCGGTCTGCCCACCCTGGTCCCGCGCTATCTGCCGGCGGGGATGTTCATCACCCTGCAGTCGGAAAACGGGTTCCTCGGACTCGCGCCGCTCGAAGGTGAGCCGCTGCCCGGCGTCGTCAATGCCGGTGGCCAGCCCTGCGGGCTGATGCCCGGCGCGGCGATGTTCGACAGCGCGATGTCGTTCGCACTGATCCGTGGCGGTCACGTCGACGTCACCGTGCTGGGCGGGCTGCAGGTGGATGAGGAGGGCAATCTCGCGAACTGGATGGTGCCCGGCAAGATGGTGCCGGGCATGGGCGGTGCGATGGATCTCGTCACCGGCGCGCGCAAGGTCATCGTCGCGATGGAGCACTGCACGAAGGAAGGCGAGCCGCGCATCCTCGACCGCTGCACCCTGCCGCTGACAGCCAAGGGGCGGGTGGCGATGGTCATCACCGAACTCGCGGTGTTCCGCATTACGCACGGTGAATTCGTGCTGATCGAGCACGCGCCGGGGGCCACGGTGGAAGACGTCAGGGCGAAGACGAAGGCGCGCTTTGCGGTTTCGGACGAGCTGAAGACGATGAATCTCGGCTGATGCGTGCGGGGCCACCTTGCGCCCCAGCCAACTCATCGAGCAGCGATCGTTTTTGCGGGGGGTGTCCACAAGGCCACCTGTGCTTCTCCTCTCCCTCCTCTCCGGGATCAGGACACCTCCCTTTTTATTCGCGGCCCGTTGTGGATCGCAGCTTGAACCTTCGAACAGGAGACCCAGGCATTGAACGATTCAACTTTCCGTAAAGTCGCCGTACTCGGCGCGGGCGTGATGGGCGCGCAGATCGCCGCGCATCTGGCAAACGCCGGGGTGCCGGTGGTGGTGTTCGACCTCGCGGCGCCGTCCGGCGACCCGAACGGCATCGTCACGAAGGCGCTGAAGGGGCTGCAGAAGCTCGAACCTGCGCCCTTCGTGACGCGCGACCGCGTGAATTACATCGACGTTGCCAACTACGACCAGCACCTCGACCTGCTGCGCGAGTGCGACCTCGTGATCGAGGCGATCGCCGAGAATCTCGAGTGGAAGGAAAGCCTGTACGCCAAGATCGCACCCCACCTCGCACCGGGCGCCATCATCGCCAGCAACACCTCCGGCCTGTCGCTCGCGAAGCTCTCCGCGGTGCTGCCCGAATCCCTGCGCGCGGACTTCTGCGGCGTGCATTTCTTCAATCCGCCGCGCTACATGCCGCTCGTCGAACTGATCCCGGCTCCGGCGACGCGCCACGGCGTGCTCGACCGGCTCGAGCCGTGGCTCGTCTCGCGCCTGGGCAAGGGCGTCGTTCGTGCGAAGGACACCCCCAGCTTTGTCGCCAACCGCATCGGCGTGATGTGGCTGCTGACGGTCGCACATCACACCGAACGACTCGGCCTTGCCTTCGACGAGGTCGATGCGCTCACCGGCCCCGCGATCGGCCTACCCAAGAGCGCCACCTACCGCCTGCTCGACGTCGTCGGCCTCGATACCTTCGGCCACGTCATCGACGGCCTGCGCAGCGCCCTGCCGGACGACCCGTGGCAGCGCCACTACGCCGTGCCGGGTTGGATCTCGGCGCTGATCGACAAGGGCATGCTCGGTCAGAAGACAGGCGGCGGGGTGTATCGCAAGCAGGGACGCGACATCACGGTGCTCGACCCGGTCTCGGGCGAATACCGCCCGGCGGCGGGCCGCGTCGCGCCCGAGGTCGACGAGATCCTCAGGATTCGCGATGCCGGCCGGCGCCTGCAGCAACTGCGTGACTGCCCGCATCCGCAGGCACAGCTCCTGTGGTCCTGCCTGCGCGATCTCTTCCATTACTGCGCGGTGACGCTTGAAGACATCGCCGACAACGCGCGCGACGTCGATCTCGCGCTGCGCTGGGGCTACGGCTGGCGCCGGGGGCCGTTCGAGATGTGGCAGGAGGCAGGATGGGCGCAGGTCGCGCAGATGCTCCGCGAGGACATCGCGGCCGGTGAGGCGATGGGCTCGGTGGCGCTGCCGGCATGGGTCGACGGGCGCGACGGCGTGCATGCAGCCGAAGGTTCGTGGTCGGCATCCGAGCGCCGATTGAAACCGCGTTCGACGCTGCCGGTGTATCAACGCCAGCTCTTTCCGGAGCGCGTGCTCGGGGAGGCCGGGGAGCAGGGCGAGACGGTATGGGAGAACGAGGGACTGCGCGTGTGGACGCTGCCCGCGGTCGACGCTGGCATCCTCATCGCCAGCCTCAAGACGAAGATGCACGTGCTCGCGAAGCCGGTGCTGGAGGGACTCCACGAGGGACTTGCGCGCGCCGAACACGGCTACGCCGGCCTTGTGATGTGGAACGAGGCGCCGTTCGCCGCCGGGGCCAGCCTCCAGGAAGTGCTGGACCTCGCCCAAGCGGGCGATTTCGATGCCCTCGACCGTCATGTGCGCGAGTTCCAGCGCACCGCGCTCGCGCTGCGCTACAGCGCCGTGCCGACCGTCGCGGCGGTGCAGGGCATGGCGCTCGGCGGCGGCTGCGAGTTCGCGATGCACTGCACCGCACGCGTCGCCGCGGTCGAGTCATACCTGGGACTCGTGGAAGCCAGTGTCGGACTGATTCCCGCGGGCGGCGGGTGCAAGGAGCTCGCGCTGCAGGCTGCCGGCATCGCCGCGCGCCAGCAGTACGGTGAACCGAACGCCGCGCTCTATGCGTCCTTCGCACAGATCTCGAAGGCCAAGGTTTCGAAGGGCGCGCAGGAGGCGCGCGACATGGGCTTCCTGCAGCCTGCCGACACCATCCTCTTCAATCCGCACGAACTGCTGTACGTGGCAATCTGCAAGGCGCGCGCGCTTGCGGACGCCGGGCACTACCCGCCGCCGCGTCCGCGCGGCGTGAAGGTCGCCGGGCGCGGCGGCATCGCAACCCTGGAAGCCGGGCTTGTGAACCTGCGCGACGGCGGCTTCATCTCGGCCCACGACTACCGCGTCGCGCGTGCGGCCGCGGTCGCCCTGTGCGGTGGCGAAGTCGATGCCGGCTCGCTGGTCGACGAGCAGTGGCTGCTCGACATCGAACGCCAGCAATTCGTCGCGCTCGCCCGCAGCGCGGAAACCCAGGCGCGCATCCGGCACATGCTGGACAGCGGCAAGCCCCTGCGCAATTGATCGGAGACGCATCGCCATGACTTTGAAACTCCAGGACGCCTATCTGGTGGCCGCCACCCGTACGCCGGTCGCCCGCCGCAACGGCATGTTCCGCAATGTCCGCCCGGACGACCTGCTGGCCCATGTGCTGCAGGCGAGCGTTGCGCAGGTGCCGGCCCTCGATCCGCGCGAGATCGGCGACGTGTACGTCGGCTGTGCGATCCCCGAAGCCGAGCAGGGCATGAACGTGGCGCGCCTCGGTGTGCTGATGGCTGGCCTGCCCGACAGCGTGCCCGCGATCACGATCAACCGCTTCTGCTCGTCCGGGCTCAACGCCGTGGCGATGGCCGCCGACCGCATCCGTCTGGGAGAGGCCGAGGTGGCGATCGGCGCCGGCGTCGAGTCGATGAGCGTGATGCCGCAGATGTTCGGCAAGGGCTACGCCGCCAACCCGAAGTGGATGCAGGACGAGCACGTCGCACTCGCCTATGGGATGGGCCTCACCGCCGAGCGCGTGGCCGAGCGCTGGCAGGTGTCGGGCGCCGACCAGGACGCCTTCGCCGCTGCGAGCCACGCCAAGGCGCTGGCTGCGATGGCGGCGGGGCATTTCGATGCCGAGATCACGCCATATGCCGTGACCGATCATCTGCCTGGCGCCGACGGCCTCGTGAAGCGCGTCGAGCGCCTGTGCCGCAGCGACGAAGGGCCGCGCGTCGGCACGACCCCCGAGCAACTCGGAAAGCTGCGTCCGGTGTTCGCCGCGAAGGGCTCGGTCACTGCCGGCAACGCCTCGCAGATGTCGGACGGGGCCGGGTCGGTGGTGCTGATGAGCGAGGCGGCGCTGAAGCGCTATGACGTTCAACCACTCGCGCGCTTCGTGAGCTTCGCGGTGGCCGGCGTGCCGCCCGAGGTGATGGGCATCGGCCCGGTCGAGGCGATCCCGCGTGCGCTGAAGGCGGCCGGCCTCACGCTCGCCGACATCGACTGGTTCGAGCTCAACGAGGCCTTCGCTGCGCAGGCGCTCGCCGTGATGCGCAGCCTCGACATCGACCCGGCGAAGGTCAACCCGCAGGGCGGCGCGATCGCACTGGGCCACCCGCTGGGCGCCACCGGTGCGATCCGCACCGCCACGCTCGTGCACGGCATGCGCCGCACGGGCAAGCGCTACGGCATGGTCACGATGTGCATCGGCACCGGCATGGGCGCCGCCGGCATCTTCGAAGTGCTGTGACCTGGCGAAATCATTACGAGACACCCCAAGGAGAATTCCCATGAGCCAGTACGTCGCACCGACCCAGACAATGCGTTTCATCATCGAAGACCTCGTCGGCCTCGAAAACATCGCCGGGTTGCCCGGCTTCGAGGAGGCAACGCCGGACCTCGCCGCAGCGATCCTCGACGAGGCGGCCAAGTTTGCGCAAGAGGTGATCGCCCCGCTGAACCGGGTGGGCGACGTCCAGGGTTGCAGCGTCGAGGACGGTGTCGTCCGCACGCCCGACGGCTGGCGCGAGGCCTACCGCGCCTTCTGCGAGGGGGGCTGGAGCACCATCGGCGCGCCGGCCGAATTCGGCGGGCAGAACATGCCCAAGCTGCTGGCGACGGCGGTCACCGAGATGGTGCAGTCGTCGAACCTTGCCTTCTCGCTGCTGCCGGTACTCACCGATGGCGCCTCGGCCGCGCTGCTGACCGCCGCGTCCGCCGAACTGAAGCAGAAGTACCTGCCGAAGATGATTTCCGGCGAGTGGAGCGGTACGATGAACCTCACCGAGCCGCAGGCCGGTTCGGACATCGCGGCGATCCGTACGCGCGCCGAGCCGGCCGATGACGGCAGCTACCGCGTTGTCGGGCAGAAGATCTTCATCACCTACGGCGAGCACGAGCTCGCCGAGAACATCATCCACCTCGTGCTCGCCCGCCTGCCCGACGCACCCGCGGGGGTGAAGGGCATCTCGCTCTTCGTCGTGCCGAAGTTCCTCGTCAATGATGACGGCTCGCTCGGCGAGCGCAACGACGTGCGCTGCGTGTCCCTCGAGCACAAGCTGGGCATCCACGGCAGCCCGACCTGCGTGATGGCCTTCGGCGACCAGGGCGGGGCGACCGGGTATCTCGTCGGTCTGCCGAACCGCGGTCTCGAATACATGTTCATCATGATGAACGAGGCTCGCTTCGGCGTCGGCATGCAGGGCATCGCGATCGCCGAGCGCGCCTTCCAGCAGGCGCAAGCCTACGCCAACGAGCGCGTGCAGGGGCGCGACGCGGTGACCGGCGCGGACAACGTCCCGATCTCCGCGCACCCCGACGTTCGTCGCATGCTGCTGTTGATGCAGACGCGCACGCAGGCCGCGCGCATGCTCGCGTATTGGGTGGCCGGCCAGTTCGACGTCGCCCATGCGCATCCCGATGCCCTGCGGCGCGAACGCGCGCGCCAGGTGGTCGACCTCCTGATCCCGATCGTGAAGGGCTGGAGCACCGAAGTCGGCAACGATTCGACGCACCTCGGCGTACAGATCCACGGCGGCATGGGCTTCATCGAGGAAACCGGCGCAGCGCAGCACCTGCGCGATGCCCGCATCCTGACGATCTACGAAGGCACGACCGGCATCCAGGCCAACGACCTGCTGATGCGCAAGCTCATGCGCGATGGCGGGGAGCGTCTCATGCTGCTGCTGGCCGGCATGCACGACGACGTGGAGAGTCTGAAGGCCATCGACGACAAAGCCATCGCTGCCTTCGTGCCGCGCCTGGCCGCCTGCATAAGTGTCTTCGAGAATGCAGCGTGGAAGCTGATCGACCGAGCACGGAGCGATGTCGGCGCGGGTCTGTGGGTGGCCGTGCCCTTCCTGACGTTGGCCGGGGTCGCGTGCGGGGCGTGGATGTGGGGCAAGGCTGCACTCGCCGCCCATCGCAAGCTCGGGGAGGGCGAGGGCGATGCAGCCTTCCATCGCGCGCAGATCTCGCAGGCCGCTTTCTACATGGCGCATGTCGCGACGCAGGCCGAAGGTCTGGCGGCGACGGTCGTCGAGGGTTTGACGGCCGCGACGGAACTCTGAGCCTTCCCGAGTCGGCCGACGGCAGACACGACCGCCCCGTGGTGTTGATCTGCCGGGCAGGGGACCGCTCGGTGGAGGCGGGCGGAGCGCTGGAGGACGCGGGTTTCTCGAACGTCGCCACCGTCATGTACGGTTTCGAGGGAGACGTCGGGCCGAGCCTGCGACGCGGCGAAGTCAATGGCTGGCGCTTCGACGGTCTGCCGTGGGTGGTCAGCGCATGCGGGAAATGCGGCCCCTAGGGCCGGATCCTTCAGAGCGCCGCCGCGGCCTTGAAATTCATGGCGCGCCCCGTGATCCCGGTGATCACGGGGCGCGCCCCTGCTGTAGCGCGTGGCCCGTGATCAGGGGCGCCACCCGTCGCCCCAGGATCAGACCCGGATGCACGTGCCCGTCAGCCACGATTTTCACGCTTCGATCGCTCACTGCGGGATCAGGGCATGCCGTGCGCGAATTCGCATGAGGTCGGCCCCGTAATGACAATAACCGATTGCGAAGGCGACGGAAGCGGTTAGTGCGACCAGCGGTATCAATTGCATTGCGGCAAGCAAGCCGATGCGATCGGCGAGTACCCCTGTGATGAACGGGCCCGGTGCCAGTCCGAGGAGGTTGTTCGCGAGGGTCAGCGTGGCAAAGGCGGTTGCATGGATCGAAGTGTGCGTGAGGTTGGCGACCATCGCACCCGCAGGCCCCGTGGTCCCCGCCACGAAGAACATGCCGAAACCGATCACGACGAATTGCAGCGGGCCCGGTGGCAACAGGAAACCCGCGACCAACAGGATGCAGGAGGTGATCGAATAGACAATCGCGATCAGCCATTTGCGGACAGCATAATCGCGGCTGAGGCGGTCCGTGATGATGCCGCAGCTGGTCATGCCGACCGCGCCGATGAGGACGAAGGCCGCGGCGGCGAGCCCCGCCTTGTCCGGCGGCAGACCGTAGTAGCGATTGGCGTAGCTCGGCAGCCAGGCGATCATCGACGCCATCGTGAAGAGCTGCAGCCCGCTGCCGACATAGGCGCAGATGACCGACACCGACGAAAACAGTGCCGAGAACAGGCTGCGCAACGATGGGGGGGCGGAGCGCCCTGCGGCCCCGGCCTTGTTCGCCGCGGTGCGCCCTGTCTTTCCGGCGGACAGGCGGGTTTCGGTGACGATGACCGCATAGAGGATGACGAGGGCGAGTCCGAACAAGGCCATTGCGCCGAAGGCCCAGCGCCAGCCCAGATGCGTCGATACCACGCCGCCCAGCGCCATGCCCATGACGGAGCCAACCGCGCCGCCTGCCATGAAGGCGCCGGTCAGCGAAGAGCGCAAATGTGGAGGAAAGACACTCAGTATCAGCGCGATGCCTACGCTGCCGTAGGCCGCTTCGCCTACCCCGACGAAGAAGCGCGCGGCGAACATCTGGCCGTACCCTTCGGCCAAGGCACAGGCCATTGTGGCAAGGCTCCACAGGCCCGCCATCAGGACGATGCTGCGAACCCGCCCCCAGCGGTCGGCCAGTACCGACAGCGGGAAGCTCAGGAGCCCGACGAGCAGGGCGACGATGCTGTTCAAGGATCCGAGCTGCGTATCGGACAGGCCCCATTCGGCCTTGAGCACCGGAAACACGGCATTCAACACCTGCCGCGACATGTAGTCGGAAATCAAAAGGCCAAAAGTCAGTGCGAAAACAATCCACGCGAAAGAACGCGACACGGTCTGTGTATATGGAATGTTCACGCTCGCGTCAGCGACGTGCGTTGCCACGGTTGTCCCCTCCGGATTTGCCTGGTCGACCGGGCTCCACAAGTGGGGAACCGGCCTCCGGCTTCCTTATAGTTGAAGGTGCGAAAGGAGATGACGACGCATCCGCCTCCGCGGTATCGGGGTGTCCGGTTGCGGGGTGTTCGCCCGCCACGTTCCGTCCCGAGACTGAGATATATCCTACGGCGGTCCGCGGCGGGATGCACCCCTCACCGGTGGGGGGCAGCTCGCCGCGCGTGGTGCCGGTACCGGCCTGTCCGGTGCCACACGGACGAGCCACGGCGCGCCGGTTGCCGCAGGGTCAGGGCGGCAATCGGCGTTAGCGCGACAGGGGAGTGGGGGTACAACCCCGGTGCTGGCTTTCGGGGGCGGATTCAGGACGCCGTCTGCGCTTCGGCGGGGCGGGCCGGCATGCGTACGTAGATGGTGCCTACGCCGGGAACCACCGTGCGTGTTCGGGCGTCGCGGACCGGAGAGCCGGCAGTCGATTCATTCGCCTGGGAGGCGCCCGAGCCGCAGCCGCCCGACGAGCAGCCGCCGGAACTGCCATTGGCGCTGCCGCCGGAGCTGCACGAGCCCGGTCCGCAGCCGCCGCCGGTCGGTACGCGCTGACCGTCATCGCCATCGTCCACGAAGGGCACGACCTCGACCTCGTAACCCTTGCCCTTGTACTTCGTGACCAGCTCGGAAAGCCGCGGCTCGCCGATCTGCATCATGCGCATGTAGCCGGCGCCTTCCAGTCGGTCGTGCAAGGCGTCGATGTCCTCCGGAGTGTAGGGTCGGGCTTGGCTGATGGGGATGACCTTCTTCGTCGTCATGACTCCGGCTCCTTATTGATTGAACTCGATGCGCTCGCTGCCGCTGAAGACCAGAAAGCGGTCGTGCTTCGCGCGGCCGATCAGCGTTATGCCGCAATGGCGAGCAACGTCGAGCGCCATTTCGGTGGTCCCCGAGCGCGAGATCAGGACCGGGATGCCCATCTCGGCACCCTTGATGACCATTTCGGAAGTCAGGCGTCCGGTCGTGTAGAAAAGCTTGTCGCAGCCCTGTTCGCCCCGCATCCACATCAGGCCGGAGATCGAATCGACGGCGTTGTGGCGGCCGATGTCCTCGACGTGGTGCAGGATCTCAGCACCGTCGGCGAGCACACAGCCATGCACCGCGCCGGAGCGCTTATAGACCGTGTCGAGCTGGCGAACGCTGGCGAGCAGTTCGAAGATGGTCGAGCGGGCCACCTTGAAGTCGCCGCCCAGCGTCTGCAGGCGTTCGAGGGCATTGCCGAACAGCGTGCCCTGACCGCAGCCAGAGGTTACCGTGCGCCGGCGCAGCAGTTCTTCGCAGCGCTCTCCCGCATCGCCCCGGCGCGTGGTGACGGCGGCGGCGCTAACCTCCCAGCTCACCTGGATCTCCCCGATGTCGTGCAGATCGTCGATGAGGCGCTGGTTGCGCAGGTAGCCGAGTACCAGCGCCTCGGGGTTCTGCCCCAGGGTCATCAGGGTGACGATCTCGCGTTTGTCGAGATAGATCGTCAAGGCTCGCTCGCCGGGCATTTGCGTCGGCTGTGGCTGGCCATTGTGGTCCAGCACGGTGCCTGCGACGACCGGCTCGCAATGAGCCTGGGAGAAGAACGGGCGGCGGTCCATCAACATGAGAATCTCCTGAAAATCAGAATCTGGTCTTGCCACAAAGGACGCCGTGAGCGCCGCGCATGCCTGTATTGCAGTTCCCGTTCTTCCGTTCGCGCTCCCCGTCTATGCGCGCTCATGGGCGGGGAGATAAACCGATTTACCGGCCGTCAATGCCCTGGTCGGCAGGCCCAGAATTGCCGAAGGCAGGATCGTGATGCGTCCTTCCTTCTGGCCGGCCTTGTCCAGAATCAGATTGGTTGCCCATTTCGCCGTGACGTTGGTCTTTTCCATCCACTGACAGGTGTGCGGAACGGACACGATGTCCCCGATGAACATCAGATTGTCGATGGGCGATTGCACTGCCGGCCGCTTCGCCTCTTCGCCAACCTCGCAATTCATGTAGGTATTCCAGCGGTTGACATACCAGCCCTTGAACTCGGGCAGATCCGGGATGAAGTGCTTGATGTCCTGGTAGCACAGGGTGGCGATGTCCTTGCTGTTGGAGGCCGACACCTTTTCCGCCCGCGGCAGATGAACCTCGATGACGGTCACGTCCTTGTCGAGGTATTCGTCGGACCATGCCCACTGCTTGCCGTCGGTGGTCCGCGCGCGCATGGAGCGGTTGATCATGACGCTGATGTTTTCGTAGCCGGTGGTGACCAGCACGGGGCTTGGACCCTGTTGCATCTTCTTGAGGGCCTTTTCCCAATACCCCTTGCCCTCGAACCACATGTTGCAGACATACACCGACTTGGATTTGATGTCGGAGGCCCTGCGGAAATACTCGTGGTTACCGAAGGCCTCGAGATTCCTGCCGAGAAAACTGTTCAAACCTGGCCCATCCAGGGCGCAGACGAAGTAATCCGCCTCGAATCTCCGCTCCGCGCGTTCGTGCTCCGCAATGCTCCGCAGCATGTCGGCATTGGCGCCGCAGTAGGGGCACTCGTGCCCGACTTCCATGCCGTCGAAGATCAGGTTGCCGCACACCGAGCAGCGCTTGATCACCTGGCGCGATATCGGCAGTGCCTTGACCGCCGTCACCTGGCCATTCGTGACCTCGACGCCATCCACGTCGGTGAAGTAGCGGACCTCGCCGCCATGCGCCCGGATGTAATCCGCCATCGGCTTGAGAAAGCTTTCCGCCGTCGGATTGCGGTAGAAGTTCATTTTCAGGTCGTTCGGGCTGCCCACGAACAGGATCGTCTCGCGCGCCAGGGTCAGCGCGGACGCCTTGTCGATGCCCTCGTAATAGCCGAGCTCGCAGAACGAGGTGAAGAATGCGGCGATACCCGGCGAGTAGCAGTTCATCCCTTTCAGGTAGTTCTCGAAGGAGATGCCGTCGAGATAGGCCGTCTGCTTGGGATCGTTGTAGTCGTAGCTGGCGAGTTTCCCGACGACGGTCGTCAGATTCTTCTTGTCCTCGGCGGACAGCAGTCCGAATTCGGACATCGAGTGAAGAAGCTGGAGGCGGTCATAGGGGGCGGGCCAGGTCGGCATGGGGATCTTCGCCGTCCCGAGCGTCTTGTCCGTGTAGTTGTAGATGGTCCCGTCGATGGTGTCGGCCAGTTGCCAGCCGTACCGCCCGAGGAATTCGCGCAAATTATGGTAGTAGCCCCAGACGCCATGCACGGCGTGCTCGCGAATGTAGCCGGGGAATGACGGATCGTCGTCTGCAGGTCCCCAGGTCTTGTCGCGCCACGAACGCAACTTGCCGCCGGGGTTGGCGGCTTTCTCGAGCACGGTGACCTTGAATCCCCGTGCGGCGAGTTCGACACCGGCCTGCATCCCCGCCAAGCCTCCGCCCACGACCACGACGCTCTTGCCATTCGGGGGCAGCGTGACCTGATTCTCCTTGACGTCCGGATGCGGCTTATCGAATTCGCCGCGTGCGGAAACGGGCACGGCCAGCGCGCCCGCGGCCGCCAGTCCGCCCGCGATGATCCCGCTCCTGGTAAAGAATTCACGTCTGGTTGTCATGCTCGGTTCTCCCGCATTTCCTGATTGGGAGGCGGTTCGTAACCGCCTGATATCGACTTCCGTACCTTCTGCCGGTGCGTGGGGCGCTTACTTGCCCGGGGCAAAGAGCCACATGCGCTTGTTGAACAGATAGGTAAGCAGGTTGCGGTACTTCTCGGGCATCCAGCGGGAGGCGGCCCACATGGCACGGGCGTCGGCCTGCGGCAGAGAAAAGAGCTTTCCCTTCTCCATCGAGCGAATGATGTATTGCGCGACCGATTCGGCGGTCACCTTCGTCCGCTTGATCTCTTCCATGATTCCCTTGCCGGCGACGCTGGTGCATTGCCGTACGCGATCGTTGTTCGCGATGTTCGAGCGGAACGCCGTGGGGCAGGCGCAGGTGACGTCGATGTCGTCGGTGATCAGTTCGGTCTTGAGCGTCGCGGAAATCGCGACGACGGCCGCCTTGGTGGCGTTGTAACTCGCCATTTCGGGCAGGCAGCCCAGGCCGGCACCCGACGCCACATTCAGGATATGACCGCCGCCGACCTTCTTCAGGACGGGGATGAAGGTCCGGCAGCCATAGACCACGCTCCAGACGTTCACGTCCATCAGCAGGCGCCAGTTATCCAGCGTCAGTTCGCCGTCCATGCGCCCCGCGTCCGAGACGCCGGCGTTATTGATGAGTACGTCGAGGCCGTGCCAGGCTTGTGTGACACGTTGCGCCGCCGCCTCGAAGTGCTCGCAGCGCGTCACGTCGAGGACCATTTCGAGTGCTTCGCCGCCGGCCGAGCGGACGGCCTCGGCTGTCTCCATGATTTCCGCCGCGTCGAGGCCGGTCACGGCAATCCTCCAGCCGCGTCGGGCAAATTCAAGCGCAAAGGCCTTGCCCAATCCGCTGGTCGCGCCAGTGATCAGGATCCGTTTGTTCGGGAAACGCTGTTCAAGTGAGCTCATGTCGAATTCCGCCGATCGTTACAGGTGCTGTAGGTCGGAAGAATTCCCAGGCACGTGCGCCGTCCCGGTCCTAAGGCCGTTCGTGCTCATGGCGGGTCTCCTCCGTCAAATACTTACTTTTTATGTGTGATCAAGTTAAGCACTTTGCCCGGCGCGTGATTGACCAACGGGGACATCGGCTTGACATTTCGTGGTTGGCACCCGATTGCCACAGCGCGTGGAATGGGGCCAATCCGCACGCCGGCCGGCGCCGTTAGAACCCACCATCCTGGGGGGGGAGGAGCGCCGACCGAATCCCCAAAATGTGCTTCACCGGACCCGCGAAGTCGGTGCAAACCGTATAGCTGGCGGGCGAATCAGGACCGACGGAATCGAGTTGCGATCGGCTTGCCGGGGCTTTGTGCGTCGATTTTCAGCTGAGACGTAAAGTCAAGAAATTGACGCTCCCCGTCAATCTCGTGGTCTCTTGCCAAGCGCCTAATCGATTCCGCAAATCGAGGTGTGGATGGCCTGTGCATTGCGTGGCTGGCAATTCATCGGCAGTTACGGCGGTCTTCGGTTGCCTCACTACAACAACGGATATCAGGTGCTTGTATGAATACTGAAACCATGACGGTGGATGCGCCCAAGGCGAGCAGCCGGGGTATGCAAAAGAACCGGCCGATAGAGGAAATCAAAAGCGTCGTCATCCGCTTCGTTGGGGACTCCGGCGACGGCATGCAACTCACCGGCAACGAATTCTCGAAGGCGATCGCCCGTGCCGGCCACGACTTCGCCACCCACCCGGACTACCCCTCCGAAATTCGCGCCCCGACCGGGACGCTGTTCGGTGTCTCCGGCTATCAGATCCAGTTCTCATCCGGACAGGTGTTCACCTCCGGCGACGCCCCCGATGTGCTGGTCGCGATGAATCCGGCGGCGCTGAAGACCAATCTGTCGGACGTCAAGCACGGTGGGATGATCATCGCGAACAGCGGGGCCTTCAACAAGGTGAACCTGACGAAAGCGGGTTATCAGAGCAATCCGCTGGAAGACGGGACGCTGACCGATTTTCGTCTCTACAGCATCGATATCTCGGAGTTCACGACGCAGGCCCTGAAGGACACGGGGATTGCGAAGAAGGAAATCGGCCGCTGCAAGAATTACTACGCACTCGGTCTGATGCTGTGCCTCTACAGCCGTCCGCTGGAGTCCGAGGAAGGGAACATTCGCGCGAAATTCGCGAAGAAGCCCGAGATCGCGGAAGCGAACGTGATTGCGCTGCGCGCGGGCTACGCGTACGCCGAATCGACCGAGATGTTTGTCAGCACCTATCAAGTGCGCGCAGCCGACATTGCGCCGGGCCGCTACCGCAGCCTCACCGGCAATCACGCCGCCGCGTTGGGGTTCGCCGCCGCTTCCGAACTGTCCAAGGTGCCCTTGTTCCTCGGTTCCTATCCGATTACGCCGGCCACGGACATCCTGCAGGAGTTGTCCGCACTCAAGCATTTCAACATCACCACGTTCCAGGCCGAAGACGAGATCGCGGGCATCTGCTCCGCGATCGGTGCGGCCTACGGCGGCGTGCTGGGGCTGACCACCACGTCCGGCCCCGGCATGGCCTTGAAGACCGAGGCGCTCGGTCTGGCCGTGATGCTGGAACTGCCACTCGTGATCGTTAACGTGCAACGCGGTGGCCCGTCGACCGGTCTGCCGACCAAGGTCGAGCAGTCGGATCTGTTGCAGGCGGTATACGGTCGCAACGGCGAATGCCCGATTCCGGTGATCGCCTCCCGCTCGCCGGCCGACTGTTTCGACTGCGCGATCGAAGCCTTCCGCCTTGCCGTCAAGTACATGACGCCGGTGATCTTCCTGTCCGACGGCGGTATCGGCAATGCAGCCGAGCCCTGGCGGATTCCGGACCCGGCGAGCCTGCCGCGGCTCGACGTGAAGTTCCGCACCGATCCGGAGGGCTTCCAGCCCTATGCGCGCGACGAGAACCTCGCGCGCGCCTGGGTACGGCCCGGTACGCCGGGCATGGAGCATCGCGTCGGCGGTCTGGAAAAGGATTTCCTGACCGGCAACATCTCCCACAACCCGATCAACCATGAGCGCATGGTCGCCGTGCGCGCGGCCAAGGTGGCCGGTATCGCCAAGGACATTCCGGCGCTCACGGTGGAAGGGCCGGACAGCGGCGATCTGCTGATCGTCGGCTGGGGCAGCACCTACGGCTCGATCGTCCAGGCGCGCGAGCAGGCAGTACTGGCCGGCAAGTCGGTCGCGCACGTGCATCTGCGCCACCTCAACCCGCTGCCCGACGACCTCGGCGAGATCATGTCCCGCTACAAGGCCGTCCTCGTCCCCGAACTCAATCTCGGCCAGCTCTCGAAGCTGCTGCGCGAACGCTACCTGCGCGATGTGATCGTCATGTCGAAGATGCAGGGCAAGATGTTCAAAGTCTCCGAAATCCACTATCGCATCCTGGAACTGTGCTGAGGAACCGACCATGAACCAGATGACAGAAATCAAGCCGCTGACCAGGAAGGACTTCGAGTCCGATCAGGATGTGCGCTGGTGCCCGGGCTGCGGTGACTACGCCCTGCTGGCCCAGGTCCAGAAATTGTTGCCGACGTTGGGGATCCCGCGCGAGAACTTCGCCTTCATCTCCGGCATCGGCTGTTCCAGCCGGTTTCCGTACTACATGGAAACCTACGGGATGCACAGCATCCACGGGCGCGCGCCGGCCATCGCGAGCGGTCTGAAGCTCGCACGGCCCGACCTGTCGGTATGGGTGGTGTCGGGTGACGGCGACTCGCTCGCGATCGGCGGCAATCATTTCATCCATGCGATGCGGCGCAACATCGGTCTCAAGATGATCCTGCTGAACAACCGCATCTACGGTCTCACGAAGGGCCAGTACTCGCCGACCTCGGAATTCGGCAAGAAGACCAAGACCACGCCGCTGGGCAGTATCGATCGTCCGTTCAGCCCCGTGTCGGTGGCGCTCGGCGCCGGCGCGACCTTCGTCGCGCGCACGGTCGATAGTGACCATCCGCACCTGCTGGAGACGCTGAAGCGCGCGGCCGAACATCCCGGCACTGCCTTCGTCGAGGTGCTGCAGAACTGCGTCGTCTTCAACGACGGTGCCTACAACGCACTGAGCGACCGGGAGAGTCGTGCCGATGCACGCATCCTGCTCGAACACGGCAAACCGATGCTGTTCGGGAAGGACGGCAACAAGGGCATCCGCATGCGCGGTTTCGAGCCCGAAGTCGTGACGGTGGGCGAAAACGGCATTACCGAGGCCGATCTCATGGTCCATGACGAGACGGCTGCGAACGGTGGCCTGGCCTTCTTCCTGTCGCAGTTCGCTGCACCGCTGCCGGTCCCGCTGGGCGTGTTCCGTGCGGTCGACTCGCCCGTCTATGAAACGCTCAACCAGCAACTCGCCGCCGACGCGCGCGCGAACAAGGGGCAGGGTGCGCTCGAGAAACTGTTCAACAGCGGCGACACCTGGACCATCGACTGATCCGGACGGCAACGTTCAGCCGACGGTCGGTGATTTCCGTGATGACAATAACCAGGGAGGCGACAAACCATGAAGCATTCACTTCATCCCGTTGCGACACTTTTGCTGATTTACGCGGGCTCATGAATACCTTGTTGAAGGGCGCTTGCCTCGTCATTTACGCAGTGGCGGCCGTCGGCCTCATTGTCGAACTCCCGTTCCAAACGGGCACAACCGTCGCATATGCGGCGCTGCTTCTGCTGGGTGCCCATGTGCTCGAAGTCCTGTTCGCTTTCAAGAGCATCAAGCTCTACAAGGGGTCGATCATCGTAAGCGTCTTCCTCACCGTGCTTTTCGGTTTCCTGCATTGGATACCGCTCGCAAAGGAAGACGCTCGCGGGTTCAAATGATTTCTGGAGATTTCTAATGAATTAGCTGAAGCGGCTCGTCGTCGCCGGTATGGTGGGGACGAGCATTCTCGGGACTCTTGCGGGAGGCGCTTTCGCCGCACCGCTAGTAAGCGGCCGGGAAGGGCGGTTCATCAGGAATCAGGAAACGACAGATTCCGCCGGTGGCACGAGCGGGACCGCCTGCAGCATCACTTCCAGCAGCGCATCCGGCGGGCGCGCGCCGGACACGGGTAAGTGACCATTGAAGATGAAGAATGGAACAGCCGGCACCTCGCGGGGATCTTCCGCGGTGAGCTCCTGGTCTCGGTCACAGTCGTCGGTCGCGGATTGGGCGGTCGCGAGCGCCGCCGAATCCAATCCACAGTCGCTACCGATGCGCAGCAAAACCCCTTGGTCGCCGATGTTCTCGCCCTCCATGAAGTAGGCGCAGAACAGACGGTCGATGAGGGCCGCTGACCGTTCTGCATAGCCCTGGCGGGACGCGAGGGCGATCAGCCTATGGGCCAGACGGGTGTTCGGCAGCAACTGAATGCGGTCGAAGGCGAAGGCGATCCCCGCGGAGCGGGCGGCTTCCTGCACCTGGGCCCGACGCGCGGCCACCGCAGCCGGGCTGCCCAGGCGGTGCAGGTAGAACGCCTGATAGGGCAGACCCTCGGGCGGCGTGTCAGGCAGCAGTTGATGGGAGCGCCAGATGATTTCGGTCCGGATGTCTGGCCGCAGGCGGTGCAAGGCCGCCAGGGCGGTGCCCAGATGGCGCTTGCCGATCAGGCACCAGGGGCAGATCAGGTCGAAATGGACTTCGATGTGCAGGACAGGGCTCATGATGTTTCCGAACAGGGTCTGGATTCAGGAATCGGTCGGCGCTTTGCCCGTCCTTCCAGGAGCACGGCGAGACCGCCTATCAGCGTCAGGACCCCGATCCCGAGCGCCAGGGAAAACAGGGAGTCCCACAACAGGGGGGCGAGCAGCCCGGCCGCCACGGCGGTCATGCCGTACTGCAGGAAGGTCTGGCACGAGGCGGCCACGCCGGCGCTCTGGCGCAGCGGCTCCATGGCGCCGCTGATCAGGATGGGCAGGGCGACGGCCAGGCCGAAGGAGTAGGTGAAGAGGGGCACCAAATGGATGAAACCGGCGGGCCATGCCCAGGCCGCCGCCAGGTTCAGGACCGTGGAGGTGCCCAGGATGAGATAGGCCGCCGCCAGCGTGCCGCCCGCCTGCCAGTGGCGGAGCAGACGGGGGAATAGCCAGAAGCCGGCCGTCAGGCCGAGGGTGATCGGCCCGTAGACCATGTAGATGTCGGTTCCGTTTCGTCCCAGCAGCCCGACGACGATGGCTGGTGCTGAAACGACATACAGGGCCATGCTGGTCCAGTTCGCGACGTGGGCCAGGGACAGACGGATGAAGCGTGGGGTCCGCAGTACCGCCAGATAGACCCGCCCCAGTGTAGCCGGCTTCAGGCTCAGGCGCCTGGCCCGTGGCAGCGTTTCCGGCAGCCAGCGCCAGTAGGCCGTGGCAAGGATCAGGACGATGGCGGCCAAGGCAGCGAACACCATGCGCCAGCCGTAGTGCGCGCTCAGCCAGGCGCCCAGGGAAGGCGTCACCAAGAGGCTCGCGGTCTGGATCAGGGTGATTCGGCTGAGAAGGCGCTGGGCGTCGGGGCCCTGGTGCAGATCATGAAGGATGGAACGGCTGAGGACCAGGCCCGCCCCGGCGGCCAGTCCCTGGAGGATGCGCAGGCCCCAGAGTTGTTCGATGCCGGTGGCAAAGACGCAGGCGGCTGCCGCCACGCCGAGCAGGAACAGCGAGGCGAAAAGGGTCGGCCGCCGCCCCCAGGCGTCGGCGATGGCGCCGTACCAGAGGGACGCGAAGGCGCAGGCCACGAAGAACAGCGATATCGTCTGCTGAGTCTGCCAACTGCTGATGCCGAGATCGGTGCTCATCGCCGGCAAGGCCGGAATGAGCATGTCCGTGCTAAAGGAATTCAGCAGCGTCATGAAAGCCAGCAGCAGGACGAGCGCTGCGGGCGATGGCAGGTTTTCGTCGGCATTCCGATTCTGCATGGCCATGCTCACTTCCTCGTCCCGGCCTGCGGTTCGCGGATCAGGAACGCGGCCAGGGCCGGTAGCAGCAGGATCGCGCCAAAGACGTTCACGAGGAACATGAAGGCCAGCAGGATACCCATGTCGGCCTGGAACTTGAGTGGGGAGAAGGCCCAGGTCGCGATCGATGCCGTCATCGTCACGGCGGTGAACACCGAGGCGGTTCCGCGCTGCTTCAGCGCCTCGACGAAGGACTCCCGCAGCGGGCTGCCGGCTTGCATCTCGTGCTTCATCCGTTCGAAGAGAGGTTTCAGCAAAGGCAGGGTAGTCATCTCGCTCCCGGAACCATAAAAAAAAGGACCGTCATGCTGACGGCCTGGTGAATTCACCACAAGGAGAGTCCGGGTAAGGTCAGGGGCAAGACCCGTGACACACTCCGCCAAAGTCAGCGCAGATGGTTCGCGATTAATTCGAGACCGGACTGGGAAACCGGAAAGGCCTCAGGGGAGTAATGCGGAACGGCCAAATCCGGGGCGGTTCGCGTCGTGTCGCGGGCATCGCCATACGCGAGGGTGAGCGTACCCTGGGTCGGGATCCCGGCGAGCGATGTAGCCAGCAGGGCTAGCGCAAGCGCCAGCGGGACGATATGCCGTGAGCGGTTGTTCCGTTTGAACATGATCGTCTCCTCCTGGATGGCTTGCACAGGGTCAAGTTACGCCAGCGCAGCAAGACTTTCGCCCCCCAAAGAGGGGAGGGTGCGGGGAGGGAGGGCCAGTGAATCGGGCATCAGCCTGGCGGCCTGATATTCGATGGCGGAGCGCGAACGCTCAACGGGAAATGTCGCGCGCCTGCTTTGTTGCAGTGATGTTCGCCGCAGCGACGAAGTGCTGTATTGCCCGGCCGGGAGCCCAGGAATCGATGACGGAGCGGCCGTGTTGTGCAATGGCGATTTCCGCGGATGCGAAGCCGGCTTCGCGAAGCATCGCGGCGAGCCCCTCCAATGCGGTCGCGCCGGCAACACAGCCGGTGTGGAGCGCCAGCTCTCCGTGCAACTCGACCGGTAGCAGCGCCACGGCGACAATGTCTGCCACCGCAAGACGCCCCCCCGGTTTCAGCACCCGCCAGGCCTCCGCGAAGATGCGTTGCTTGTCGGCGCAGAGATTGATGACGCAGTTCGACATCACGACATCGAAGCTGGCATCGGGAAAGGGGAGGGATTCGATCTCGGCCTGGACGAAGCTCACGGTCGGGACGTCCGCATCGCGCGCGTGCCGGGAGGCCAGGCGGACCATCTCGGGCGTCATGTCGACGCCGACCACGCGTCCGCGACGGCCGACCTCGACGGCCGCAGCGAGGCAGTCGAAGCCGGCGCCACACCCGAGGTCGAGGACCCAGTCGCCCGGCGTAAGGCCGGCAATCGTGGTGGGACTGCCGCAGCCGAGGCCGCTGTGTGGGGTGCAGGCCAGTGGCCTTTTGCCGGGAACCACCGCAGCCGCCTTGGTCGCGGCATCCGCGTAGGCCTTGCGCACCAGCGGACGCAGGGCATCGGTCGCCATGGCGCCGCTCACGAGTCCCTGGCGCAGTCGGCCGATTGGCCTTCCGCGCGCCGATACTTGATGTTGTAGAGGCAGAAGGGCATCAGCTTGCCCTCTGCGGTGAGCTTGTGCACGCAGCAGCGGCGCGCGCGTTCCTGGTCGAAGCAGTGCGCGTCCATCATGCCGTGAAAGCCCACCGCGAAGAAGTCGGCGCCCTCGAGCGCTTCGGCGAGCCGTTGGCGGGCATCGCCGCTGCCGTCGCCGCATCCGCAGCCGGCGCTGTCGCAACCGAGTTGCCGCAGCAGGGTATCCCAGTCGCTGAAATCCGCCACGTGCTGGCGCAGACGCTCGTCGCCGACCAGTCGGCTGAGCGGCAGAAGTTGCCCGTCCTTGTCGATGACGACATAGGCGAGTAAGCCGCAGCGCGGGTCGGGACAGGACATCGGCAGGAGGTCGCCAGCGCGCAATCGGCCTTCGCTCTGCGTTTCGATCGCATGCAGGAAGTGGGTGGCGGTAAAGCGTCGGTGGCTCTGCGCGAGTTCGCGGGGATAGCGGCCGGACAGCACCACCGACTGGAAATTGATGCCGGTGAGGCGTTGTTCGGCGGCGAACCGTATCAGGGGCCACAGCGCCTGGTCGTTGATGCCGGGTACCACGGTCACGGCGAGCACCACTTGCAGGCCTGCGGCGCGGCAGTGCTCGATGGCTTGCAGCTTTTCGGCGCGCAGGTCGCGACCGCGGATGAATTCGCTTTCGCCCGCCTCGAGGCCGTCGAACTGCAGGTACACGCCCGTGAGTCCCGCAGCGCGCAACTCGACTGCCAGGCCCGGATTACGGGCGAGTACCAGCCCGTTGCTGTCGATTTCCATTTTCGTGAAGCCCAGGGCGTGGGCGCCACGGACGATTTCCACCAGATCGGGATGGACAGTGGGCTCGCCGCCGGCAAACTGCAGGGGAACCGGTTGGCCCTCGGTGTCGAGCAGGCTCTGCAGCGCGCCGAGGACCTGCTCGCGGCTCAACTCGGCACCCTTTGCCTTGGCATCGGCCAGGCACACGGGGCAGGGGAGGTTGCAGCGCTGCGTGATCTCGACGATCGCCAGGCAGGTGTGCTGGTCGTGCGCGGGACACAGGCCGCAATCGTCCGGGCAGCCCTTCGCTTCGGGCATGCTCACGCGTGCCGGGCGTTTGACGAAACGCGGCGAACGGCGCATGCGTTCGTAGCTGGCGATATCGGTCGCGATGAGGCTCTCGAACGCGCCGTGCTCGGGGCAGGTCTTGCGCATGACGACGCCGGCCGGGCTCGACGACACCCTGCCCGGGATGCTTGTCAGGCATTCGGGGCACATGCTCATGACGTCATGGCCGAAGCGCAGCCCACCGCGGATGTCGATACGGGTGCTTGCGCCTGGCGCGGCCGGGTCGGACGGAGGCTGGCAGGACCGGTCGTTCATTCGAGTTCGACCATGATGCAGGCGAAGACCAGATTGCGCTTGAATCCGGGAAGGTCGGACGTGGTGAGCGTGAAGCTGCGCGTCGGCCAGTCCGGTTGTCCGATTTCATCGTTTGCACCAAGGATGTCCGCGATGTCCTCCTCGACTGTCTCGAGGAACTCCGCCTCGGACGCCATTTCGCTGACGAAGACGACACGGTAGCCTTGGTCTGCCAACACCTCGATTCTCACTTTCTTCCACGGTTTGGAGGGCAGTGCGAGCATGGTTTAGGCGCCTCCTTACACGCGTCGAAGTCGATCTGGATTGCGCATCTGAACCCCTCGGCGTTCGTCAGGTTCCATCCTTGGCCAGCAAGGTGGCGGCGATCTCTGCCGCCCGGGAAGTGTAACGCGCACAGCGACGGTGCAATTGGCGATCGCGGAAAACGGCCTGGCCTTCGGGGGTGCCGATATCGCAACCGAGCAGCTGGTCGCAATTGCGTGCGCCGAACTCCGCTTCGAACGCGCGGACAAGCTCCCGGGTTGCCGAATAGGCGGCATCCGCGGTTTGTTCCGCACTGCTGCGACCCAGCGACAGACCGAGGCCCATGATGGCACCGGTGAGGGCCCCGCAAGGCCCGCAGGTGCGCGACATGCCGCCGCAGAAGGCGGTCGCCATCTTCGGGATCAGTTCCGATTCGAGGCCTTGGGCTTTGGCCAGCGCGGTCAGCACCGCTTCGGCACAATACAGTCCCGACGCCGAAGCTTCCTCCGCCAGACGGCGGACGTCGTCGGCCGAGAGCGGTGCCATCGATGCGTCGGTGTTCATCGCGCGGCTCCTCGGCAAGGTAAATCAGCAGGCGATGCCGGCTCCGCCGTCGACCACGACGTATTGCCCGGTGATGTGGCGCGAGGCCTCGGTGGCGAGGAACAGCGCGGTTCCCTGGATGTCCTCTTCGGCCCCGAGGCGGTGCAGGGGCGTGCTGGCGATGAGCGCTTCGCCGATCTTTTCGAGATGGCGCGCGGACATCTTGGTCGGGAAGTAGCCCGGGCAGATGGCATTCACGTTGATGTTGTACTTGCCCCATTCGGAGGCGAGCGCCCGCGTGAAATTGACCACCGCTCCCTTGCTGGTGTTGTAGGCGATCGTGGTGGTGCCGACCGGACCGCCCGCCAGTCCGGTGACGGACGCGATGTTGACGACCTTGCCCGATTTGCGGGGAATCATGCAGCGTCGGCCGACTTCCTGCGTGAGGAAGAACAGGCCATTGATGTTGAGATTCATGACCTTGTTCCACGCGTCCGCCGTGTAGTCCTCGGCCGGCGCGCCCCAGGTGGCGCCGGCATTGTTCACGAGGATGTCGATGGTGCCGAAGCGGTCGATCACCTGATCCACCATGTTGGGGATCAGCTCGAACTTCGACAGGTCGTTGGAAATCGTCATGACCTCGATGCCCAGGGTCTTCAGATGGACCTCGGCTTCCTTCAGTTCGTCGGCCTTGCGTGCCGTGATCGCAACCTTTGCGCCCATCTCGCCCAGAGCCTCGGCCATGCGCAAGCCGAGTCCGCGCGAGCCGCCGGTGATCAGGGCAACCTTGCCGGTGAGGTCAAACAGATTCTTTACGCTCATGGTCCTTTCTTCCTCTATCGATGTCTTTTCGAAGTGCAGGGCGCCCGCAGGCGCGTAGCTCATGACAGGGTCCGACTGTCAGATTTGCCGCGTCGCGCCCTGCCAGTACTTGTCGCGCAGATCGCGCTTCTGCACCTTGCCGTTGGCGCTGCGCGGCAGTCGATCGATGAAGTCCACCGATTTCGGCGTCTTCACGCTGCCGAGTTTGCCTTTGCACAGCGCGATGATTTCCTCTGCGCTGGCCTGCTTGCCCGGACTGAGCTCGACCACCGCCTTGACGGCTTCGCCCCACTTGTCGTCGGGGATGCCCACCACGGCGCAGTCCTGCACCGCCGGCAGACTGTTGATCACGCCTTCGACTTCGGACGAGTACACGTTGAAGCCGCCGGTGATGATCATGTCCTTCTTGCGATCGGTGATGTGCAGGAAGCCTTCCGTGTCCAGGTAGCCCACGTCGCCGGTATGCAGCCAGCCGCCAATGACGGTTTCGGCTGTCTTCGCCGCGTCCTGGTAATAACCCTCCATCACGTTGTCGCCGGCGACGCAGATCTCGCCGACCTGACCGTCGGGTAGTGCCTTGTTGTCGTCGTCACGGATGGTGACGCGCAGGAAGGGGAAGGGACGCCCGCAGGACGACAGCCGTGCTTCGGGCGCGATGTCGCCGTTGACGAAATGCTCTTCGGGACGCAGGCAGCTGATGCTGGCGGCCGCCTCGGTCTGGCCGAAGGCCTGGATCATCACCGGGCCGAAGGTCTTCAGCGCCCGGCGCAGCTTCTCCGGGGACATTGGCGCCGCGCCATAGAGGAAGTAGCGCAGCGAGGAGAAGTCGCGCTCGGCGATGCCCGGCAGGTCGAGCAGCACGTAGATCACCGTCGGCGGCAGGAAGAATTCGGTGACGCGGTGCTTTTCGATGGCATCGAGGAGCAGGGTCGGTTCGGGCCTTGGCAGTATCACGACCTTGCCGCCGCGCAGCGTCGCCATCAGCGAGAACACGCCGGCGGTGTGGGTGAGCGGGGCCGCGGCCAGGTTGACGGGCTTCTCGTCCGCGGGATAGTTGAGCGCCGACAGGTAGTTGGCCACCATGGTCTGCAGCGCACGGTGGGTCGTCATGACGCCCTTGGGTTTGCCGGTGGTGCCCCCGGTGCTCATCAGCGCGCAGACGTCGTCGTTGTCGGACTGCACATCGGGGCACGCTTCCGACTGCGCCGCGGCCCATTTGGGCAGGGACAGCGCGTCGGGTGCGTCGCCGTCGATGCAGATGAAGTGGCGCACCTTCGTCAGCTGCGGACGCAGCGCGACCACCTGGGCGGCAAAGGCCGACTGGAAGAACAACACCTCGCAGTCGAAGGTGTCCAGCACGTAGGCATTTTCCTCCGCGCCGTTGCGCGGGTTGATCGGCATCCAGGCCATGCCGGCGCGCCAGATCGCCAGCGTACACAGCCAGCCCGTCGGATCGTTGGCGGACCAAACCGCGGCCTTGGCCTCCTTGCGGCAGCCCAGGCCCAGCAGCCCGTTGGCGACACGATTGGTGAAGAGCCGGGCTTCGCCGTAGGTTGTACGCTGCTCGCCGAAGATCAGGTAGTCGGCGTCCGGGTCGATGCTGCAGCCGCGATCGAAGAAGTCGATGATTGCCATGGCTTAAATTTCCTTCACCATCTTCGCGTAGCCGAAGCGCTCCAGCGTGGCCAGCACGTTCTTGTAGCCGAAGGCCTGCGACGGGCTGTGGAAACCGACGGGGGGCGTCGTCATGCGCAGCAGGCAACTGGCGACGAAGGCCTGCAGCAGGCCGGTCTGCTGGTAGCCGCTGTGGCTGTAGATCGTGTATTGGACGCGCCCGGTGAGACCGGTGCCGGTGGCGGTGTCCCAGTTGCGCGCGGTCAGCGGGTTCTCGCGCGGCGGCATGCCGCTCTGCACACCGTCGGCGATCTTGGCCAGCGCCTTGATCTGCTCTTCTTCCGGCAGGTTCTTAAGCTCGTTGTGGTACAGCTTGTTGATGCCGATGATCTGCTCGGCCAGTTGGCGGTTGCCGAAGGCGCACAGGGCCTTGAGGTTGCGGATGCGCGGGTGGCTGGTGAACCACAGCGGGGGCGCCAGCCCGGCACCGGGGATGCCGAGCACGGTGCGGGTGGTGAAGGGCGCGGTCATCTCGGCGCTGTAGGCCGGCGGCCACGCGGTCAGCTGGCCGTTCTCCAGGAAGTATTCCTTCGCGCGCGCCATCTGCACCAGGGTGTGGGCCGAGCCGACCGTCGGCGTGACGGCCGGAATCGTGACGGCCTCGATGGTGTCGATGTCCTCATGCTCGGCGCAGGCGTGGCAGGCGATGTCCATCACCGCGTTCTGGTAGGCGGTGCAGGGACCGAAATAGAGGCCGCGCTTGGCGAACCCGGCGCTGTACTTGTCGCGCATGTCCAGCATGAAGGCCTGTTCGCCGGTCGTGTCGAGATAGTGGCAACCAGCTTCGAGGGCAGCCTGGACGACGGTTTCGCCGTACAGCAGGAAGGGGCCGACGACGTTGCACACGACCTTGGCGCCCGAAAACAGCTTGGTCAGCGCGGCGACGTCGTGCTCGACGACCGCCAGTTCATAGTCGGCGGTCTCGATCCCCGGCACGCGCTTCATCGCTTCCTCCAGTCGCTCGCGGTTGCGACCCGCGGCGATGAAGGGAATCTGGTAGTGGCGCAGGAATTCGCAGGTCAGTTGGCCGGTGTAGCCGCTGGCGCCGTAGACGACGACGGGTTTCTTGCTCATGGAGGTCTCCAACTCAGGTGTGAATCCGTTGTTATTGCTTCTGGAAGATGTGCACAAAGCCCGCGCTGCCGAGCCCGCCGTTGTGCTGCAGCGCGGTGCGCGCACCTTCCACTTGGCGGGCGCCGGCTTCGCCGCGCAACTGCCAGACGAGCTCGGTGATCTGCGCGAGGCCGGTGGCGCCGAGCGGGTGTCCCTTGGAGAGCAGGCCGCCGGAGGGATTGACGACGTAGCGCCCGCCGTAGGTGTTCTGGTCGTCCATCACAAAAGACTGCATGTCTTCGTCCCTGCACAGGCCGAGCGCGGCGTAGGTGATGATTTCGTTGCTGGTGAAGCAGTCGTGCAGTTCGACGACGTCGATATCTTCCGGTCCCACACCGGCGCTTTCGTAGGCCAGTTGGGCGGTCTCCCGGCTCACGCCGCGGAAGATCACGTCGAGCGGATTGTCGCTGTCGAAGTATTCCTGCCGGTCGCTGCGCCAGCCCTGACCCACGAGACGTATATCGCTGCGGATGCCGTGCTTTTTGGCGAAGGCCTCGCTGCAGACGATGACCGCCGCGGCGCCGCAGCTGGGCGGGCAGGCGTAGAGCTTGCGCAGGCCGCGGTAGATCTGCGGCGATTCGAGTACGTCGGCTTCCGTCAACGGATCACGGAAGATGGCAAACGGGCTGGCGGCGGCATGCCGGCGCGCCTTGACCGCCACGCGGGCCAGCGCCCGGTCGGTCACGCCATAGCGTTCCTTGATGGCATCCACCTGGGCACCGAAAAGCTGGATGGCCGGCGGCAACTTGCGCTCTTCGTCGGTGTAGTGCATCAGATTGGCGACCGCACCGTTGTGCCGATGGATCGGGTTGATGCGATCGGGGAAGATGAAATCGAGGGCGCCGGGCACCATCTGCTCGAAGCCGACGGCCAGTGCGCAATCGACCTGGCCGCCCTTGACGGCCTGCGACGCCAGCGCGAAGGCCGTCGAGCCGCTCGAGCAGTTGTTGTTGACGTTGACGATGGGCACGCCGTTGATGCCCACGTTGTAGAGCGCCGCCTGTCCGGAGCAGGAATCGCCATAGACGTAGCTGGCATAGGCCTGCTGCACCTGGTCGTAGACGATGCCTGCGTCCTTGAGCGCCCCGCGCGCCGCTTGAGCGCCCATGACATCGTAGGATTCGCTCTTCCCGGGCTTCTTGAACGGAATCATGCCGACGCCGGCAATCACGACTTGGGTCATTCCCTGTTTCCTTTTCGAATTGGTTGATCGGCGCGCTTACAGTCCGTGCTGCTGCTTGTACCAAGTGCTGAGCCAGCTGCCGCCGACGAGGCTGAGCAGGTTGTTCTCGCCATCCTCGATCAGCGCCGCGCGGGCATCGCGGAAGATCTTCTCCACCGGGTATTCCTTCGTCAGGCCGTTGCCGCCGAACATCTGCAGCGCCTCGCTGGCGACTTCGAAGGCGGCCTGGGTGACGTAGGTCTTGCTGGTGATGGAGCCGAGGACGTGGGGGCCGTTGGGGCCGTAGTTGTAGTTGACGACGCGGTGGGCCATGGCGCGCGCGCTCTCCACCTTGCGCCACATGTCGAACAGGCGGGCGCGCACGCTTTGATGGTTGATGATCTGCGTGCCGCCCTGCTTGCGCTCGTGGGCATAGGCCAGGGCGTGCTCGAAGGCGGCCCGTGCCACGCCGGTGAAAGTGAGCGCCATTTCCATGTTGGCGAAGGTGAGGGCGCCGAAGAACGCGCCGTGCGCGGTGTCCTTGCCCGCGATCACGTATTTCTTCGGGATCACCACGTCGTTGAAGTAGATCTCGCCCTGGGGCAGGGGGCGCTGGCCGATCTTGTCCAGCGGCTTGCCCTTGGTGACGCCCTTGTCGAAGGGCACCAGCGCGGCGATGTAGTTGAGACCGCCCTGGTCGTTCCACAGGCCGTCGCCATAGTCGCACTGGCAGAAGACGAAGCCGGTGTCGGCCACCGGGGCGCCGCTGACCCACGCGGAACATTGACCGGTGATCACGACCTCGTCGCCGACGACCTTGGCGAACAGGTTGCCGCGACCCTGTTTGGTGCCCGGATGGACCTGGGTGGCCTGGATGTCGCCCAAGTCGCTGCCGCGGTCGGGTTGCGTGCCGACCCAGCAACCGATGCCGTTGCCGAAACGGTCGATGAGTTCGGCGTCGCCCGACATGTAGGCGGCGAAGGCCGGGAAGGCCGTGGCGAGCGAGAAGATTGCGAGACCCGGGTCGCCCCAGCCCAGTTCCTCGAAGATCAGCGGCAGCATGCGCGCCTTCTGCTCCGAGCTCATCGCGCCGACCGCCTGCAGGTCGAGCAGGCCGATCTCCTTCATCTGCCTGACGTAATCCCACAGCGGGGAACCGGCCGCCACGACCTCGTCCGGTGTCATGTGGTCGAGCTTGCGGCCGATCGGGCGCATCACCTCTTCGGCAAAACGGTGTGCGACCTCCTGGATGGCGCGCTCTTCCTCGGAGAGTTGGGCTTCGAGGCCGGCCATGCCGAGCGTGGGGTTCGGGATTCTGTCAAATGCAAACATATATATCACCGCGCTGGATTAGAAAATTGGTCCTGCCAATGTCTATGGCGATAAAGGCGAAATCGCGATCAATTGGAATTGAATTCGGTCTTTGCCTTCCCCAACACATCGAAGCCCTGCTTATTTGCCAATGGAACAATTAACTTGGCTGGGTCCTGAATTGGATTTCGCTCTTTTCCGATTCTTAAGTTGCGACCTAAATATCAGGCATCCGATTTGATTGGTCACCCCCCCAGGTGAGGTGGGCTGATTAGAGTCCCAGGGCGGAGCGATAAACGACCGTCCAGACGGCCACCCAGCCAGCGCAACCGAGGGCCGTCAGGAGCAGCCGGATTGCCGCACACGTGATGCCGCAATCCGGGTCTTTCCGAGAGATATCGATTTGCATGGACAAGAAACCTCCTGTCCATCGTGACGCTGAGATCACGACGGTTCGGCGAGTTTGACGATGTCGGTTACCCCGCTTCTTACGTCCTTCCCGCGGAGTCGCGGCGGTGCGCTCGGGGTAGCGCAGGGCGCTTGGGCCTAGGCGGCCAATCGGACGGACTTTTCCTGCAATTGATCTTTGCTTTCGCGATGGTTCGGGTCAGGAAAAATACAGTCCGAAAGGCAGACTTCCATGCATTGCGACTTCGCGAAATGTCCGACGCACTCCGTGCATTTGGTCGGATCGATCACGAAAATGTCTTCGCCCGGAGCGATTGCCTCGTTCGGGCACTCCATTTCGCACATGCCGCAATTGATGCAGTCAGAATTGATCAGTAGTGCCATGTCTTCCTCCTCGTGTGTCCCCGATGCCTCGTGGCCGCGGTGAGACGTTTTCGGCTTGATGCTCGTGAGCGGTATTTAGCGCGTGGGCGTCTCAAGAGCGTTTGACGCTCAAGGTCATCGACTTGACAATCCGTGACAGCGGGGGGCAGGCGCCTGAGCGCCGACCGCTACGAGATCGGCTTGCCGCGAGTCGTTGGTTCGACGGCTGGCGGTGAGCAACAGCAGTGAGGGGCGCCGGCCGAACGCCGGCGTACTGAATGCTATTGGTGCGTCTGCCGAAAGCTAGATCGCTTCAGGTCTGTCGCTCAGGTGCGTTTGGCGCCAGATCGTGGCGGTGCAGCCGAAGCGGCTGGAAAACCATCTCGAGAAGGCCGACGGCTCCGAGAATCCCAGCAATTCCGCCAGATCCTTGAGCGGGCGCTGGGAGTTGCTCAAGTATTTGACGGCCAGATCGCGCCGCGCACCGTCGAGGATTTCGGAGAAGGTTTGTCCACTTCTTTGCAGATGACGATGCAGCGTGCGGCGATCGAGCCCGAGGTGCTGGGAGACCACTTCGACCGAGCATCGACCCGTCGGCAGCAGCAGCCACACAAGTTGCCGCACGTTTTCCGCGGGTGACTGCGCCGGTTCCGTGTTGATGACCTCGAGCAACTTCTGCATGTAGCGCGCCGTTTCCGGATCGTAGGTCGGCAGTGGATCATCGAGAATCGCCGCGCGGCAGATTATTCCGTCGATATTGCTGTTGAACTGGACCCGCGTATCAAACACACGGTGATGCACGCGCAGGTCGCTCGGCGCGGAATGGCGAAAACACACGGCATTCGGATGCCATTCGTTGCCCAGCAAGACGCGCAGTGTTCGGTACAGCACGCCAAGCGATAGTTCGGTTGCCTGGCGAATTGGTTCCGGTCGATCCGGCATCAACTCTTCGCGGATGATCAGAACACCGTCGGCCTCCTCGAACAGGAACATCGCCGCCTCGGCTTGCAGGTGGCAGTAGTTGCGTATCGCCTCGAGCGCCTTGCGCATCGTCGGTTGGCTCTTCAGGACGATGCCCAGCGGCCCGAGATTCGAGAGCTGGCGCCCCTCCGCCAGGCGCAGACCAAAATTCTCCACCCCGGCTGCCGTCGCCGAGTTTTCCAGCAACTGTACATAGGCAGAAAACGGAATCTTCGTGTCGGGGTTCGACAGGCATGCCGGGCTGATATTGACCCGGCGCAATTCCTCCAGCGGCGAAATATTCAGCGATTGCGCCAGCTCGACGTAATTGGTCAGGCCCGCACTGCGATGAAGCTTTTTCATGGCCATTACTGAATTCGCCCGCGAAAGGAATAACGCAGATTTAACTCTATCTGCGTGTCACCAAATGTCAAGTTGCTGTCTTTGCAGGTCAATCCCGCGGGGCCCGAAGTCCTTAATGTGGCACCACGCAGACCAAATCAAAAATTTTTGTTGGAGGAGCGAATTATGAGCGAGAGCAGCTTCAGGATCGCCGACGTAATTGACCCGAGGAAAATACCCGAGGTGCAGCCGGTGACCACCGTCGGCATCGACATCGGTTCCCGGCAATCCAAGGCGGTGATGATTAGCGGCGACTATATTCATACCGCCATTACCGCCAGCGGCGTCCATCCCGCGGAGACGGCGAAGCGCCTGGTCGACAAGCTGCTCAAGGCGTCGGGGCGGGAGCGCAGCGACATCGCCATGATCACCGGCACCGGCTATGGCCGGATCGCCCTGCAGTTCGAGGGCATCCCCGCCGAAGTGATCACCGAGATCACCTGTCACGCGATGGGGGCCCACTATCTCAACGCCGACACCCGCACCATCATCGACATCGGCGGCCAGGACTGCAAGGCCATCAAGCTCGACACCAGCAACGGCCGCGTCACCGAGTTCGCCATGAACGACAAGTGCGCCGCCGGTTCCGGCCGCTTCCTGGAGAAGACCGCCGAGATGCTTGGCTATCAGCTGCACGAGCTCGGCACTCGCGCCATGGCCTCCACCAAGGAGATCCAGATGAGCAGCCAGTGTGTCGTCTTTGCCGAGTCGGAAATCGTTTCCCTCAAGGCCAAGAACGAGAAGGGCGAGGACATCGCGGCCGGCGTCCATTTCGCCATTGCCCGCCGGGTCTGCAACCTGGTCAACCGGATCGGCCTCGACCCGGAGCTAGCCTTCTCCGGCGGGGTCGCCAACAACATCGGCGTCAAGCATGCGCTTGAAAGCCTCTTGAATCGCCCCTTCGTCACGCCGCGGCTCAATGCCGTGTTCGCCGGATGCCTGGGGGCGGCCGTGATCGCCCAGCAAAAGATTTGCGGCACGGCCCAGTTCGATACAACCCCGCAGGAAATGGAGGTGGAGGCATGAGCACGCTTCACGAAAACGTTTCGGCAGAGCGCAGCCTGGCCTTTGCCGACATCATCGACCCGAAGCTGGTTCATGAGCTGACCGGGGTCACCTCGATGGGCATCGACATCGGGTCGCGCAACTCGAAGGCGGTGCTGCTGCACGAGGGCCGCCTCTACACCGCCCTGCTGCCCACCGGCCTCGACATGCAGGATACGGCCAAGGAACTGCTGGAAGAGCTGTACGAAAACGCCAATATCACGATGGAAGACATCGATTTCATCGTCGGCACGGGCTACGGCCGGATCGCGCTGAAATTCGACACGGTGCCCAGCGAGATCCTCACCGAGATCTCCTGCCACGCCATGGGCGCCCACTACCTGAACGCCGGCACCCGCACCATCATCGACATCGGCGGCCAGGACGCCAAGGCCATCCAGGTGGATCCGGAAACCGGCAAGGTGGTCAAGTTCCGCATGAACGACAAGTGCGCGGCGGGCACCGGGCGCTTCCTCGAAAAGGCAGCGACCCTGCTGGACCTCACGATGTTCGACGTGGGGCCCGAGTCCATGAAGTACACCAAGGACCTGGAAGTCAGCGCCCAGTGCGTCGTCTTCGCCGAATCCGAGGTGATTTCCCACCGCGCCAAGGGCGAGACGTCGGCCGACATTTCCGCCGGGGTGCACCTGGCCTCCGCCAAGCGCGTCGTCGGCCTGTTGCGCGCCATTCCGCTGGAGTCCGACATTGTCTTCACCGGCGGGGTGTCCAACAACGTCGGCATGAAGCACGCCCTGGAGCGTCTGCTGGGCCAGAAGATCGTGCAGCCCAAGCTCGACATGGTCTTCGCCGGCTGCCTGGGCGCCGCGGTGTATGCCCAGCGCCTAGCCATCGAGAAACGCGGGGCAAAAGTGGCCATGGTGGCCGAGAAGTTCGACGTGTCGGACCTGACCCGCCGCATCGAGGATGCCGAGGTCTCCCTGATCGAGCGCAAGGACGTCAAGAAGGTCGGCTACCTTTGCACCTACACGCCGCCCGAGCTCTTGACCGCCGCCGGCGTCGCCTACGGGCGCATCGACAAGTGCGGCACGCCCTCGGTGGTGGCCGAAGGCGAAGTGATCGTCAAGAGCGTGTTCTGTGACATGGCCAAGAGCGTCATCGGCCACTTCCGCACCAAGGACCCCTTCCACGACGCCCTCGACCAGGTGGTCACCTTCTACACCTGCGACACGATGCGCGCGACTTCCAACGCGATCAACCATTACTTCAAGCCGTCCTACGGCTACGTGGTGCCGCGGACGGGTGACAAGCCCAGCGCACGGGACTTTTTCCGGGGCGAAATGATCGCCTTCAAGAACGATCTGGAGAAGCTGACCGGCAAGCCGGTCGAAGAAGCCAAGATCCGCGAGGCGATCCAGCTGCACCGGAAACTGCGCCAGACCATCCACAAGATCTCGGATCTGCGCAAGCGCAACCGTCCGCCGCTTTCAGGCAGCGATTTCCTGGAAATCACCCGCGCCTACCGCAGTCTTCCGGCCCAAGAGCAGCTGCCGATCCTCGAGGATCTGCACAACCGCCTGGCGGACGTTCCCGACGACGACACGCCCCGTCTGCGCATCATGATCTGCGGCGGCATCATGGCCGACGGCGACCGGCGGCTGATGGACCTGCTGGAAAAGGACATCGGCGTCAATGTGGTGGTCGAGGATCACTGCACCGGCCTCTCCCCGTTCTACTACGACATCGAG
Organism: Aromatoleum diolicum; assembly: GCF_012910955.1. Classification (GTDB taxonomy): domain Bacteria; phylum Pseudomonadota; class Gammaproteobacteria; order Burkholderiales; family Rhodocyclaceae; genus Aromatoleum; species Aromatoleum diolicum. Next base: position 34,382 of record NZ_WTVQ01000032.1, read on the forward strand.
GAAACCGACGATCCCTACCGCGACCTCGCCAACGCCTACCTGGATCAGGCCCCCTGCGCCCGCCAGTCGCCGCTCACCAAGCGCATCGACTTCGCCGGCAACCTGGCCCAGGAATACAAGGTGGACGCGGTCATTTACTACACCCTCAAGTTCTGCCCGTCCTTCTCCCAGACCAAGGGCCTCTTCATGCGCCGCTTCCACGAGATCGGACTACCTGCTCTGGAGCTGGACACCGACTATTCGCAAGGCGACACCGGCCAGATCAAGACCCGCCTCGAGGCCTTCGTCGAAGTTCTCAAAGAAGCTAAAGGAGAGCAAGCATGCAAGCAGTAATGGAAAAGGCTTCCGCGATGGAAAAAGCCCCCAGCGTCCCCAACGAACCGCGCAACCAGCTTGAGTACATCGAGCAGAGCCGGCAGGCCCACGGCTATTCCAAGGGCATCCAGAAGCTCTACGATCTGGCGCTCTCCTATATGCCGGACGCCGAAAAGGGCAACCAGGAAGGCAAGCCGGCCGTATGGTCCACCGGCCTGATGGAAGCCCCCCTGCTGTACGCCTGCGACACGATTCCGGTGGCGGTGTACGACCTCGGGCGCCTCTCCGCGGCGGAGGGTGCGGCGGAAAGGGCGGAGGAACTCTTCGACATGCCCAAGGAAACTTGTTCCATGGTTTCCGCACTGCTTGGCGAGTGGTACCTGCGCAAGGACAACTCGATGAAGAAGGTGGTGGCCCTGTCCACGGTCTGCGAGCCCCTCAACATGGGCTACGAGATGATCAAGGAGTTCGGCTTCGACATACACCGCGTCGAGCAGGTGATCCGGCCGGTCCATGGCGGGGACGAGCGCCTGGAGCAGATGGTCAAGTTCCTCGCCAGCGAACTGGAAGACGTGGCGGTCTTCCTGACCGGCAAGCCGGTGGATGAGGAGAAGATGCGCTTCGAGATCAAGCGTCTCAACCGCCTGATGGCCAAATTCCGCGAGATCATCCAGCTGCGTGTCAGCAACCCGCTCTACATCAAGAGCCTGCCCGTGCTCTTCCTGCTGATGGGGTCGGCCCACTACTTCGGCAAGCCGGACGAGTACGAGGCCATGCTCGATCAGCTGATCGAGGAACTCAAGACCGCCCCCTACGTCGAGTCTCCCCTCGGAAAAATCGTGCCGCTCACCTGGGTCGGCGCCCGGGGTCTGGAATTCGGGGTCTTCAAGGCGGTGGACGACATGGGCGGCGCGCTGCTCAGCTGGTTCACCCCGAACCCCTACGACCGCGTGTGGAACGAGGAGATTCCGCCCCTCGAGTCCATGGCCCGCTTCATCCTCGACTACTTCGTCACCGGATCGCCGGTGAACCAGATCAAGTACATCGAGAAGATGATCGAGGAGACCGGTTCGAAGGGGATGTTGTTCTACACCTACATCGGCTGCCCGTATGGCGGCATGCACGTCGAACTGTTCCGCAACCATTTCCACCAGAAGGGTGTGCCGAGCTCCTTCCTGGAAGGCAGCTGGCAGGTGGGGGCGCCGTCCGGGCAGTTGCTGACCCGCGTCCGGGCCTTCGTCGAGATGCTGTCGTGAGGGACATGAGCCCAAGCGGCGTGCGTTGAGGCATGGATCGGGGTTGGACGGCGGTGCCGCTCAATCCCGATCGTGCATGAACAGTTCCATCAAATGTTCCAGAGGACGACGGTCATGGAGACAAAGAAAGACATTTATTGCTTCGTTTGCCCCAGTCACTGTGCGCTAAAAGCCACTTTCGACGAAAACGGCAAGATGATAAAGGTCGTTGCCGACGCGGGTAGCGGACAGCATGTCGACATCTGCGACTGCCGGAAGGGGCCTATCACCATTCCCGAAGCGCATAGCCACGGCAAGCGCCTGCAGTTCCCCATGAAGCGGGCGGGTGAGCGCGGCGAAAACAGGTGGATCCGGATCACCTGGGACGAGGCGCTCGACACCATCGCCGAGAAGATGAAGCACTACAAGGCGACCTACGGCCCCGAGAGCATCGCCATGGTCCTGGGTGAACCCAAGAGCATGGACTACGCGTTCGCGCAGCGCTTCGCGACCTTCCTGGAAACCCCCAACGTCATCACGCCGGGCAACTATTGCGGCGTGCAGACCGGCCACGCCGATCAGTTCTCCATCGGCACGATGCACGTCCTCGGGGACACCGGGTATGACCCGAAATGCATCATCATCTGGGGCTCCAACCCGCAGAACACCGGCAGCAACTTCCGTTGCTTCACCCAGAAGGATGTGGCGCGGGCGATGAAGAACGGCGCCAAGCTGATCATGATGGAGCCGGGCAAGAACCGCTATTGCGAGAAGGCCGATCACTGGCTGCGTCTCAAGCCCGGTTCCGATGGATCGCTGGCCATGGGCATGGCCAAGGTGATCATCGACGAAGATCTGTACGACAAGGATTACGTCGCCAACTACACGGTCGGCTTCGAGGAACTGAAGAAAGAGGTCGCGAACTTCACGTTGCAGGACGTGGCCGATGAGACCTGGATCGACATCGAGACGATCCGCACGGTCGCGCGTACCTACGCCACCGCCAAGCCCGGCCTGATCATGTGGGGCAACGCGCTGGAGAACTCGATCGCGGCGCTGCAGATCTGCCGCGCCGTCAGCATGCTGCGCGGCCTGACGGGCAACGTCGGGGTCGAAGGCGGCGAGCTGATCAACACGCCGGCGAAATTCGGCCGCCCGGGCCGCTTCTATTTCGACCGCAGTCATCCCCGTCCGACCCACAAGTCGATCGGCAAGGAATTCCCCATCGCGATGGGCGCGGCCTACGTGCCGACGCAGTCGCTGGTGCAGACGATCCTTTCCGAGGATCCCTACCCGGTGAAGATGGCGATGTGCCACGTCACCAATCCGCTGCTGACCTATCCGGATTCGGTGGCCACCTACGAAGCCTTCATGAAGGTGCCGTTCCTCGTCGTCGCCGAGATCTTCCCGACCTCGACCACTGCGATCGCCGACATCGTGCTGCCGGCGGCCTTGCCGCTGGAGCACAACTCGCTCGCCTACTGGCCGGCCTGGCTGGGCCACATCCGTGCCCAGCCCAAAGCCGTCGAGCCGCCCGGAGAAGCCTGGCCGGACGCCAAGATGATCAACGAACTGGCCAAACGCATGGGCATGCGCGAACACTTCTTCGAAGACTGGGAAGAGTGCCTCGACATCATGATGGCCGACTCGGGCATGACCTTCAAAGAGTTCTGCGCGCCCGACAAACGCGTCATCCATCCGACCAAGCATTACCTCAAGGACAACCCGGACGGCTACTTCAAGACGCCGTCGCGCAAGTTCGAGTTCTATTCGCAGCAGATGACCCAACTGGGCATCAGCCCCTTGCCCACGTTCAAGGAAGTCTCGGCGCAGCGCTTCAGCAAGGAGCAGTGGGAGCGCTATCCGCTGCACCTGACCAACGGCAAGGAAGGGGCGTATTTCTCCTCCGGCTACCGGCACATCGAGGGCATGAAGAAGTACAGCGCCGAGGCGATCTGCGAGTTGAATCCGCGGACCGCGTCCCGGTACGGGCTCAAGGAAGGCGAGATGATCTGGATCGAATCGCGCAAGGGGCGCATCCAGCAGCGCCTGAAGATCTCCGAGCACGTGCACCCTAACGTCATCGTTGCTGCTTTCGGGTGGTGGGATACCGAGGCGGAAAACAACGAATACGACTGGCGCAAATACAACATCAACATCCTCACCGAAGGCGATGGGGCCAACTGTCCGGCGACCGGTTCGGTGCAGTTGCGCGGCATTCCCGTTCGCGTCTATTCCGAAGAACAGTCGTGGGGAAATCCACCCGCTGACGCGTAGTTTCAAGGCCGCGGCGGGGAGGGGGCGCAACAGGGCCCCCGGCCGCCGCGCATTCCGGTTCGATCGATTGAAAGAGGGAATCTTATGGATTCACCCGTTGTTACCTTGACCAGGAACGGCGCCATCGCCGTCGTCACCATCGACCGCCCGCCGGTCAACGCGCTCTCTGCCGATGTGCGCCGCGGTTTGCTGAACGCCTTCGAGGAACTCGCCGGCGACCCGAGCGTTGCGGGCGCGGTTCTCGCCTGTGCCGGACGCACTTTCGTCGCGGGGGCTGAGATCTCCGAGTTCGGCACCGACGCCTTTTCCGAGGCGGATCCGAACGACGTCCATGCTGCCATTGAAAACCTGAATATTCCGGTCGTTTGTGCACTGCACGGCACGACGCTCGGCGGTGGCATGGAACTCGCTCTCGCCTGTCATTACCGCGTCGCCACGCCGACCGCCAAACTGGGTTTGCCGGAAGTCACGCTCGGTCTGTTGCCGGGCGGGGGCGGGACTCAGCGTTTGCCCCGTCTGATCGGCGCTGCCGATGCGTTGGACATGATGCTCTCCGGCGCTCCGGTGTCGGCCCAGACCGCACTCGACAAGGATCTCATCGACGTGATCGTCGAAGGCAACCTGCTCGAAGCCGCGCAGCGTTTCGTGGGGGAACTGATCGCCACGCGCGCACCGCTTCGTCTGGCGAGTGAGGGGGAGGTCGATCGGGCCAGTGTCTCGCCGACACTGTTTGCCGATACGCGAGCCGCGCTGGCGAAGAAGGCCCGAGGCGCCATCGCGCCGGCACGGATCGTGGACTGCGTCGAGGCTGCGATAACCATGCCTTTCGCCGACGGACTCAAGTACGAGCGCGACCTCTTCGTGGAGTGCATGAACTCGCCGCAATCGGCCGCACTGCGTCATGCGTTCTTCGCCGAGCGCGATGCTAGCAAGATTCCCGGCATCGCCAAGGATGTGCCGCTGCGGCCGATCAGGAAGGTCGGGATCGTCGGTGCCGGGACGATGGGCGGCGGCATCGCCATGAATTTCCTCAATGCCGGTATTCCCGTCATCCTGCTGGAAGTGAAGCCCGATGCGCTGGAGCGCGGCCTGGGCATCGTTCGCAAGAACTACGAGGCGACAGCGAACAAGGGTCGAATGACGCTCGAACAGGTCGAGCAGCGCATGGCGCTGTGCAGCGGTTCGCTCGACTATGTGGACCTGCACGACTGCGATCTCGTCATCGAGGCCGTGTTCGAGAGCATGGACGTCAAGAAGGCCGTGATGGCCCGCCTGGGCGAGGTCTGCAAGCCCGGCGCGATCATCGCCACCAACACCTCGACGCTCGACGTTGACGTGCTGGCCGCAGCCAGTGGCCGCGCGGCGGATGTGGTCGGCATGCACTTCTTCAGCCCTGCCAATGTGATGCGCCTGCTCGAGGTGGTGCGCGGTCGCGACACGGATCCCGCGGTGCTGGCGACGGTGATGACCTTGGCCCGGAAGATCAAGAAGGTGGCCGTCGTTTCAGGCGTCTGTTTCGGCTTCATCGGCAACCGCATGCTCGAACCTTACCTGCGCGAATGCGAGGCTCTGCTGCTGGAAGGTGCAACGCCGACGCAGATCGATCGCGCCATCGAGGCCTTCGGGATGGCGATGGGGCCGTGCCGCATGATCGACATGGCGGGCGTCGATGTGGCCGCCAAAGTCGTGCTCGAACGCCGCAAGGATGGGGCGCTTCCGGCCGATCCGGGCTATCGGGTTGCATGTCAGATGTTGTTCGAACTCGGTCGCCATGGCCAGAAGACCGGTGCCGGATATTACCGGTACGAGGGGCGCACGCCCGTGCATGACGCCGAGGTCGATCGGATCATGGAGGGGCTCGCCAAGCAATACGGCATCGCCCGCCGCAACGACGTCAGCGACGAGGAAATCGTGGAGCGTTGTCTGTACCCGCTGATCAACGAAGGGGCAAAGATCCTCGAGGAAGGGATCGCCTACCGTGCGGGCGACATCGACATCGTGTGGCTCAACGGTTACGGCTTCCCGGCGCTGAAGGGCGGGCCCATGCATGCCGCCAATGTCATCGGCCTCGAGCAGATCGTGGCATGCCTCGAACACTATGCCGGCCAGCGCGGCAACGCCTACGGCTACTGGACCGTGGCCGGGCTCGTGGGGGATCTGGCGGTCGCCGAGCGAGAGTTCGGTGACGCTTGAGGCGCGGGATCGTCGGGGTGCCGAGGAGGCGACAGCGCTGGAACGGCTCCCGCGGCACGGTCGACTCCCCGGCGAGGGGCGGCCGCGGACAAGGGGTCGCAGGCCCCGGAAAACAAGTGGGAGGAAAGTAGCCATGACCATGCCGCAAAGAGAGCCAATGACGGAGCTGCCCGCAGGGCGGGAGCCGACGCTGCGGGTGATGCCCTCGCCGGCGGATGTCAATTACACCGGGGACATATTCGGCGGCTGGATCATGTCGCAGGTCGATATCGCCGGCGGCATCCTCGCCATCCGCCGTGCCGGCGGGCGCGCCGCGACCGTGGCGGTGAATTCCTTCGCCTTCAAGCAACCGGTGTTCGTGGGCGATATCGTCAGCCTGTACGCGCAGATCGTGCGGGTGGGGCATACGTCGGTGACGGTCGAGGTGGAGGTGTACGCGCAGCGTTACTTCTCCGAGAACGTGATCGTGAAGGTGACGGAGGCCACGCTCACCTATGTGGCCGTGGACGACGAGCGCCGGCCGCGCCCGTTGCCGCCCCTGTCGAGTGAGTCCATGCCCCGGGCGTCCGTGCCGGCGTGACCCGCCCGGCGTATCGAATGAATCATCCAACAACCTGTTCTGGGATCTGAATCATGAAAGAAGCTGTCATCGTTTCCACTGCGCGGACCCCGATCGGCCGGGCCTTCCGCGGTGCCTTCAACAACACCAAGTCGCCGACGCTGATGGGCCACGCCCTGAATCATGCGGTGCAGCGTGCCGGCATCGACGCGGCCGAGATCGAAGACGTGATCGTCGGCACGGTCCTGGCGGCCGGTACTGCCGGCATGAACATCGCGCGCAATGCGGCGCTTGCCGCAGGAATTCCGGTCACGGCCGGGGCACAGACCGTCGATCGTCAGTGCTCTTCCGGTTTGATGGCGATCGGCATGGCCGCCAAGCAGATCATCGTCGACGGCATGGAAGTCGTGGCGGCGGGGGGGCAGGACAATATCTCGGCGGTCCAGGCGGGCTATTTCGAATGGGCGGCCAAGGACAAGGATCCGAACGTCGAAAAGTTCGCGCCCCATGCCTACATGCCGATGCTTCTGACCGCCGAGAACGTCGCGAAGAAATTCGGCATCTCCCGCGAGGTGCAGGACCTGTACGCCCTGTCATCGCAGCAGCGCACGGCCGCCGCCCAGGAGGCGGGCCGTTTCGACCAGGAAATCGTGCCGCTGACGACCATGATGGCAGTGGTGAACAAGGAGACGAAGGAAGTCTCGTACAAGGAAGCGACGCTCGCCAGGGACGAGGGCAATCGCGCCGACACCACCCTGGAAGGGCTTGCCAGCCTGAAACCCGTGGTCGAGGGCGGGTGCATCACGGGCGGCAATGCGAGCCAGCTGTCTGACGGCGCCTCGGCCTGCATCGTCATGGAGCGCAAGCTCGCCGAACGCCGCGGCCTGACCCCGCTGGGCATCTACCGGGGTATCGCGGTGGCCGGCAACGCCCCGGAGGAAATGGGCATCGGTCCGATCTACGCCATCCCCAAACTGCTCAAGCAGCACGGTCTGAAGGTGGGCGATATCGGCCTGTGGGAGCTCAACGAGGCCTTCGCGTGCCAGGCCCTGTATTGCCGGGACCATCTCGACATCGATCCGGCGAAATACAACGTCAACGGCGGCGGGATCTCCGTTGGCCACCCCTATGGCATGACCGGCTCACGTCTGGTCGGCCATGCGCTGATAGAAGGCAAGCGACGCGGTGTGAATTACGTTGTTGTCACGATGTGCGTCGGCGGCGGCATGGGGGCTGCGGGGCTGTTCGAGGTTTGCTGACCCGGGACGGGTAGCGCGCAGGGACCGGGACCGGAGCATCAACTCCCGTGCGCCGCGTCACCGGTCCCGTGCCGCGAATGTACGTGTGATTCCGTTTCGTCACCGACTGCGATAGTCTCTACCACACCTGTCCGAAGAGCCTCTGCGCGTACCTGCGGAATGACAACCGAAACGGCGAATCCCGAATTCGTACTCAAGAGCACGCCGCCGCGCGTGCCCAAGGACCAACTGCTGCGAGGCCGTCTCAGCTGGGACGGCGAGGATCTCCGGCACAAGACGATCATCGAAGTCATCGCCCCGGCTGGCTTCGGCAAGACATCGCTTCTCGGCCAGTGGCGACGCGAGGCACTGAATCTCGGTGCGCTCGTCGCGTGGCTGACGCTCGACGACCGGGACGACGTTGCCCGCTTTACCGGCGGGCTCGCGTATTCGATGAGGGTGGCGAGCGGACGGCCGACGTTCGAGCGGGCCGTCGCACAGCTGATCCGCCAGGGCAGCAGCGACTTCGAAGGCCTGACCGCGTGGCTTGCCGAAGTCGCGAATCTCGGCGCCGAGACGGTACTGATCCTCGACGAGGCGCAGGCAGCTTCGGATGCCGTTCAGCAATCGCTGCTCTATCTGATCCTCAACGCGCCGCCGAATCTCCGCGTCGTCCTCGCTTCCCGCAAGGCGCTGCGGCTGCCGCTTTCGGGTTTCCTGGCGCGGGGCCTGTATGCCTCCGTCGGTGCGGACCGGCTGCGCTTCACTCGCCAGGAAACGGTCGAGATCCTGAAGGCGCGATTCAAGGATCGGATCGACGCCGAATCCTGCATGCGCCTGCACGAAAAGGCGGCCGGCTGGCCGCTGGGGCTCCAGCTGGCGATGGTGGTCATTGAACGCCAAGCCGATCTGAACGCGGCGATCGCGACGATGGATGCCGCGACGGGTGATCTCGAACGCTATTTCCTCGAGGGCCTGCTGCGCGATCTGGAGCCGCGCATCGTCGAATTCCTCGTCCGCATCTCGCTCCTCGACGCCTTGCAGGTCGATCTGTGCGCATTTGTCTCCGGCTACGAGGATGCTCCCGAAGTGCTGGCGCGCGTGCGTGATTCGCTGCCGATCTTCGCCGACGGGCTCACGACGGACTGGATCCGGTTTCACCCCATGGTGCGCGAGTTTCTCTTCGGGCAGCTGCGCAAGCGTCCCGACGGCGAGCGGCAGGCGCTGCACGGGCGAGCGGCGCGCTGGTTGGCCGACCATGGCATGCGCGAGGCGGCGGCGGACCAGGCTCTCGCGGCGGGCGAGGATGCACTGGCATACGGCCTGATCAGTGAATGCATATACGGTGCCGCACTCGAAGGCGACCATGTCCGTCTGATGTACTGGCTGGAGCGCATGCCGCCCGAAGAGCTCGAGCGCCATCCACGCACGCTGCTCGGTGCCGCCTGGGTGCTTGCCTTGAGCGAGCGGCACCACGAGGCGACCCGGCTGATCGAGAAGGTGCGCGGAATTTCCGCTGCTCCGGTGGAAGAACGTTTCGAGAGCGCTTTGATCAGTGGCGCGGCGGCCTATTTCGCCGACCGGATCGACGCGATGGAGAATATTCTCGCCCCATGGAAGGGGCACGAGGGTTCGTCGCCGCCGACCCTCAAGGCGATCTACGCCAATTGCACGGCGGTTGCCCAGATCTACCGCGGCAATCCAGAGCGTGCGAGACATCTGATCCGGGCGGCGTACGTCGACGTGCCCGCCGGACTGCATGCGGTGCGCGGCTGGGCCGAGTGGGGGATCGGCTTCAGTTATATGTGGGAGGGGCAGGTGCAGCTCGCGCAGGAGTGGCTCGCCGAACCTTCGCGGCGCGCGGACGACGCGATCGGCCGCCGCAATGGCGTGAGCGCGATGCTGGCCTCGGCATTGGCGATGGCCCACTGGGAGCTCGGCGACACGGATGCGGCGGAAGACGTGCTGGTGGGACGGCTGGACGTGCTGGAGCACGTCTCGGCGCCTGAAGCGATCGTCATGGGATACCAGGTTGCCGCCCGGCTTGCGCGAATGAAGGGGCAGCATCGACGTGCGCTCGATCTGCTGGACAATCTCTTCGCCCTCGGCGAAGTCCGCAATATGCCGCGTTACTGCGTCGCGAGCCTGTTCGAACAGGCGCGCATGCACATGATGCAGGGACGCGCGCGATCCTGTCTCGAGGCATGTGAGCGCCTCGAAGAGATGGCGCCCGAATTGGAGACGAACACCCTCCTTGGGCGCCTGCTGCTGCTGCGCATGGGCCTGGCCCGCGGTTACGGTGCGATCGCGAGCGGCGATTGGGAAAAGGCCCTGGCGATCCTCGAACCCCTGCACGACGAAACGGAAAAGCTGCGTCGCGGGCGGGAAGGCGTGGAGACCAAATTCCTCATCGCGCTTGCGTGCAGGCATCGTGGCCTGGAATGGAAGACCCGGCTGGACGAGGCAGTTGGCCTCGCCGATATCTTCGGGATGCGGCGCGCGCTCAACTATCTGAAGCCGTTGGTCGGCGAGTGGGAGAGCGGGGAAGTGGCCGGCGACGAACTCGTGCCGGAACGTCCGCCTGTTCCGCAGCGGCGGACAGCGGTTCCCCCCTCCTATGCGACGGTCGTCAGGACGGGCGGGCTACTGACCGCGAAGGAAGAAGAGATTCTTCAGTTGCTCGGGCGCAATCTGTCGAACAAGCAGATCGCGAGCGCCTTGAGCATCAGCGACGAGACCGTCAAGTGGCACGTCAAGAATCTGTTCGTCAAATTCAATGCGGGCTCGCGACGGCACGTGGTCGACCGCGCGCGGATGCTGGGTATCCTCAACGATCCGTACTGAGCGGCCGATCAGACGACGGGAGCGGCGGCCTCCGCCGGCCAGGGGTGCGCGGCGAACATTTCCCGTAACTGCCCCTTGCGCACCTTTCCGGTGGCGGTATGCGGAATGTGCTCGACAAACGCCACGTCGTCCGGCAACCAGCGCTGGTCCAGTCTTTGTACGAGGTAGTCGAGCAGTTCCTCCCGGCTCACCTCGCAGCTGTTGCGCCTCAAGACGACCAGGAGCCGGCGGGCGCGCGATTGTGTGCCGGGAAGCGCGATCAGTGCAGCTTCGAAAACGCCGGGGTGACCGACTGCGACTGCTTCGAGTTCGCCCGAGGACTTCCATTCCCCACCACTCTTGATCGCGTCCGCCGCCCGGTCGGTGACCCGTAGCCAACCCTTCCCGTCGATCGTCGCGATATCCCCGGTTGCGAAGAATCCGTCCGCGTCGAGCGGCGATGCCCCCGTCGCTTTGAAATAGGCGGCGGCGACCCAGGGGCCGCGCAGGCGCAGGTGCCCGCGCGTATGTCCGTCGTGCGGCACGCGCCGGCCGGCGTCGTCGACGAGGCGCAATTCGACCCCGAACGGCGCACGGCCCTGTCTGGCCCCCGGCGCCGTCGTCGACCCGTCCTCCACTTCGCCGTGCCCGGAAAGGGGAACGCCCACCGCGCCGATCGGCGAACTCTCCGTCATCCCCCAGACCTGCGTGACGGTGGCCCCGAACTGCGAGGCGAACCGTTCGGTGAGCTTGCCGCCCGGCACGGCTCCGCCGATGACCACGCGGCGCAGACGGAGATCCTTCCGGGGATTGCGATGCGTGGCTTCCGCATGGGTGAATATCGGTGCCCAGACGTTGGGTCCGCCGAGCGCGAGCGTGACCCGTTCATCGCGCATCAGCTCGTACAGGCTCCTGCCGTCGTTGGCCGGCCCGGGCAGCACGAGTTTCATGCCGCACATCGCCGCGGCGTAGGGCACGCCCCAGGCATTGACGTGAAACATCGGCGCTGCCAGCAGCGCGGCCTCGTTCGCTGAAAGCGCCATGCTGTCGGCTGCGCATATCGCGAACGTGTGCAACACGGTCGAGCGGTGCGAGTACAGGACGCCTTTGGGCGTTCCCGTCGTGCCTGCCGTGTAGCACAACGACGAAGCCGTGGTTTCATCGAAGGCCGGCCAGGTGAAGTCTTCGTCGGTCCCGGCGATCAGGTCTTCATAGCACAGCAGATTCGGAATGTCGCTCAGCGGAAGGTTCCTGCGGTCCGTCATGGCCACGAAGTGCTTCACCGTCCGGAGCATCGGCGCCAGGCGTTCGACCAGCGGTGCAAAGGTGACGTCGAAGAATAGATGCTGGTCTTCGGCGTCATTGATGACGTATTCGAGCTGCTCGGGAAACTGTCGCGGGTGGATGGTGTGGAGAACGGCGCCGATGCCGGAAACGCCGTAGTACATCTCCATGTGGCGATAGCCGTTCCAGGCCAGCGTGCCGATTCGTTCGCCGGGCTTCACCCCGAGGGCGAGCAGCGCCCTGGCCAGTCCCTTCGAGCGTCGCGCGATGTCCCGATAGGTGCTGCGATTGATCGTCCCCTCCGCCGTGCGGGAGACGACTTCCGCCTCGGGGTGGCACCTCGCCGCATGTTCGATCAGAGAAGAAACGAGCAGGGGGACGTCCTGCATGAGTCCCTTGAGCATGGGCTGCCTCCTAAGCATGTCCGGGTTTGCCGACATAGGAAGAGGTTAACGTGTAGTCGTCGGAATCGGACACCACCTAGCGAGAGGGGGGCTATCGCTGGCTGCGATTCGGAACAGGCGAGGCTGCGGTCACGCAGACGGGTCGCATGCAATTTCTGCGGCTCCGTCGGTCGATGCATTTCAGGACGACCAACGCTCGGGCGCCGCGTAGCCTCACGGCAGGCAGCACGTTCGTGACACTTCGCCCGAGGAAATCCGGCTAGACAGATGGACGTCGGCACCACCCCAAACAGCGGACGTTTGCAAGAGCACATGGAGTGCTACGGTGCTGCCTCACGAACGATGCCGGCGGCACGACGTGGGCAATGACCTGCCGCCCTGCTATAGCAAGACCTGAGTCCCCAGTTCGACCACCTGATTCGCGGGTAGGCGGAAATAGGTCGCCGCGCCCTCCGCCTGCCGGGTCATCCACGAAAACAGCGCGCAGCGCCAGCGAGGCAGCGAGCCGGGACCATCGACGATCACCGAGCGCGCTACGAAGTAGGTCGTCAACATCGGATCGAACGTGAGGCCGAATCTGACGACCCCTTCCAGCGCCTTCGGCAGATCCGGCTCCTCGCGGAAACCGAAATGCACGTCGAGCTGATAGGTGTCGGGCGCGAGCGGGGTCAGCCGCAGGTGATCGACATCGGACACGTAGGGAATCTCCTCATTGATGACATGCAGGAACACCGTCTGCTCGTGCATGACTTTGTAGTGCTTGAGGTTGTGGAACAGCGCGCTGGGGACGATGGTGGTGTCCGAGGTGAGGTAGACCGCGGTACCGGCCACTCGCGGCACATCCGGATGCGGGCCGTGGAGGAATCCGTCCATCGGCACGTCGATCTTCCGCCGCTGCTCGGCAACCAGATGGCTGCCTTCCTTCCAACTGGTGAGGGCGATGAAGATGAGCGCGCCGAGCAGCATCGGAAACCAGCCGCCGGCGGCGATCTTGGTCAGATTCGAGCCGAAGAAGGCGCACTCCAGCAGCGCGAATAGTCCCAGGCCGGCCACGATCGGCAGCCGGAAGCGAGCGGCGGCGGCGAGCGTGACGAAGATCGTGAGCACGGTGGTGATGATCATCGTGCCGGAGACCGCGATACCGTAGGCGGCCGCCAGCGCGGTCGACGACCGGAACTCCAGCACCAGCAGGACCACCGACAGCAGCATCAGCCAATTGACGCTGGGGATGTAGATCTGGCCGCGTTCGCGGTCGGAGGTATGCAGAATTCGCACGCGCGGCAGGTAACCGAGGCGCGAGGCCTGCAGGGTCATCGAGTACGCGCCGGAGATCGTTGCCTGCGAGGCGATCACCGTCGCCGCGGTCGCGAGGCCGATGAGCGGGAAGACGAACCAGTCCGGCGCAAGCAGGTAGAACGGATTTTCGGCCGCGGTCGGGTCGCGCAGTACCAGCGCCCCTTGGCCGAAGTAATTGATCAGCAGCGCCGGGCACACCAGCCCGTACCACGCAACGCGCACCGCCCTCGCGCCGAAGTGGCCCATGTCGGCATACAGCGCCTCGCCCCCGGTGAGCGCCAGGAATACCGCCGACAGCAGCAGGAAGGCCGCGTGCGGATGGTCCAGCGCGAAGCTCACCGCGTGGCGGGGGTCGATCGCCGCGAGCACCTGCGGCGTCTGGATGATCGATTGCAGCCCCAACACGGCAAGCGTCGCGAACCAGATCAGCGTGACGGGTCCGAAGAGCGTGCCGACCCGGCTCGTGCCGTGCTTCTGGATCAAGAACAGGGGGACCAGAATTCCGATCGTGATCGGCACGATCAATTGTTCGAACTGTGGCGCGGCGACCGCGAGGCCTTCCACCGCCGAGAGTACCGAGATTGCCGGAGTGATGATCGCATCGCCGTAGAACAACGCGGCGGCGAAGACGCCGGCCCCGATCACCAGCGTCGCGAGCCGCGGCGCGTGCGACGCGGTGCGATGGGCCAGCGCGGTCAGTGCCAGCACGCCGCCCTCGCCGTCGTTGTCGTATCTCAGAACGATCCAGACGTACTTGAGCGAGATGATCAGCATCATTGCCCAGAAGAAGGCGGAAAGCGCCGCCAGCACGTTGGTCTCGCTGACGGCCAGCGCGTGCGAGCCGTGAAATGCCTCCTTGAACGCATACAGCGGGCTGGTTCCGATATCGCCATAAACGATGCCGAGCGCCGCGAGCGCGAGCCCGCCCAGACTGCTGTGCGAACGATCCTGTGTTGCAGACATGGTGATTCCTCGAAAAAGGGCGAGCCGAAGCGGTCGTCAGGCCTTAAAGCGATAGCCGACACCGATTTCGGTGCGCAGATGCGCCGGTTGCGTTGGGTCCGCCTCCAGCTTTTGCCGCAGATGACCGACGTAGATGCGCAGATAGTGGGTGCTGTCCACGTAGGCCGGCCCCCAGACTTCGCGCAGCAGATGGCGGTGGGTCAGGACTTTGCCGGCATTGGCGAGCAGGACGACGAGCAGGCGATACTCGCGGGCGGTGAGGTGCACATGCTCCCCGGCGCGCGTTACCGTGCGGTGGGCGAGATCGACCTCGACGTCACCGAAACGCACGAGCGCCTCGCCCGCCTCGTTGCCGCCGTCGGCTCGTCGGAGCAGTGCCCGCACGCGGGCGAGCAATTCGCCGACCGAGAAGGGTTTGGTGAGGTAGTCGTCGGCGCCCGCATCGAGCGCCGTGATCTTGTCCGCCTCGTCGGAGCGCGCCGAAAGAATCAGTACCGGCACCCGCGACCAGTCGCGCAGGGCGTGCACGAACTGCGCGCCGTCGCCGTCGGGCAGACCCAGGTCGAGGATCACCAGGTCGGGCTTGCCCGAGGCGGCGTCGGCGAGCGCCTGCTCGACCGTCCCGGCCTCGAATACCCGATAGGCGGTGCGCTCCAGCGTCTGCCGGATGAAGCGGCGAATCTGCAGTTCGTCCTCGACGACAAGGATGCTGGTTCGAAGCTCGGTCATGACCCGACTCCGGCCGGGTCGGCAAGCTCCGGCTCGACGCGCGGCGGCTCGCCGTCCGACGGCAGCGTGAAGCGGACGCAGGCGCCGCCGTCGCCGTCGCCGTCGCCCGCGTTCGAAGCGCCGATCTGCCCGCCGTGCGCTTCGACGATCGCCCGGCAGATCGCCAGCCCCAGGCCGACGCCGACGATTGCCGACTCCGCAGCGCCCCGCTCGAACGGCTCGAAGAGGCGCGGCAGACTCCCCGGCGGAAAGCCGGGGCCGCGGTCGCACACCTCGATGACCAGCCCGCCGGCATCGCCTGCGACGTTTACTGCGATCGCCGCGCCGGCCGGCGAATACTTCGCCGCATTCTCGATCAGGTTGCAGAAGACGCGCTCCATCAGCACGGCGTCGACGGCGACGAGCGGCAGGTCCGGCGCCAGCGTGACCTTCACCGGATGCTCACGCAGCGCGTCGTCGAGCAACTGAATGCTGGCGCCGATCACCTCGTCGATTGCTTGCCATTCCTTGCGCAGGTGCACTTGCCCGGCCTGCAGCCGTGCCATGTCGAGAAGCTTCTCCACCATCTGGTTCAGGCGGCCGGCCTGGTCTCGAATCGCCCGGACGGCATCGCGCTCTTCCTCGGTCACGTTACCGCCGGTGAGCGTCAGCGAATCGGCCTGCCCGAACAGCACCGTGAGGGGCGTCCGGATGTCGTGGGAAATCGACGACAGGATCGAGCTTCGCAATCGCTCAGCTTCGGTCTCGAGCCGGCTCGCCTCCGCAATCTCGACAAAGTGCAGGCGTTCGAGTGCGATGGCGGTCAGCGACGCGACGCCCTCGAGCATCGGCCGCAGCAGATCGGGCTGATCGCCGGCATCCGCCCGGACAAACAGGACTCCGTGCCGGTGCGTCGCGCCGGCGAGCGGAAACATCATGTCCAATCCATTCGGGCTGGCGATGCAGCAGGACCCGTCCCCGCTGGCGCTCTGGAATACCGCCCGGACCGCGATCGACTCATCCAGTCCGAGCGGCACTCCGGGGTGCGGAAACTCGTGCAGCGCCTGCGCCGCATCGGTCAGGAAGAAGCGGGCGTCGCCGTCGGCCTGCTCACGCACGAAGGCGCCCACCCGCTCCACGACCTGCTCGATGCTCATTGCCCCGGCCAGGGCCTTGGCAAGCGCATAAAGGGCGTGCGAGCGTCGTTCGCGCGCCAGGGCTTCGCGCACGCTCGCCTGCAGCCTGGTCGTGAGGTGGCTGGTGATCAACGACACTGCCAGCATCACGGCGAACGTGACGAGATACTGCACGTCGCTGACGAGGAACGAGAGGTGGGGCGGGACGAAAAAGAAGTCGAACGCCGCGACGCTGACGAAACTGGCGAGGATGGCCTGCGACCGTCCAAGCATCGCCGCGATGAAGACGACTGTCACCAACAGCAGCATCGCAATGTTGGTTAGCTCCAGCACGTCGCGTAACGGCAGACAGATCGCCACTGCAAGGCCGCAGGCGGCAAGCGCGAGCAGATGGCTTGTGATCGGCGGCAGACGCTTCCTCTCGTCGTTTTGCATGTTCGGCCTTTGAATCCTCGCCCGCAGGTGACGGGGCACTCGTCACGACGGGTTGGAGGCCGGGGTTGGTGGCCGAGTTAATTGTGCTGCGGCGCCAATAAAAACGGTGTAAACGAGCGAGAAACGTTTGCGGCGGCGATCGCCGAGAGCATTGCGATGCCCACGTGGGGCGTCTTGCGTGAATATCGACGTAAGGCCGGGTTGTTGCCCCAGCAGGACAGAGTCACCGTTGGCAGCTTCGCCGCCGTACGCGGTCATTCTGCATGCTTTCGGGTGATCGTCTCTTGTGGGTCGTTATGCCGCTCTCTCGGTCATGTTGCCGGACTGACCGATCGAGAAGAATCGGATTCGGTGATCAAGTCCATTGGAACGGGTGGTCACGAGTATCTGGAATCTGCAGCGAGATTCACGATGCGCGAGAAGATGCGACGGAATTCGGTCTTGCTGTTGTGGCTGAAACGCGGATCGCCGTCTTCGGAGAACGCCGCGTTGATCCAGTCCCAGTCCTCGGGGGTCAGATGGCACTGCGCTGCGGGGAGAATGACACGCTCGACGCGTTCCATGTGTTCCCGTACGGATCGTTCGCAGCGGCTGGCCGCGTCCCTCATCGCCGCAAGATCGCCCTTGCCGCCGAGATAGCGTTCGATGGACGCCGCGAGTTCTTCGACGAGGCCGTCATTCTCCCGGTAGCGCCGGCACAGTTCGGCGAGTTCCGCGTCGTAACGCGACGACCGCTCGTGCAGCCGGGGCAGCAGGTATTCCTCTTCCTTCGGCCGATGATGGGTTGCCGAAAACGTCGTGACGTAGTGGATCATCGTGCGCAGGAGTTCGGCGTGTGGGGGCTCGCGCAATTCCCGTCCGCTGTCGAGCAGGTTCAGCAGCGCATGGAGGGTGGCTGCGAGCGAGCGGTGATCGTCGCGAATGGCGTCCGTCGCCTGCGACAGTGCGGGTGGGTTGGTCGTGGTGGCGACGAGCACCGGCATGCCGGCATTGACCAGGACCTTCAGGGTCTGTGATCCCAGCATCATGCCGATGTTGCTTCGCCGGCCGTGCGAGGCCATGTAGATGAGATCGCAGTCGGCCTCCCGCGCCGCGGCGATGATCGCACGTGCCGGCGAATCGCTGACCGCCGTCGCCGAGCCGCAGGGAATACCGAATGCGCGTGCGGCGGCTTCGGCTTTCGCGAGGAGTTCGCGCACGCGACCCTCGAAGGCATAAGCGAACTTCGCCGGGGACGTGAGGCGAACGATTTCGGCCTCGCCGTCCAGCGCTGCCGCGTAGTCCGGTTGCGCGTGAAAAAAGGTGATGCGTGCGCCGAGGGTGCGGGCGAATTCAACCGCGTTGCTGCAGATTTCTGTCGAGAGGTCGGTTCCGTCGATGGGCACGAGCAGGTGGCGATACATGGTGGCTCCTGGAAGCTGGGCGAATCGGGCTCTTGTGGCGTACCCGTTTCAGACGAGCTTGGGTGCGCCGTCTGCTATCCGGGAACGCATCCAGCCCTTTATCGACGGGAGAGGATTCGCAGCCGATTCTAATCCCGTCGGAATGCCCCGCCACCCCCTCCGCGAAGGGGGGTGGGCGGCGACCGCAAGTACGGGACCGGCCACCGATCAAGCCTTCCGGGCTTAGATTTGCGGATGCCAGCAGGAGTGTTTTTCCCATTCCGGGAACTCTCCTGCAGGAATCGGCCTGCTGATGAAATAGCCTTGTGCCGAATCGCAGCCGAGAACCGCGAGACGCTCCCACACGGCCTTGCTCTCGACCCCTTCCGCGACGACCTTGAGGCCCAGGTTATGCCCCAACTCGATCGTCGAGCGCACGATGATTTCCGAGTCATCGTTGGCAAGCATGTTTCCGACGAAGGACTGGTCGATCTTCAGGGTGTCGACGGGAAGCTGCTGCAGATAGGTGAGACTGGAGTAGCCGGTTCCGTAGTCGTCGATCAGCAGTTCGACGCCCAGGTCCT
This sequence comes from Aromatoleum diolicum, assembly GCF_012910955.1. GTDB lineage: Bacteria > Pseudomonadota > Gammaproteobacteria > Burkholderiales > Rhodocyclaceae > Aromatoleum > Aromatoleum diolicum. The sequence goes on from NZ_WTVQ01000032.1 coordinate 53,214, forward strand.
TGAGCCGGGTGAGGATTTCCAGCGCGCCAATGGGCTCCTCCATCAGCGCGCTTTCGGTGAGTTCGAACTGGATCAGTTCCGGCTTGGTTCCCCAGGTGTCGAACAGCCCCTTGATGCGATCGAGCAGGCGCGGGTCGCGCAAATCGTGCGCGGACAGATTCACCGACATCGGCAGATCCATGCCGGCCTCGGCCCACGCGTAGCTTTGCCGGAACGCCGCTTCCAGCACCCATTGGGTGAGCGGGGTGATCAGTCCGGCATGCTCCGCAATCTTGATGAACTCGCCGGTCGACAGCATGCCTTGCTTGGGATGCTGCCAGCGCACCAGCGCTTCGGCCCCGCAGACACGCTCGGATCCGAGGTGGACCTTGGGCTGGCAGTATAGAAGCAGTTGATTGTTCGCGATGGCGTGTCGCAATTCGCCCATCAGCGACAGCCGCCGCGTGAATTCACGGTCGGGACTGCCCCGATAAAGCGCGTGACCCGAGGCGGTGTGCCGTGCCTGGCCAGCCGCGACGGTCGCGCGGCGGAGCAGGTCGTCGGCATCGGTGCCGTGGCCGGGAAACAGCGCAATACCGATGCTGGCGCGCGAATCCACCGCGAATTCCGTCAGTTCGACCGGCTCGCGAAGGGTCTTCAGCAGGCTTTGCGCGGCCAGGGTGGCGTGTTCCGAGCCCGCATCGGTGAGCAATACGGCGAACTCGTCTTCACCCACGCGGGCCACCATCTTCGCTTGGTCGGCAAAGGGAAGCAGACGGGTGTGAATTGTCCGGAGGAAGCGCTCGCCCTCGCGGTAGCCGAGGGTTTCGTTGATTTCCTGCAACTGGCCCATCTTCAGCACAAGCAGGGCGAGCGGATTGAATTCCTGTCTCGCGCCTTCGAGGGCCTGGCTCAGCTGGGCGCAGAGCGAGAGCCGGTTGGGCAGTCCGGTCAGCGGGTCGCAGTAGGCCATGCGCTCGATGGTCTTCTCGGCCTCGCGGTGCTTGACGCGGGTGCGCAGATTCGAAATCCCGTAGGCAAGATCGTCAGCCAACTCGCAGAGCAGCCGCATCTCGGCCTCGTCGAAGGCGTCGGGGTCCGCGGCCAGCATGCTCAACGCACCGATGATCTCGCCGTCGATACGAAGGGGTAAGGCGGTGGCAGCGGCATAGCCGGCCTTCTGCGCGTAATCGCGAATCGAGGCGTAGGCGGGTTCGGTGAGAAGGTGTCTTCCGACCGACGGTTCGCCGGTGCGGATTGCGGTGGCAACCGCCCATTCACCGAATCCGCTGTCGGCCCAGGTGAGGGGCAAGCGTTCGAGATGCGCGCGGTCGATGCCGACGCAGGCCATCAGGCGGATGGTTTTCTGTTCGTCGTGTTCGGCGTAGCACACGGTTGCAACCCGGTAGCCGCCATCTTCGACGATCACCCTGCACATTTCGTGCAGGAGTTCCGCCTCGTCGTTCGCGCGCAGCAGTGTCCGGTTTCCGGCGCTCAAGGTCCGCAGCGCGCGGACGGTTCGCGCGAGCATGGGGGAGCAGGCGTCGGCCGACGGGGGGATTGGTGCGGGGTGGGAACGGTTCAGGCGCCGGGGTGTTGCCCGAGGTTTCATGATTGTTTGGCCCACGATCTGGTGCAGGTCCTTTCGATCCGTCCGCGCAATGCAGTAATCTGGCGGTGCCTTGGCGCGTAGTGCGAATCCCGTGGATTGGACATCGTCCCGCAACGCCGATTCGTACCTGCGACTATAACCAAAGACTAGTCCCTTCACTCCAAGAATAAAGATTGCGCGTGCCCGACGGTGAATGCGTCGGGCCCGGTGCATCAATCCCCCTCAGCGGCTTCACAGATCAAAAAGAGGCGGCCGCGAAAGCGTGTGACCTCTGTTGGCGCTTTTCACCACTCCTCGCAGGGGGGTGAAAGTGCAGCCCTCAATGCGCAGAATGAATTGCGTCCGGTGTGCAGGTGCCGAACGAGCGGAATTGATCAAGCCAACCAAAAAAGAGGGGCTGAAGACGATGGAGACGAGGAGACAAGGGGGCGTATTCGCACGCAGGCAGACGGCGGTGGCGGTGGCGGTGGCGTTGCTGTCGCTGAGCAGCGGCGTGCAGGCGTTCGAGATTGACACCGGCAACGCCGACCTGCAGGTGCGCTGGGACAACACGGTGCGCTACAACCTTGCGACGCGGGTGGAGAGCCGCGACCGCAAGATCGGCAACTCGGCGCTCACCGACGAGGGCACGTACAGCTTCGACCGGGGCGATCTGGTCGCCAACCGCCTCGACCTGCTGTCCGAGCTCGACGTGGTGTACAAAGGCACGACCGGCTTTCGCGTGAGCGGCGCGGCGTGGTACGACGCGGCCTACGGCGACAACAGCGAGTCCAACCCGAATGCGCCGTTCGCGGCGATCCCGAGCTACACGGATCACGAATACAGCCGCTACACCAAGCGCTACTACGCCGGCCCCTCGGGGGAAGTGCTCGACGCCTTCGTGTTCGCCAACTTCGACGCCGCGAGCGTGCCGGTGCGCCTGA
>NZ_WTVQ01000033.1 GCF_012910955.1 Aromatoleum diolicum
GGGTTGGGGAGAGGGCCGCCTCGTGCCGTGACGCGGCTCAAGCCACGAGCGAAGAATAGTCCGTGTAGCCGTGTTCGCCCGGTGTGTACAGCGTGTTCTGGTCGAACTCGGCGAGCGGGGCGCCGTGGCGGAATCGATGGACGAGGTCGGGATTGCCGATGAAGTAGCGACCGAAAGAGATGGCATCGCAGGTGCCGTCCCCGACCACGCGTTGGGCGCTGGCGAGCTTGAAGCTGTCGTTGCCGATGATCGGACCACGGAAGTGACGCCTTGCGAGGGCGAGTGCGTCGAGCTCGCGGATCGGCGAGCGCATCACGTGCAGGTAGCCGAGGCCCATCGGGTCGATGGCGCGCAGCAGGCCGCTGTAGGTCGTGACCGGGTCGTCGTCGACGACGTCGTTGAAGGGGTTGCCCGGGCAGATGCGCAGGCCGACGCGGCCCGGCCCGGCCGCCGCGGCCATCGCTTCCAGCGTCTCGACGACGAAGCGCATGCGCTTTCCCGGAGATCCGCCGTAGGCGTCGTCGCGCAGGTTGGTGTTGTTGGCGAGGAACTGCATCGGCAGATAACCGCTCGTGCAGTGCAGTTCGACGCCGTCGAAGCCTGCATCCAAGGCGTACTCGGTGGCGCGGCGGTATTCGGCGATGACGCCGGGGATTTCGTCGGTGCGCAGCGCGCGCGGCAGGTCGTATTCGACCATGCCGGCCGCGTCGGTGAAGATGCGTCCCGCCGCACGGAGCGCCGACGGCGCGACCGTTTCGCTGCCCGGGTCCTTGTTGAGGTGACTCGCGACGCGCCCGACGTGCATGATCTGGAGCGCGATGCAGCCGCCTGCGCGATGCACGGCGTCGGTGACCTTGCGCCAGCCGGCGACCTGTTCGGCCGTGTGGATGCCGGGGGTACGGCAGTAGCCCTTGCCGTTGGCGCTCGGTTGCGTGCCTTCGGCGACGATCAGGCCGGCGCTGGCGCGCTGGCGGTAGTACTCCACCATCAGGTCGGTTGGCACGTCGCCGGTGCCGGCGCGGCTGCGTGTCATCGGCGCCATGACGATGCGGTTGGCGAGGCGGAGATCACCGAGGGTGACCGGGGAGAACAGGTCTGTCATCGTCTGGCCTCGTTCAGCGGACGCGGATCTTCGGCGCGGGGGTGCCGCGCCGCATGGTTTCGAGAAACTTATCGAGCGGGGCCGGGGGTGCCACTTCCGGCAGCGATTCCTTGTCCGGCCGGTCGGCCCAGAACTCCTTCCACGAGGGAAAGAGCTCGTGGAAGGTGCCCGAGTAAGGCTGCCGGCCGGGCCAGCGCATCTTCAGGTCGCCGATGGGGGGCTTGTTGAGGTCGGTGGCGTACCAGTAGCAGGGCAGGCGCCGGCGGAAGCACCAGCGACCGTCGATGCGCTCGTAGTCGTCCCAGTACAGCATCTGCATGATGACCCACTCGCCGCCGCACTCATGCTCGTTCTTCGAATAGACGACGCCGGTGGCGTGGTCGCGGTCGATGAACTCGATGATGTGCTGGCCGAGGTGGTGCGAGGTGCCGGTGAACTGGTCGCGCAGGGTCTCGTCCTGCCAGGCCTTGAAATGCGCGCGGCCCACGCGGTCGCGGCCGATGCGGATGTCGGGCGCGAAGAGATTCACGTGTGCATCCATGTCGCGCATGTCGAGCGACAGCGAGTACCTGGCCGCGAGTTGGCGGATCTCGTCGATCGACTCGAGGCGCTCGATACGTTCTTCGAGGGAGGGCGTGCTCATCGGGCGGATCTCATTCGAGGGCGGTGACGAGCACCGCGGAGCGGCCGCCGTCGACCGGCAGGGCGACGCCGGTGATGTAGGACGCGTCGGGGCCGGCGAGGAAGGCGACCGCGGCGGCGAGCTCGTCGGGCTGGCCGACGCGCCCCATCGGGATCAGTTTTTCGGTCGTGCGGCGCGATTTCTCGTCGGCAAGCATGCCGGCGGTGGCGGGCGTTTCGACGACCGCGGGGATCACGACGTTGACGCGGATACCTTCGGCTGCGCCTTCCGCCGCCGCCGCGCGCGAGAAGTTGATGATGGCGGCCTTGGCGGCCGAGTAGCCGGCCATCCAGGGCGTACCGAGCGTGCCGCAGATCGACGAGAGGTTCACGATCGCGCCGCCGCGGCCCTTCATCAGCTTCATGGCGGTGCGCGTGCCCCAGAAGGTGCCATCGACCGAGGTGGTGAAGTTGGCATGCCAATCCGCGGTCGAGGTCGATTCGATCGCCCCCCAGGTGAAGGCCATCGCGTTGTTCACGAGGATATCGAGGCGGCCGTGGCGCTTCGCCGTGTCTTCCAGTGCCGTGACGAACTGCGTCTCGTTGCCGACGTCCACGACCACGGCTTCGGCCTTGCCGTCCCTGGCGACGATGCCGGCGACGACCTCGTCGAGCGGTTCCTTGCGGCGCCCGCAGATCACCACCGTTGCGCCGTCGGCGGCCAGCCGCCGCGCGGTCGCCGCGCCGATTCCCGATCCGCCGCCGGTGACGAAGGCGACCTGTCCATGCAGTTTTCCGGACATGTTTTTCCCCTTACTTGAAGTAGGAGCCGCCGTTGGCGACGAGATCGGAACCGGTGACCATTGCCGCGTCGTCCGACGCGAGGAAGGCGACGACCGCGGCGATGTCGGACGGTTCGGCCATGCGGCCGAGCGGGATGCCCGCGATCATCGAGTCGATCCAGGCCTGCGAGACATTGGCCATGATCGGCGTATTGACCGGGCCGGGCATGACATTGTTGACGCGGATGCCGCGCGGTGCGACTTCGCGGGCGAGGCTGCGCGTCATGCCGGTGAGCGCCGCCTTCGAGGCGGCGTAGTGCAGTGCGCCTTCGCCCGAGATCGCGGCGGTGCTGGAGATGTTGACGATCGAGCCCTTCACTCCGTGCTTGATCATCAGGCGCACCGCTTCGCGCGTGCAGAAGAAGGTACCGTCGAGGTTCACCTGCATGACGCCGCGCCAGCCCTCGTCGGCCATGTCGCAGATGAGGTCGGGATAGACGGTCGGCGTCTCGCCGCGGGCCATCTGGGCGCCCCGTTCGTTCATGCGCCCGAGCAGCTTGTCGAAGCCGTCGTTCTTCGCGCTGCCGATGCCGGCGTTGTTCACCAGCACGTCGAGGCGGCGGTAGCGGCCGTCGACTTCCTCGAACAAGGCCTTCACGGCGGCGCTGTCGGCGATGTTGCAGGCGCGGGCGATGCCGTCCGGCTGGCCGGCGAGTTCGAGCGTTTCGCGCGCACTGGCTTCGTTGATGTCTGCCGCGACGACCTGTGCACCTTCCTGCGCGAGACGCAGTGCGATGGCACGTCCCATGCCTTGGCCTGCACCGGTGACGACCGCCACTTTTCCAGCGAATCTCATGCCTTGTCTCCTTTGAATGAATCGTTTGTGTTCGTGGACGGTAGGCATGTCCGCAAGGCATGCCATCGTCCGATGGGACTACCGGGTTGGCGGGCTCACGCGTGCGTGAGCCGCACGTCGGAAAGGGTCTGGTTGGTCCACGCCTTGAAGGCGCGGCGGAAGTTGCTGACGCTGCTGTAGCCGAGCATGTAGCCGATTTCCTTCGGCGTCAGGCGCGTGTGCTGGAGGTACTGGATCGCCAGCTCCTTGCGCGTGTCGTCGAGGATGCGCTGGTAGCTCTGGTCTTCCTCGACGAGGCGACGGCGCAGCGTGCGCGCCCCGATGTGCAGGTGCTCGGCCATTTCCTCGAGCGTCGGGAAAGTCCCGGGATGGCTGACGAGGTGATTGCGGATCTGCTCCGAAAGCCGGGAGGTGTCGCGCCGGCTGGCGGCGAGCATTTCGCACTGGCGCGAGCACAGCTTGAAGACCTCGGGATTGGAGAGACTGATCGGGTCCTGCAGGCGATTGATGTCGAAGACGACGATGTTGCGCGCCTGGTTGAAGTAGACCGGACAGTTGAAGCGCCGGATGTAGGGCGTGACGTCGGCCGGCTGCGGGTAGGTCAGGTGCAGTTCGAGGATGGGGAACGGACGGTTCGTGAGCGTGGACGCCAGCTGCATCGTCTGGCTGACGAACTCCTCGACCGCGAAGCGCATTACTTCACCCAGCCGGTAGACGTCCTGGATCTCGGAGAACCAGCGACCGTGCTTGATGTAGTTGGTGGTCGAGAAGATGTGCTCGTTGAGCGCGCGGTAGCGGTCGTAGAGTTCCCGCGAGTCCTTCAGCGTGGATGCGCTCAGCACCGCGTAGCCGAGGATGCCGAGGTGGCTGATCTTGAATTCCTCGCCCAGCGCAATACCCAGCCAGGGGTTGCGGGTGAGTTCCAGCATGTTGAGGATGATGCGGCGGTATTGCGGGGGATGCGGCTGGAGACCGCCCTCGGTGCGCTGATCCGCCTGGAGGCCCGTGCCGGCGAGAATCCGCGCGGGACCGATGCCCCGGCTTGCCATGCGTTCGAGATAGAAGTCGAGTTTGCCTGTCGGCTTCAGGTCGGTCATTGACGCCCCCTCCATATCTGCAGCCGCGCGGCGCGGTTCTCGCTGAGGACCTGCGCCGGAGTGCGCGGGGTGAGGCAATCGTCGGACGAAACCGGAATCGGGGCATCGTCTGATCGCATTAAAGGCCTGTCCGGTGTCACCGGTTCCACCCGGACCATGCAGTAGTGCAATGGAACGATGCGTCCCGGCCCGGTGCGTGCAAGAGTGGGGCCCGAGTCGTGATACACGTTTGGGGACATGCGATGACTGAAACGCAGCGAATCCTGCAGGCCCACGCCAAGGCACGTGCATGCGGCGAGGAAATGGCCCTCGCGACGGTGGTCGCGGTCGAAGGCTCGACCTATCGGCGGCCCGGCGCACGCATGCTCGTCACCGCGGACGGCACGTCGGTCGGGGCGATCAGCGGCGGCTGCCTGGAGCGGGACGTCGTCCGCCTGGCCGCGCGCGTGTTGCACCGGGGCGAACCGGTCGTGGCGGTGTACGACTCGACTGACGAGGAGGTGGCAGAAGGCTACGCGCTCGGCTGCAACGGCGTCGTCGTCGTGCTGATCGAGCCGCTTGTCGCCGGCGAAGCGGATGTGCTCGACTTCATCTCGGCTTGCCTCAAGCGCGGTCGCTCGGGCGTCGTCGCAACGGTGTTCGGCATCGACGGCGCGGCAGGGGCGGAGATTGGTGCGCGCCTGATGTTGGATGAGGAGATCGGCGTGCGCTGCCGGGGAATAGCCGACGAGTATTTGCGCTCACGCGTCGAGGACGAGGCACGCGAAGCACTGCGCGGCGGCCGTTCGGCGCGCATCATCGTCGACACGGGCGACGGCCGTGTCGAGGTGTTTCTCGAACACGTCGCACCCCCGACCGTGCTGACCGTGTTCGGCGCCGGGCACGACGCAGTGCCGCTGATGCGGTTCGCCAAGGCACTGGGCTGGGAGCTGCGGGTGGTTACGCGCACGGGCGGCCATGGCGCCGCGGCGAGGTTCGCGGGCGCCAACCAGTTCATCGTCGGGGACGCGGAAGAGGCCTTGGACCGCCTTGGTGCTTCCGCGGACATGCTCGCGGTGGTCATGACGCACAACTACTTCGAGGATCTGCGTGTGATGCGTGCGCTCGCGTCGCGCCGCCCGCGCTATGTCGCGATCCTGGGGCCGAAGCGGCGTACCGAACGCCTGCTCGCGGCGCTCGCAGAGGAAGGTGTCGTGCTGGATGCCGGGATGCGGGCCGCGCTGCATGGGCCGGCTGGACTCGATATCGGCGCCGAGACGCCCGAAGAGATCGCCTTGTCGATCCTTGCCGAGATCCAGGCGGTCCTGAGCGGCCGCCGCGGTGGGTTCGCGCGGGATCGAGCGGCGCCGCTGCACGAGTGCTCCGGGACCGGCAAGCCGCTGGAGACTGCCGGCGCTTCGCGCGGTGAAATCCTCTGCGGGCTGACGCCGGCCTGACGGCTCCGGCCGGTGTCGGAACGCCGGCCGGTGGGTGCGGAGGGTTTCAGGCGCGACCGAAAACGCGCCGGAAGAAGCTGGCAAGCCGATCGAAGAACACCTTGAACACGACTGCGACGACGTTGATCGAATCCTCTTTCTGCGGCTGCGGACGGGGAGGAGTCCGGTTGGCGGTCGGGGCGGCGGCGGGCTCCGTCGAGCCGGGATTGGCCGATGCGGCCTCGCTCTCGCGGGGCACTTCCAGCAGCGCGCGCACGTTGCCGACGTACTTCTTGATGATCTGAGCCGAAACCCCTTCGATCATGCCGCGGCCGACCTGCAGGATGCGGCCGGTGAGGTCGATGCTCGATTCGCAGCGTATTTCGGTGCCGCGGCCGTCCGGGGACGGCGCGAGGCGGGTCAGGATGGTGCCGCTGACCGTGCCGCCACCGCGCTCGTTGCCCGATGCCAGCATTTTCACGGTGCGGGTGGCAGGGTCCTTCTCCGTGTAGGTGATCGTGCCCTGGTACTGGGCGCTCACGGCGCCGATCTTGAGCTTCACGGCGCCGACGAAACTGCGCTCGTCGACGATCTCCGTGAGCGAGGCGCCGGGCATGCACGCGATGACGTTTTCCGGGTTGAGCAGAAAGTCCCAAACTGCCTCGACCGGGGCGGCGACCTCGAATTTCTCCTCGATTTGCAGGGCCATCATGTATTCCTTGTAGCGGTGGTTCGATCAGGCCCGGATCAGGCGGCGCACGCGGCTTGCGTGCTGCAGGGTCCGGTCGGCTGGGGGACGGTCTCCGGCGCGCCCTGGTAGAGCGTCGTGCGGCGCCACAGGGGGCGACCGATGCCGGAGGCGATGACGTTCATGCTTGCGGCGTCCATCAGCTGGCCATTGGCGCCGCCGGCAGCGCGGGTGATGGATTCGTACATCAGCGTGCCGCCCAGGTCGTTCGCGCCCGCCTGCAGGCACAAGGCGGCGCCGTCCGCTCCCATCTTGACCCACGAGGTCTGGACGTTCGGGATCAAGGGGTGCAGCGCGAGGCGCCCCACGGCATGCATCAGGACGGCCTCGCGCAGGGTCGGGCCGGAGCGGCTGCGGCCCTTGTGCCACAGCGGCGATTCCATGTGGACGAAGGGCAGCGGGACGAACTCGGTGATGCCCCCGGTCTCCAGCTGCAGGGTGCGCAGTTTCAGGAGATGGCGCGCCCAGTGCTGTGGCGTGTCGAGGTGGCCGAACATGATCGTGGACGTGGTGCGCAGGCCGACCTCGTGGGCCGCGCGAACGACGGCGAGCCATTGCGCGGTGTCGAGCTTGTCAGGGCACAACTGCGCGCGCACTTCGTCATCCAGCACTTCGGCCGCGGTACCGGGCAGGCTGCCGAGGCCGGCGGCCTGCAGGCGGCGCAGGTAGTCCTTCACCGGCAGGCCCAGCGTCGTGGCGCCGTGCAGGACTTCGAGCGGCGAGAACGCATGGATGTGCATGTCCGGCACGGCGCTGCGCACCGCGGCGAGGATCTCCAGGTAGGACTCGCCGGTGTAGTGCGGATGGATGCCACCCTGCAGGCACACCTCGGTCGCCCCGCGGTCGCGCGCCTCTAGCGTGCGGCGGGCAACGTCCTCCGCCGTGAGGCGGTAGGCGGGACCTCGCAGGGCCTCCGTGTTGCGCCCCTTCGCGAACGCGCAGAAACCGCAGCGGTGCTGGCAGATGTTCGTGTAGTTGATGTTGCAGTTGGTGACATAGGACACCGCTTCGCCGCAGGTCTCGCGGCGCAGGCGGTCGGCCGCGCCGATCACCGCATCGAAGTCGGCAGCGCGCGCCGCGAACAGGCGTGCGATGTCGGTTTCGGCGAGCGTGTCGCCCGCCGCCGCCTGGTCGAGAATGCGCAGGACTTCGGGCGAAGGCTGATCCGCCGCACTGGCGCCGCGGATCACGGAATGAGGCGGCAGTGGCGCGCCCGAGCCCGCGTGCCAGTCGTCGCTGCGGGCGAAGCCTTCCGCGTCGGTGAGGTGCAGGATCGAATGGCGAATGCCCGGATCGGTCCAGCGCGCGGCATCGCGGGCGTGGCGCGGCACCAGAGCCAGCCGTTCGACCAGATGGCGGCCTGCCGCCTCGGTGTCGCGGCGTAGCGCCGCGATGTGCGGCCACGCCGCTTCCGGATTCACGTGGTCCGGCGTCACCGGCGAGATGCCGCCCCAGTCGTTGATGCCGGCTGCTACCAGCGGCGCGAGCTCACCGGGGCGCAGGTTCGGCGGGGCCTGGATGGACATCCCGGGGCCGAAGATCAGCCGCGCCATCGCAATCGTCCACAACTGCTCGCCGAGTTCGGGCTCGGGCGCGCGGGCCATCGCGGTGCGTGGCTTGGCGCGGAAGTTCTGGATGATGATTTCCTGCAGATGACCGTGGATGTCGTGCAGTTCGCGCAGCGCGAGCAGCGCCTCGATGCGCTCCAGGCGCGTCTCCCCGATGCCGATGAGAATCCCGCTCGTCAGGGCCACCGACTGCTCGCCGGCGTGGCGGATCGTTGCGAGGCGTGCTTCCGGATGCTTGTCGGGGCTGTTCCAGTGCGGGCCGCCGCGTTCGCACAGGCGGGCCGCGGTGGATTCCAGCATGATCCCTATCGACGCGGACACGGGGCGCAGCTTTGCGAGATCGGCGGGCGACAGCGTGCCGGCGTTGATGTGCGGAAGCAGGCCGGTTTCGGCATGGATGCGCAGCGCGATGTCGGCGACGTAGTCGATCGTCGTGGCGTGGCCCAGGGCAGCCAGACCTTCGCGTGCCGCGGCGTAGCGCAGTTCGGGCTTTTCGCCCAGGGTGAGCAAGGCTTCGCGGCACCCCGTGCGTGCGCCCGCACCGGCGATGTCGAGCGCTTCTTCGGGACTCAGATAGGCCTGCTGCGCGTGGCGGGGGGACTGCGCAAACGTGCAGTAGCCGCATGCGTTACGGCACAGCTGGGTGAGCGGGATGAAGACCTTCCGCGACCAGCCCATGGCGCGCCCGTGACCGGCGAGGGTCAGCGCTTCGGCCGTCTCCAGCAGGGGGCTGAGTTCGTGCTCGGCGGCCAGTTGCGCGGCCTGCGTTGCGGTGAGTCTCAGTCCCGCACGCGCATCGGCGAGGATTCGGGTGACGCTGTCAGCCATGTCGGGTGGCTCCGTTCGAAGGGGGTGAGGGCCGGCGCACGGCGAGTGCTCCGGGGCAGGTCGTACCAGCTCAATTGCTTGAGGTCGTGGGGTTCGTCGATGTCCATCGCCAGCCCCGGCCGGTCCACGACGGACGGCACCAGGCCGCAACGCACGGCCTCCGCAAGGTGTGCCGGAAAGCTCCCGACGCCGAAGTGAAAGCTGAAATCGCTGCCGGTCTTGAGGAAAATGGCATTGGTGCCGCGGCGGTAACGGTCGGGAGCAATGCCGAGCCCCGTGCAGCGGCCGAGCGCGATCAGGGCTTCCACGTCCGTGCAGGCGAGCAGCGGCAGGTCGGCGTGCAGCACCAGCAGTTCGCTTGCGCCGCGCTTCGCGAGTGTCCGGGTGCCGGTTGCCAACGAGGCGTTCAGGCCTTCGCCGGGATCGGGCAGGATCAAGATGTCGCGTGCGGTGATTCCGCTCGCGGGCGTGACGAGCGCGATGCCGTCGATCTGCGGAATGTTTTCCAGCGTGCGTAGCACGCGGTCGAGCATCGCGCCGATCAACCGTCTGCGTTCCGCCGGCGAAAGCACGCCGGCGAGCCGGCCCTTGCCGTGGGCCGGATCCTTCAGCGGGATGAGTGCCCAGCAGGTCATGCGATCATCTCCGCGCGCAGGCGCTCGGCGAAGGCGAGGCTCGCGCGTGCGACGCGCTCGCGGTCGTCGATGTCCTTCATCAGGGTATCGGCCAGGCACACCGGGATGTCGATCTGGTCCGCGAGGGCGGCGTCGCGTTCATCGAGGACGAAGCCGTCGATGAGGTCGCCGTAGTGGCGGGCGATCTCGGGGGCGCAGACCGGCAACCCGAGTTCCGCCATGATCTTCGCCGTCGGCCCTTTCACGGCCGCGCCGTTGATGAGCGGTGATACGGCGATCACCGGCGCTTCCGCGTCACGCAGCGCTTGCCGCAGCCCCGGTACCGCGAGCATGGGCGCGATGCTGAGGTAGGGGTTCGACGGGCAGATGAGGATGGCCGCCGCGCTGCGGATCGCCGCAACCGCGGAGTGGACCGGTTCGGCCCGTGCGGCACCGTCATAGCGCAGCCCGGAGACGACCGGCGCGCATTGCCGCCGGACGAAGTAGTCCTGGAAGTCGAGCCGGCCCTCCGTGGTGTCCACGCGCGTGCGCACTGGGGCGTCGGTCATGGGCAGAACCTCGGCGCGGATGCCGAGCCGGTGCGCGCAGTCGGCGACGATGGAGCTCAGTTTTTGTCCGCTGTCGAGCCGTCGCGTGCGCTCGATGTGCATCGCGAGGTCGGCGTCGCCGAGGCGGAACCATGTCTCGCCGCCCAGGCTCGCCAGCGCCTGCATGAACTGCCACGTTTCGTTGCGACGGCCCCATCCCGTCTCGGGATTGGCGAGTCCGCACAGGGTGTATAGCACGGTGTCGATGTCGGGCGAGATGTGCAGGCCCAGGTGGCGGAAGTCGTCGCCGGTGTTCACGACGACGGTCAGCGTGTCCTGCGGCAAGACGCGCATCAGGCCGTCGGCGAGCTTGGCGCCCCCGACGCCGCCGGAAAGGGCGACGATCCGTCTCGCGCTCATCGGAACAGGTCCTCCGCAATCGGGCGCACCAGCGCCTGGGCATTCACTTCCGGCGCGTCGTGGCGAGCGCCGCGCACCAGCGCCACCGGCGTGCCTTCCGCGCCTTCGCCCATCACCAGCGCCGCACCGGCCGCGAGTCCATCTGCCCAGGCGACCTGTGTCACTTCGAGGCGGCGCCCGTACAGGTCGGTCTCGCCGCGGCGATCGATCAGGGCCGGCAGGCCGGCCGCCCCCAGCGCGATATTGATGACACCGTTGCGCCACGGACGACCGAAGCTGTCGCTCACGATCACTCCGGGCGCGACGCCAGTCAGCGTGCGCAGGCCGGCGCGCAGCCGGGCCGCGGAGGTGTCGGGGTCGACGGGCAGCAGAAGCGCGCGTTCGGCGCCGTCGCGGCTGTCGACATTCGAGCGGTCGATGCCCGCATTCGCCATCACGTAACCCAGACGGTGGCGCACGATCAGCACGTGCGGCACCGCGCGGAGCACCTCGTTCGACTCGGAAAGTACCAGCTCCACGAGCCGCGCGTCCTTGCGGGTGATGGCCGCGAGTTCGAGCGCGCGGGCGGACGGCGTCACCGTGCGCAAGTCGATGAAGCGCCCCTCGCTTTTCGACACGATCTTCTGCGCGACCACCAGCGCGTCGCCTTCAGTCAGCGTGCTGCCGGACTGCGCGAGCGCCGCAGCGATGAGCGCAGGCAGGTCGTCGCCGGGGGCGACGGCGGGGATTCCCGCAACGGCCGTGAAGGAGAGCGCCTGGGCCATGATGAAACCTAGTCGGCGCAGGCGGCGAGCGTGCCGGTGATGCGGACCCCGGCGCCGTCGACCGCGTAGGTCTTGTTCATGAAGATCAGGATCGAGGTCAGCGCCTCGGCGGCCGCCGAATTCGCCAGCGCGCCCGCGTGCAGGCCGCGCAGGCCGGCAGCTTCGGCCAGCCCAACGACCTCGGCGCGCGCGGCCTTGTCGTCGCCGAACACCAGCACGTCGCACTCGACCTCCTCATCGGTCGCCAGCTTGTGCGCGGCGACGTTATGGAAGGCCGAGACGAGGCGCACGTCGCCGCCGAGCAATGCCTGGGCACGCAACGCCGCGCAGCCCTCGGGCGGCAGTTGCACGCGCATGACCTTGGGCGGAACCAGCGGCACAGTGGTGTCGACGACGATCTTGCCGGCGACGACCGGGCGTATTTCCTCGAGCATCGCCGCCTGCGACGCGAAGGGCACGGTGACGACGACGATATCGGCCAGCTCCGCGGCTTCGCGGTTCGTGCCGGCGGCGACCTCACGTCCGGTCTCGGCGGCCATGGCTGCGGCCGCTTCCCGTGCCTTGCCGGCGTCGCGCGAGCCGATTACGACGCGCAGCCCGGCCTTCACCCAGCGCCGCGCCAGCGCCGCGCCGAGGTGGCCCGTGCCACCGATCACCCCAATGGTCCTGCGTGTTCCGTCCGTCATGTTCGATGCCCCTGGTTAGCTTGGGGTCAAAGCTATCAGCGGCACCACGGCGGGGTCATCGTTCTTTTGCACTACCCGGCCGGGGGGCGTAGGTTCATTTCCGGCCATCGCCTCGATCCGTGGGTCGGGTAGTCCCATTGGATGATGTGCCGGCGACGGGCGGTCGCGAGAATGCCCCTACCAAAATCCACGGGGCAACTCACTGGACTGCCAATGCAAAACGTATTGCTGCTTTCCGACGAGCAATCGGCGCTGCAGGAAACTGCCGCGGCATTCCTCGCGGAATTCGCCAATGCCCGCAAGCCGCGGGACGAAGATGCCGCACTGTGGCAGCGGATCGCCGAACTGGGCTGGCCTGCCGTGCAGGTGCCGGAAGCGCTCGGCGGACTGGGCATGGGGCCGGTCGAACTGGCCCTGCTGATGGAAGAGATGGGGGGGCGGCTGACCCGAAGCCCCTTCTTCGCATCCGTCGTGCTGGCCCAGACGGCGCTGATCGAGACTGCGGACGCCGCCGCGCAGGAACGCCATCTGCCCGCGCTGGCGGCAGGCGAGGCGAGCGCGACGCTCATTCTCGCACCAGGCTGCGAGTGGTCGCGGGACGCACTCTCCGTTGGCTGTCGTCGCGACGAGGATGGCTGGGTCTTGAGCGGCGAGGCGTTCCAGGTGATCGACGACGGCAGCTGCGACGTGGCCTTCGTCGCCGCCCGCCACGCCGACGGGGTCGCGCTGTTCCATGTGCCGGCGGATGCGCCGGGCGTGGAGCGCGTGGCGCTCGACGTGTGGGATCTCACCCGGCCGCAGATGACGTGGCGCTTCCGCGACCTGCGCTTGCCGCCCGACGCCCGCGTCGATGACCCGCAGCGGCTGGATGCCGGCCTCGCGCGTACCGTCGCGCACGCCGCGCTGCAACTGGCGGCGGAGCAGGTGGGCGGCGCCGCGGCCTGCCTCGAAATGACAGTCGCCTACACCCGCGAGCGGATGCAGTTCGGTAAACCGGTGGCGAGTTTCCAGGCCGTGAAGCACCGCTGCGCCGAGATGATGTTGCGGCTCGAAACCGCACGCTCGGCGGTGCGGGGCGTGGCCGCAATCGCGGCGGGGCTCGTGGATGCCGATGAACTCGCCCGCGAAGTCGCGGTGGCGCGGGTGCTCGCGAACGACGCCTACCGCTACTGCGCCCAGGAAGCGGTGCAGCTCCATGGCGGCGTCGGCTTCACCTGGGAGTACGACCCCCAGCTGCATTTCAAGCGCGCGCAGTGGGGCAGCCAATGGTTCGGCACGGCTGCGCGCTGGCGCGAGCGCGTCGCCACCCATCTTCTGGACTTTGCTTGATATGGATCCGATGACCGAAACCTGTTTTCGCGCCGACGTGGCCGGGTGGCTCGCGCGCGAGCTCAAGGGCGAATTCGCCTGCCTGCGCCATCGCGGCGGTCCCGGCGACGAAGAGGCTTTCCCGGCGCTGCGCAAGGCGTGGGAGCGCAAGCTCGCCGAGGGCGGCTGGGTCGGCCTGTGGTGGCCGCAGGCGCACGGCGGTCGCGCTTTGCCGCTCGACCTGCAATTGGCGTTCCACGAGGAATACGTGCGCGCCGGCGGCCCCGGCCGCATGGGGCACATCGGCGAGACGCTGTTGGCGCCGACGCTTATCGAACTCGGCACACCGGAACAGCAGCAGCGCTTCCTGCCCGGCATCCGCGAGGGGCGGGAGTTCTGGTGCCAGGGCTATTCCGAGCCCGGCGCGGGCTCCGACCTCGCCGCGATCACGACCCGCTGCTGGCAGGACGGCGAGGTGTGGCGGGTGCAGGGCCAGAAGGTGTGGACCTCGCTCGCGCACGAATCCGACTGGATCTTCGTGCTCGCCCGCAGCACGCCGGGTTCAGTCGGCCGGGAGGGGCTCACCTTCCTGCTGATGCCGTTGGCGCAGCCGGGTATCGAGATCCAGCCCATCCGCCAGATGACGGGCGAGGCCGAGTTCAATGCGGTGTTCTTCGACGGCGCCGCAACCGATGCCGGTTGCATCGTCGGCAAGCCGGGCGAGGGCTGGCGCGTGGCGATGGCGCTGCTCGGCTTCGAGCGCGGCGCGTCCACGCTCGGCCAGCAGATGCACTTCGTGCACGAAATGCAGTTGATCGTCGATGCCGCGCTGGTCACCGGCGCGGCGCGCGATCCCGCCCTCCGCGAGCGCATCGCCGACGCGTGGATCGGCCTGCGCGCCCTGCGGCACAACGCGCTGCGCATGCTGGCCGGCAAGCCCGGCGGCGTGGGCCCCGAATCGCTGATGTACAAGTACGTGTGGTCCAACTGGCACCGCAGCCTCGGTCAGCTCGCGATGGACGTCCTCGGCCCGGCCGGCGACATCCGTTCCGACGACCCGACGATCCGGCGCCTGCAGCAGGTGTTCTTCTTCTCGCGCGCCGACACGATCTACGCGGGCACCAATGAAATCCAGCTCAACATCATCGCCGAGCGCGCGCTCGGGATGCCGCGCTGACGCGCACGAAAAAGGAAATCTCCCATGCGCTTTGTCCTGCAACTCGGCTTCAGCAACTACCGCAACTACACGGCGATCGCGCGCGCGGCGGAGGAAAGCGGCTGGACCTGGCTGTCGATGCCCGACAGCCTGTTCTTTCCGCAGCGCACCGAATCCGAATATCCGTACGCCGAAACCGACGCGATCCGCCAATACCTGGAGCATTCGGACTTCATCGAGCCCTTCGTTGCGATGTCCACGATGGCCGCCGTGACGACCCGCCTGCGCTTCTATCCGGGCGTACTCAAGGTGCCGGTGCGCCAGCCGCTGATCCTCGCGAAGATGCTGAGCTCGCTCGCGGTCATGACGAACGGCCGCATCGCCCTCGGCGCCGGTCTCAGTCCGTGGAAGGAGGATTTCCAGTACAACGGCGCGAACTTCGAAAAGCGCGGCGAGCTGATGGACGAGTGTATCGAGGTCCTGCGCGGCGCGATGGCGGGCGAGTTCTTCGAATTCCATGGCCGGCACTACGACTTCGGCCCCCTGCGCATGCGTCCGGTGCCGCCGCAGCCGGTTCCCATCCTCGTCGGCGGGCACAGCAAGCCCGCGCTGCGGCGTGCCGCACGGGTCGGGGACGGCTGGGTGTCGGCCAACACCGATCTGCCGACGCTGAAGGACATGATCGGCACGATCAACGGCTTCCGCGAGGAGTTCGGCACTACCGCGCACGAGTTCCAGTTCCACGGCATCGATTTCAGCGCGCGCACGGTCGACGATTTCCGCCACCTGGCCGAGATCGGCGTCACCGATGCCGGCGTGCTGCCCTGGGATACCCGCAGCGACCCGATGGACGTGCAGGGCCAGATCGACGCGATCCGCCGGTTCGGCGACGAGGTCATCGCGAAGATGGGCTGAGCGATGGCCGACGGCGTCCCATCGATGCTCGATCTCGCTGGCCTGCGCGAACTGCGCTTTGCTTCGGCCGCGGGAGCGGGTGGTTGGCCGTTCGCGTCCGACCCGTTTCTAGTGGTCGCGCCCGTCGGCGTGGAACTCGGGGACGAGGATGCAATCGCCGCTTGGCTCGCGGTCCAGCCCTGCCCGGTGATCGGGATTGCGGCGAAGACCGGGGCCGTCACCGCGGCGCGCGCAGTGCTCGCCGCCTGCGATGTCGTAGTGGACGACATTGGCGATGTCGCGCCGATTGTCGCCAACATCCGCAAGGCCCCGCTTGCCGCGATGACGCTCGTGCAGGTGCTGCGCGTGACTGCCGGCATGCCGCCCGAACAGGCGCTCGTCGTCGAGTCGCTGGCCTACGCGACCCTGCAGGCTGGCCCCGAATTTGCGGCGTGGTCGCGCGCGAATCCGTCGGCGCCGCACCGGATCGTCGCGGAGGAGGGGCCGGCGGTACGCATCGAGCGCGATGGCCCGCGGCTCGATCTGGTGCTGAACCGTCCGCGCAACCGCAATCCGATGTCCGTCGAGATGCGCGATGCCCTGTGCGAAGCGCTGCAGTTCGTCGTCACCGACGACTCGATCGCTTCGGTCCGCCTCTCTGGCGCCGGCGCCTGCTTCAGCACCGGCGGCGAGGTGCGCGAATTCGGCACCGCTCCCGATCCGGCCACAGCCCATGCCGTGCGCAGCCAGCGACTGCCCGCGGCGGTGCTTCTCGCCTGCGCAGAACGCGTGAGCGCCCATCTGCAGGGTGCCTGCATCGGTTCCGGGATCGAGCTTCCGGCCTTCGCCCGTCGCGTCACGGCCGCGCGCGACACCTTCATCCAGCTGCCGGAACTCCGCTTCGGCCTCATCCCCGGCGCGGGCGGCTGCGTCAGCCTGCCGCGCCGCATTGGCCGACAGCGCACGGCCTGGCTTGCGCTGTCGATGCGTCGGATCAATGCGGCGACCGCACGCGAGTGGGGCTTGGTCGACGAGATTGTCGATTAGTTACGAACTAGCGCTGCCAGATCGGCCGGCCGTCCTTGAGCGTCAGCTCGACGCGCACCGCCGCGAGGTCCGCGAAGGCCGCTTCCCAGCCACGGTCGAGTAGGCAGAGATCCGCGGGCGCGCCCGCTTCGATGCGTCGCGGCGCGCCGCCGGGCGAGTCCGCTGCGGTCGTGAACAGCGCCAGGGCACGGGCGGGCGAGAGATTTTCGTCTGGTCCGAGCGGCTTGCCGCTGCATGTGCGGCGCCGAACGGCGGCAGCCATCGCCGCCCACGGGTTGGCGTCGCCATAGGGGGCGTCGGTGCCGGCACCGAGGGGGATGCCGGCTTCGTCGAAGGCCTTGCCGCGGTACAGCCAGGGCAGGTCGATCGCGTCGACGTCGCAGAGGTAGGCATCCCCGCGCTCGAAGACGAAGTTCGGCTGCGTCACAACGGCAAGTTCGAGGCCGAGGAGCAATTGCAGCGTGTCGGGCGGGGCCACGGAGGCGTGCTCGATGCGATCGCCCCCCGCCACGCCGCAATGCCGCAGCGCCGTGGTCGCGAACACCAGTTCGGCGACGGTGACGCAGTGGATCGCAACGGCCCGCGCCGCCCTGTGGCTCTTCGCGATGGCCGTGCAGAAGTCGTCGAAATCGGGCAGCTCGGCGTCGCGCAGGTAGAGCTTCGTCGGCCCGCGCCGTACGCCCTCCCTGTCGGCGCAACCGTCGAGTTCGGCGTTCCCCATCAGCAACACCTCCTGCCCGAGCCGCCCGCTCAGCCGCTCGCCGACGAAGTGCTCGAACTCCTTGCAGCCGTTGCGCGGGCCGGCATCGGTTACGCCCGTCACGCCCATTCGCGCGAGCGCCTCGCTTGCGCGCCCGAGCGCGGGCAGGGTGGGCGCGAGGCGCGAGCGCAGCCAGTCGTCGCCGTCGTAGAGCCGTCCGGTCAGTCGCCCGCAGACGCGCTCCAGGGGAGACGTGCGTTCATTCTCCGCGATGCCCAGCGTACGCAGCGCGCGCGTGTTGAGGATCCACAGCCGGCCGCTGCGGTGCTGGATGCGGACGGGCACGTGCGGGACGATGGCGTCCAGCCAGTCCCGGTCGATGTCGCCGGCGACGGACTCATGGTAGCCGATGCCGCGGATCCAGCCCGGCGCAGCGGGGTTCTCCTGGCGCGCCCGGATGCGCAGGATTTCCGCCAGGCCGGTCACGCAACCGAGCGCGGGCGTGCCGCAGGGAAAGGATTCCAGTGCCGCGGCATAGGCCAGCAGGTGCATGTGGTGATCGTGCAGTCCGACCGACAGTGCGCGACCGGCCGCGTCGATGACGGGTTCGTCATCCAGCGGCAACAGGCGCCGGGCGAGCGCCGCGATGCGGCCGCCCGCGAGTCGCACGTCCGCATGCATTCCGTCGTGCAGTTCGGCGTCGCGGATCAGCATCGGATGTCCAGTTCCGCGAGCACGGCTTGGGTGTCGGCGCCGATAGGGCGTGCCCGTGCAGCGGGGGCGGGATACGTCGATCTGCACGCGCCGGCGCACCCGGCGACTCGGGTCCATTCGTCATTGCGCTCGCGCAGCGCCTCCGCCGACGCGGGAAGATCGAAGGCGACGCAATGTCCGAGCACCCCCGCGAGCGACAGCGCGACCAGATGCCCGCCCCCCGCAAGGTAGCTGGCCCACGCCGCCAGTGCCGCATGCGTGCCGGTGAGCGGGTCGCCGATCGCGTCGGCGCAGATCAGGCGCTCCCCGGTCGTATCGTGCAGGATGCGCGACAGCCCGGCCGCCACGCCCGCATCGTCGCCGAACGCGATCCAGCCGGCCTGCGGTTCCTCGCGGCCGTGGCCGGTGATGCTCAGCCAGGTGACCCCGGGGCGGGCTGCGACGACTTCCTCCGCGCAGATGCCGAGCTGGCGCATCGCGCGCGGACGCGAGGCCTCGATGACGATGTCGGCGCGTGCGACCAGCTGCCGCAACTGGCTCCGTCCCGCCAGCGTCGCGAGATCGAGCCGCACGCTCGCCTTGCCGGCGTTCAACAGGTCAAAAAAAGCCGGCGGCCCGTTGCGCGCGCCGTCCTCGCGCTGATGCGATTCCACTTTCACGACGCGCGCGCCGAGCCGGTGCAGCAAGTGACCGCAAAGGGGGCCAGCCCACAGCGACGACAGGTCCACCACCAGCGGAGCCGGGTCGCGGCCACCGGCTGGGAGGCGTGTGCCGACGGCCGAGAGGCGCACCCAGGGCGGCGCTTCGACTGTGGGGACGTCCGAGACCGCAGCGGCGAGTCCGAGCAGACGGGCACGCTCGAGGAGCTTTGTACCGGAGGCGCGGGCGATGGCCGTGGCAATCTGTTCCCAGTCCGTCGTCGCGTCGCATTCGAGCCACGCCGGCACGAGCGCCCAGTCGTCGGGCCGCGCGAGGTTGATCGCGAGTTCGCCGTCCGCCGTCCGCAGCAGGCGGCAACTGCCGCCGGGGGATGCCGCGCCGTTTCGCCGTAGTCCGGCATGACGGGCGCGAACCCCGAGCAGGGCCGCGCCGGACGGGATGCCGATATCGAATCCTTCCGCGAGCGCCGCAAGCGTCGCGATTACGCCGTCGGCGCAGGCAGCGAGCGGCACCGGGCACATGCGTGGCGGTCCTTCGGCACGGCCGGTCAGGTCCATCAGGCCGCTGCGCTTCCACGCGAGCGCCGGATGCTCGTGGTCGAAGATGCCGGCGGGCGACACCTGCGCGCCGAGCGAGGCGAGCAGCAGGCGCGCGTAGTCCCCGGCCGTACCCTGTCCGCCGGCAGCGACGCGAAACCCGTCGAGGGGTGCGATGCCTGCGTTCGCCATCCTCGGCCCCTGTCCGTCCGACTCCGCGGTCTCAGGCCGCCTGCGGTGTGCTGCGGAAGTCTTCCTTCAGCAGCCGGCGCAGGACCTTGCCCATCTCGTTGTACGGCAACTCCTCGCGGAAGCGGATCGCGGTGGGTACGCGCGACGAGCGCAGATGCTGCTTCACCCAGTCCTGCAGATCCGCCGGTTCGACGCGTTGTCCGTTGCGCGGCACAACTACCGCAGCGACCGCCTCGCCCCATTGCTCGTCCGGCATCGCCACGACGGCGACGTCGGACACCGCGGGGTGGCTGCGCAGCACGTCCTCGATCTCGCCCGGGGAGATGTTCTCGCCGCCGCGCACGATCACGTCGTCGGCCCGCCCGTCGAGATACAGGAAGCCGTGGCTGTCGAGGTAGCCACGGTCGCGCGTCGGGAACCAGCCCTCGGCATCCAGCAGGCTGCCGACGCCGAGATATTCGCCGGACACCTGCCCGCCGCGCACATACACGTCACCCACGTCCTCGGCACCCATCGCGCGGCCGTCCTCGCCGCGGATGGAGATCTCCACCGTGGCCAGCGGCTTGCCGACCGAGTTGAGACGCCGTCGGATCGCCGGATCGTCGCTGCCGAACGCGATGCGGTGGTCGTCGGGGTCGAGCAGGCAGATCGTCGAACTGGTTTCGGTGAGCCCGTACGCATTCGTGAAGTCGACCGCGGGCCACAGGCCCATCACCTTCTCGATCACCTGCGGCGGCATCTTGCCGCCTCCGTAGGCGATCGCCTTCATCGCGGGCAGATCACCGGACTCCCCGCTCTCCTCGAGATGCTCCATCACGCGGGAGAGCATCGTCGGCACCACGAAGGCGTTCGTGATCGCTTCGTCGCGGCACAGCCTGAGCCAGGTCGCGCCGTCGAAATTGGGCAGCTGCACCATGCGCCGGCACGCGTAGGTCGAGCTCAGCACCGCCGAAATGCCCGCGATGTGATACGGCGGCACCGCCACCAGTGTCGCGTCGGCCTCGTCGGCGCCGGCGAAATCGACCGTGCCGAGGATGTAGCTCATCAGGTTCTCGTGGCGCAGCACCGCGGCCTTGGGCGCGCCGGTCGTGCCGCTGGTGAAGAGCTGCACCGCGACGCTGGACGGCTCGCCCGGCGCCGCGTCGGCCTGCGCGCCGCCGCCCAGCGCGAGGGCCAGGAAATCCTCGCGCGACATCACGCGCACGCCCTCCGGCACCTTCAACGGGGCGACGTAGGCGGGGTCCGCGATCAGGAAGGCCGGTTCGATGCGCGCCAGCAGGTCGCCCAGCTCCGGCACCGTCAGGCGGTAGTTCATCGGCACGTACGGCACGCCCGCATACGCCGCGGCATACACGGCAATCGGCGCCGCGGGGCTGTTGATATCCAGCAGGCCCACGTAGCGGCAGCCGCTGTCGCGTATCGCCGCAGCGGCGGTGCGGGCCGCCCGCAGGAGCTGCGTATAGCTCAGGTTCGTCGCGCCCGAGGTCACGGCGAAGCGGTCCGGATGGCAGTCGGCCGCCATCTCCAGGGCCATCACGATATTCATGGCATCAGTCCGAGGAGGGCAGGGCCTTGGCCTGCTTTACCGCGAGCGCCTGGCCGTCGATCGACAGGCTGCCCTTGCCACCCTTGGTGCACAGCAGTTCGGTCGCGTCCTGCTCGTCCACGTAGCGCTTGCCCACCAGTGTGCCCTGCGCGAAGGCCTCGTCCGGCACCGTGCCGAGCTTCTCACCGTCCATCGCAATCATCTCCGTGCCCCCGCAGCACAACAACATTGCCGCGGGGCGGGTGCGGATGACCATGACTTCGGTATCGCAGACTGCGCTCTTCAGGCGCGTTCCGGCTTTGAGGGTTTTCATCGATGCTCCTTTTCATGGGCCAGCGCGTCATCCGGCCTGCGATGCAATTCGGCGGATGCGCATATGGGGGAAACCGGTTCGGATCCGATCCGCGTGCACCGGCCCTCATCCGCGGATGCAGGCCCGACACGTTGATTTGAATCGGATTCTGGTCGACGGAAATGCCCCCGAACGCCGGCTGGCCCGAATTGCGCCCGCATTGGCCCGATCAGAAACGCAGTGCTCCCGGCCCGTAACCGTAATTTCCCTATCGTGCTTGCGTAGGCCGGATCTGCCCGCGATCAATGCGCGGGGCGATCCGGCACCCGCCCCGATCCGCTGGATCTCCGCATCCGCCCATGGAGTGAAGCCCGCCATGAAAAACACCGTTCCGCCGCTCGCCAGCCTGCGCGTCATCGAAAGCTCGATCCTCGGGCCCGCAGCCATCACCACCGCGCTCGCCGATCTCGGCGCCGAAGTCATCAAGGTCGAAACGCCGGCCGGCGACTACATCCGCGAGATGACCTGGCCGATCATCGAGGGGGTGTCGCTGATGCACTACCACCTCAACCGCGGCAAGAAGAGCATCGCGCTCGACCTCAAGACCGAGGCCGCACGGCGCATCTACCGCGACCTCGTGCGCGACGCCGATGTCGTCATCGAAGCGTCCAAGCCGGGCGCGCTCGCCAGGTATGGGCTCGGCTACGAAGATCTGCGCGCGATCAACCCGAAGATCGTCTTCTGCACCGTCTCCGGCTACGGCATGACCGGCCCCTACAGGGACATGCCCTCGCACGGCATCGCCTACGACACCTGGTGCGGCGCCGTGAAGCCCGCCTATGACGAAGAAGGCTTCTGCTACATCCCCGAGCACGTCGGCATCGGCATCAACGCCGCGCCGCTGTTCGGCGGCCTCGGCGTGCTCGCCGCGGTGATCCGCGCACGCGAAACCGGCGAAGGCTGCTTCATGGAACTCGCCCAGAGCGACGCTGCCGCCGCCTTCGACTGGTACCGCAGCGAAAGCCACATGGCCTATGCGCGCCCGGAAGCGGTGGTCACCGGCAACAAATCCGACAACTGGGTGCGCCGCCCGGTCGCCACCGCCGGCATGAAGGAAGGCGTGCGCTACCAGATGTATGAATCGGCCGACGGCCATGTCCTTTTCATGGCCTCCGAGCAATCGCTGTGGAAGAACTTCTGTGCCGGCGTCGGGCGCATGGACCTCTTCGACAAGTGGCCCGGCTCGAAGTACGCCGACCACGCGCGCGGCAACCGCGAGCTGCAGGCCATCCTGCGCGACATCTTCAAGGCCCGCACGACCAAGGAATGGCTCGCCTTCGGCGTCGAGGCCAACACGCCCATCGCGCCGGTCAACACCCCGCAGAACATCGTCGACGACCCGCAGTTCCGCGCCCGCTTCAGGATCCTCCCGCACGAACGCCACGGCGCCGACATGCTCGGCTTTCCCGTGCAGTTCGTCGGCGAGGAGCTGCCCGAACCGTCGAAGGCGCCGACCGTCGGCGAGCACCGCGAGGAAGTCCTGCGCGACGTGCTCGGCTACGACGCCGGGACCATCGACGCGCTGACGCAGGAAAAGGCGTTCGGCTGAATCCGGTCTGTCAGTTACGGATACCGCGCGGGCCGTTTCGGATACCAATCCCGGCGGAAGCCCTCAGGGCCGCTCAATAGAATCGAATCGAGACCTGCGTCGATCGCCGGTCAATGCCCGCCGGTCACTCCCAATTCCCAAGGAGCCAAGATGAGCAACCCGTTGCACACCCAACTATGTGACAAGCTCGGTATCGAATATCCGGTGGTCGCCTTCACGCACTGCAAGGACGTTGCCGTCGCCGTCATCAACGCCGGCGGCTTCGCCGTGCTGGGCGAGGCCCTGCATACGCCCGACCAGATCGCCGCGGACATCAAGTGGATCCGCGAGCGCATCGGCGGCAAGCCCTTCGGCATCGATCTCGTGCTGCCGTCCTCGGTGCCCGAGGAAAAGACCGTCGACGAACTCCTCGCGATGATCCCGCCTGAACAGCGCGCGTTCGAGCAGTCCATCAAGCGCAAATACGACGTGCCCGATCCCAAGATCGCGCCGGACATCCACCACTGGGGCGGCCTCGACCAGAAGCGCGCGCTCGATCAGCTCGACGTCGTGTTCGACGAACGCGTCCCGGTCTTCGCCTCCGGGCTCGGCTCCCCGGCCTTCCTGCTCAAGCGCGCACACGAACTGGGCATGCAGGTGTGGGGCCTCGTCGGCAAGCCCAGGCAGGCGAAGAAGCAGATTGCCGCCGGCACCGACGTCATCATCGCGCAGGGCTACGACGCCGCCGGCCACACCGGCAACATCGGCACCTTCTCCATCGTGCCGCAGGTCGTCGATGCGGCGCGCGGCACCGGGGTTCCGGTCATCGCCGCGGGCGGCGTCACCACCGGCCGCCACCTTGCCGCCGCCCTCGCGCTCGGCGCCGACGGCGTGTGGACCGGCTCACTGTGGCTCGCCTCGCGCGAATCGGACGTCAACCTGCCGCTCAAGGAACGCCTCATCGAGGCCGAGACCGAAGACACCGTCTACTCGAACTGCATCTCCGGCTACACCATGCGCACCACGCGCTGCCCGTGGCACGACGAATGGGGCAGCGACGCCGCCCCGGCCGTCCTCAAGCCGCCGCTGCAGATGATCCTCTCGTCCAACTACATCCAGGGTTCGCTCGACTACCAGCGCAAGGACCTGATGACCGAGGCGGCCGGGCAGGGCATCCACTACGTCACCGAGATGAAGCCCGCCCGCCAGATCCTGTCCGACATCGTCGAGGAGGCCCTTGATGTCTTCGACCGCTTTGCAAGCGAGTGACGCCAGCGAGGCCGCGGCCGGCTACCGCTCCGGCTTCGAAGCGCACTTGCGCGGCCGCATCGCCGAGTGCGACGGCGGCCGTCACGTCGCCGGCACCAAGTTCGCCGGCCGGCAGGAATTCACCGGCACCCTCACCGGCGCCTACCGCGACTTCGGCCCCTATCCGTGGCGCTGGTACCTGCTCGCCAAGCTCACGCGCAAGCCCGAAGGCTTCGCGCACGAGGCCGTCTGGTGCGACGCCGACAGCCTCACGCTGATCGGCCAGGAAATCCCCGATCCCCGCAATCCCGTTCAGGAGTAATCGCCATGCGTATCGTGGTGTGTGTAAAGGAAGTGCTGGACCCCGCGGCGGTCAACAACTACGCGCTCGCGGGCAAGCTCAGGATCGCCGCCGACGGCCGTACGCCCGAGGTCGCCGCCATCCCGCGCCTGATCAACGGCTACGACGAACAGGCCATGGAAGCCGCGCTGCGCATCCGCGACCAAGGCATCGATTGCAAGATCGTCGCAGTCTCGATCGGACCCGACCAGAAGAACCTCCTCAAGCACTGCGCCGCCCTCGGCGCCGACGAGATCGTCGAGATCCATCCCGGCGACATCGCGCTCGACGGGCAGGTCGTCGCCAACATCCTCGCCGCCTGGATCACCCAAACCGGCGGCGCCGACCTCGTCCTGTGCGGCCGCCAAGCCTCCGACGACGACCAGGGCGTCGTTCCGCTACTGCTCGCCGAAAAGCTCGACTTCGCCGCCGCGACGCTCGCCCGCGCGGTGGAGATCGACGGCACGAACGTGAAGGTCGTGCGTGCCACCGCCGATGGCGACGAAGTCGTGCAGGGCAAGCTGCCTGCGGTCGTCACCGTCAGCAACGAAATCGGCACGCCACGCTTCCCGACGGCCAAGAGCAAGATGGCGGCGCGGAAGATGAGTCCTGTGGAGTTCGATACCCCGGCTCTCGGTCTGACGGCGCAGCAGCTTCAGCCGGCGGTGGTGCTGCTCAAGCAGTATGTGCCGAAGGTGCAGGGGAATTGCCAGTTCCTGACGGGGGGGCCGGCGGATGTGGCACGGCAGTTGATAGAGAAGATTCGGGCGGCGTAGTGCAGACGCGGCGGGGTTACGGGGAAACATCCCCGTGACTTAACGTGGAAGATCCCGCGAATTCCGTTGCCGGGCTTCATGCGGTCTGCAAGAGCCGGGGCACTTCAGAGCCGCCTGGTTGCTGGACCATCGGTTGGAAGGTGAAAAATGGAGGTCACTCACTTTCTTTGCGATGTGCAAATGTGATAATTGGGCGGAACGATTCCCGGAATCAGGCCTGATATGACCGAAAAAGACGCAACCCTCGGTGAGCTCGTGGAGGGTTGCCGTGCGCAGATGGAAAACGATCTGTGCGAGTTGTTCGAGGAACTGGGGCCCTTGCTGATTCAGGTGGCGACCGCGCGGCACTACCAGCCGCGACCCCGCCGAGAGCAGAGCCCGCCGCCTCGCTCAAGCTGGCCCTTCCGACGCATTCGGAAAGGGTGCCCTCTTCTCTGAGGGCCAATCTCGCGGCGCGCGCCGTGCATGCTCCGAAGTCGGGCTACGGCTTGACCGATGAGGAGAACCTGCGGCTGCTGAGCGCAGCCGAGGAATCCGTCCAGTTTGCTTCACCCCAACGGAATCACCCCACTCAACAACTGCCTCAACAGCTCAGTCTGCCGCGTCACCCCCGTCTTCGCAAAGATCGCGCGCAACTGGCAGCGCGCCGTGTTGCGGCTGATGGAAAGCTCTTCGGCGGCTTCGTCGACGGTGAGGCCGTCGAGCAGTTTCAGTGTCAGCGTCGATTCCGCCGGCGTCAGGCCGTAGAGGCGCTTCATCATCGTCTGCGAGGCCTGGACGCGGGATTCCGAGTCGCGGATGACGACGACGGCGGCGGGGCGGTTGGCGGATTCGGACCATTCGGCGAGGGGGGCCGAGCGGACGAGAACGCCGAGGTTGCCGTGGCCGGCGGTGCGGGTGATGGACATGGCTGCGACGACGCCGGGGCCGCTGTCGGTGGTGCCGGCGATTGCGTGGTTGATCAGGCGCTGCAGTTCGCGGTGTTCGCTGCCGTAGGCGGCGTGCAGGCTGCCATTGACGATGCTGAGGCCGTTCTTCGCGGCGAGGATTTCGTCCGCCGCGTGGTTGGTCTTCAGCACGCGGCCCTTCTTGTCGAGGATCACGGCGCCGATCGACAGGCGCTCCAGTGTTCCCGCGTACACGCTGCGTTCGGCTTCGGTGACGTCCTGCAGCGAGCGCAGGCGCACGGCGCACTTGAGGTGGGCGAGGAGCAGGGTGCAGATGGCGCGCTCGCGCTCGCCGAAGGGGGTGGAGCCGATCGGGCGGCTGACGCGGAGGCGGCAGATCGCGTCGTCGCCGCCGCCGAGGTCGGCGCCCATGTAGTAGCGGATGTTCAGTGGCTTGAGGAATTCCTGGTAGATCGCGCTCTTGAGCCAGTCCGCTTCGTTGATCACCTCGTCGACCATCACCATGCGGTCGGCGGGCAGGTTCACGAAGGGGTCCATCGCATAGAAGAAGCTTTCGTACGTGGCGGCGATGACCGGTTGCGCTTCGCCCGCGAACACCACGCGCCAGGGCAGGTCCGGCGCCGGCGGGCGCAGGATCAGCGAGACGTAGTTGGCGCCGAGCGGGCGCAGCAGGAATTCGAGCAGCCGGGTCCAGGGGACCGGCTCGCCGATGCCTTCATAGACGAGCCGGACCAGACGGTCGAATTCCGAGACACCCAGTCCGGAGGCGTTGAAAGCGGGTGTGACGTCGATGTCGTGCGCCATCCTCGGCTCCTTTCGTTTATGACCGGCGGGCGTCGGCCGCCTCAGGGGGTGATCTGGGATTGCATCGCGGCGAGGAAGTGGGCGGGGTAGGGCGGCAGCGTTCCCCACTCGCGGCGCGGGTCGTAGGCGGGCGCCTTGAACACGGTGCGGACGTGGCTGAATTCGACGAAGCCTTCGCGGCCGTGGTAGTGCCCCATGCCCGAGGCGCCGACGCCGCCGAAGGGGGCGTCCTGCATCGCGGCGTGGTACATGGCCTCGTTGATCGTGACGCCACCCGAGAGCGTGTGGTCGAGCACGCGTTGCTGCTCGGCGGCGTCCTCGCCGAAGTAGTACAGGGCCAGCGGGCGCGGACGGCTGTTGATGTCGGCGATCGCGCCGTCGATGTCGTCGTAGGGGAGCACGACCACGGCGGGTCCGAAGATCTCCTCCTGCATGATGCGGGTGTCGCGGCGCGGGTCGATGACGATGCGCAGGGGGCGGCGGCGATTGTCCGGGTTGGCCGGCACGGTGGCGGGGGCGACTTCGATGCGCGCGCCGGTTGCGGCGGCTTCCTCGACGTAGCCCTCGACACGGGCGAGGTGGCGTGCATTAACGACGGCGACGACGTCGGGGTTGTCGCTGACCGTGGGGAAGAGCCCGCTGAAGGCGGCCTTGAGTTCGCCGATGAAGGCTTCCATGCGATCCCGCGGGACGTAGATCAGGTCGGGATTGACGCACAGCTGGCCGCCATTGGACGCCTTGGCCGCGGCGATGCGGAAGGCGGCAGTGGCGAGGTCGGCGCTGGCGGCGATGATGGTCGGCGACTTGCCGCCCAGTTCCAGCGTGACCGGCACGAGGTTTTCCGCGGCGTTGCGCATCACCTGTTTGCCGATCGCCGTGCTGCCGGTGAAGACCAGATGGTCGAAGGGTTGGGCGCTGAACGCCGCGCCGAGGTCCGGCCCGCCGGTGACGATGCCGACCACTTCGGGGTCGATCATTTCGGCGAAGGCGCCCGCGAGCACGTCGGCGGTGCGCGATGTGATCTCGGACGGCTTCAGGATGGCACGGTTGCCGGCGGCCAGCACGTAGGCGAGCGGGCTCAGCAGCGTGAATAGCGGCGCGTTCCAGGTGCCGATGATGCCGACCGAGCCCTTCGGCTGGTACATCACCCAGGCTTCGCCGCCGAGCTGGTCGTACGGGGGGAAGGGCTGCCGGGCCTCGGAGGCCATCCAGGCTTCGAGGTGCTCACGCGCATGCTTGAGCGAGCTTAGCGAGCCGAGCACGTCGTTCATCATCGAAAAGCCCTTCGGACGGCCGCCGAAGTCGGCGTCCATCGCTGCGGCGAGAGCGTCGTGGTATTTGACGAGCAGGTCGATGACGCTCTGGACGCGTGAGAGGCGCTCGGCTGCGCTGACGGGGCCCGCGGCGGTGAAGGCGGCTTTCTGGCGCGCGAGCAGTTCGGCGAGGTTGGCGACGGTGCATTCGGGGGTGTTCATGGCGTTCGGGCTTCCCTTCCGATGATTGCGGAACGTGCCGCCGTTGCCCGGCGACAACGAGTGTGAGCGTGCGCCTCGGCGCGGTGTGGGTGCAACACTAGCACTCGGGACGGAAGCGGGCCTCGTCCGATCGGACCATGCCCGACGCCGGACGGTTTCCACGGCGGACTTTCGCGTTAGTCCGTTGGGACGATGTTGCGTGCCGCGGCGGCTCGGATACTCGTGCCACGATCCACCGCCCGGCGAGGCCCCCGATGACCACCCGAACCAGCTTTGACCCCCAGGCTTTCCGCGCTGCGCTCGGAACCTTCACGACAGGGGTCACGATCATCACGACCCGCGATGCCGACGGGGCGCCGGTCGGCGTCACGGCGAACAGTTTCAACTCGGTGTCGCTCAACCCGCCGCTGGTGCTGTGGAGCCTCGCGAAGAGTGCGCGCAGCCTGCCGGCGTTCTCGTCGAATCCGTTCTTCAATGTGCATGTGCTGGCGGCCGCCCAGGAGGGGCTGTCGGGCCGCTTCGCTTCGCAGGGCACGGACAAGTTCGACGGCATCGAGCTCGACGAGGGCATCAGCAACGCGCCCCTGCTGCCGCAGTGCACGGCGCGCTTCCAGTGTCACACGGCATTCAGCTACGACGGCGGCGATCACGTGATCTACGTCGGCGAGGTGCGTGCTTTCGATCGCAGCGAACAGCCGCCGCTGGTGTATCAGGGCGGCCAGTACGCGCTGGCCGCGCGCAGACCGCGCGAGGAGCTGCGGCTCGCGTCGCCGCCGCCGCCCGAGTGCAGCTATACGGAGGACCTCCTCGGTTACCTGCTCGGCCGTTCGCATTACCAGATGCTGCATTTGCTGCGGCGCATGCTGTCGGGGCACTCGCTGGACGAAGGGAGCTTCTTCGTGCTGTCGGTGCTGTGCATCCGCGACAAGCTGACGCTCGAGGAGATCAATGCCTTCGTCGGCTATACCGGCATCGATGCAACTGAACAGGCAATGGAGGCGCTGGAGGCGCGGCGCTTCGTCGCCCGCGAGCGGGTGCGGCGCGAGATCCGCTACGTGCTGACCGCGGATGGCCGCGAGGTGGTGCTGCGCCAGATCGCGCTGGCCAAGGCGCAGGAAGAGGATCTGGCGGACAAGCTCGGGGCGGGCGACGTGATGGCGCTGAAGCTGCTGTTGAAACGGCTGGTCGCGAGCACTGATCCCGGCCTGCCCGACCTGTGGGCGCCGCGCTGAATCCTTCGATGGCAAATCCGGATCACGAATTCGACTTCAAGAGGCAGGCATGAGCATTCTGGAACGTTTCAATCTGGCCGGCAGCACCGCGATCGTCACCGGCGCGGGGCGCGGCATCGGACGCGGCATCGCGCTGGCGTTCGCGGAGGCGGGCGCCGACGTGGTGTGCGCGGCGCGCACGCTGGCGGACGTGGAGGCGGTGGCCGAGGAAGTGCGGGCAATGGGCCGCCGGGCGCTGGCCATCTCGTGCGACGTGAATGACGCGGAGCAGCGTGCGGCCGTCGTCGCTGCCGCGCGCGAAGCCTTCGGGCGCGTGACGCATCTCGTGAATAACGCGGGCGGCGCGGGGCCGAACGATCCGCTGAAGATGACGGCGCAGCAGTTCGAGGACATCTTCCGCTTCAACGTCGGTTCCGCCTATGCGCTCAGCCAGCTGTGCGTGCCGCTGATGCGCGAGGCGGGCGGCGGCAACATCATCAACATCACGTCCGGTGCCGCGCGCTATGCGCAGCCGCAGTTCAGCGCCTACGGCACGGCGAAGGCCGCGCTGACGCAGCTGACGCGCCTGCTGGCGCAGGACTTCGCGCCGGCCGTGCGCGTCAACGCGATCGCGCCGGGGCCGATCCTCACCGACGCACTGAACCGCGTGCTGCCGGCCCACATGCGCGACGGCATGGTCGCGGCCACGCCGCTGAAGAGCCTGGGCGAGACCGAGGACATCGCCGCGGCGGCGCTGTACCTCGCCTCGCCGGCTTCGCGCTGGGTCACGGGCAAGATCATCGAAGTCGATGGTGGCGCCGAGTCCAGTGTGTGGCCGGGCTGATGGCGAGCCGAGCTTCTATCGACAGACAGTGACCGACACCAAAAAATGAACGACACCCTCACGACCGGACTCGGCGACGAACTCTACGAGGCCTTGCGCAAGGGCCGCACCGTGCCGCCGCTGACGACGCGCCATCCCGACATCACCATCGACGACGCGTATCGCATCTCCCTGCGGCTGCTGCAGCGGCGCGAGGCGGACGGCGAGCGTGTGATCGGCAAGAAGATCGGCGTCACCAGCAAGGCCGTGCAGGACATGCTGGACGTGCATCAGCCGGACTTCGGCTTCCTGACCGACGCGATGCTGTTCGACGACGGCGCGACGATCAGCCTGAAGGACTATCCGCTGATCCAGCCGCGGGCCGAGGGCGAGATCGCCTTCATGCTCAAGGCCGATCTGTGCGGGCCGGGTGTTACCCGCGACGACGTGCTCGCCGCCACGGAGTGGGTCGCGCCGTGTTTCGAGATCGTCGATTCGCGCATCGACGACTGGAAGATCCGCATCCAGGACACCGTCGCGGACAACGCGTCGTGCGGCGTGTTTGTCGTCGGTCGCGAGCGTGTCGATCCGCGCAAGCTGGATCTCGCGGCCGTGCGCATGGAGATGTTCCGCAACGGCGAGCGGGCCGGCAGCGGCGTGGGCGCGGCGGTGCAGGGGCACCCGGCCGAGGCGGTCGCATGGCTCGCGAACACGCTGGGCGAATTCGGGATTCCGTTTCGCAAGGGCGAGCTGATCCTGTCCGGTTCGCTCGCGCCGCTCGTCCCGGCCACGGCGGGCGACCGATTCACGATGCAAATCGACGGCCTGGGGAGCTGCTCGATCGCTTTTGCATAGCTTTTCCGGTTGCAGGCACGCGGTGGGTATTCGTCGCTCTCCTCCTCCCCGCCGCGTGTGCTGCGCCACCCCAACAGAGAACCCATAAGGAATACACAATGAGAAAGATCCGATGCGCGCTGATCGGGCCGGGCAACATCGGCACCGATCTGCTGTACAAGCTCAAGCGCAGCCCCGTGCTCGAGCCGGTGTGGATGGTCGGGATCGATCCGGCCTCCGAGGGGCTCGTGCGTGCCCGCGAGATGGGCCTGAAGACCACCGCCGAGGGCGTGGACGGGCTACTGCCGCATGTCGCCGCGGACGGCATCCAGATCGCCTTCGATGCGACCTCGGCCTACACCCACGCCGAGAACAGCCGCAAGCTCAACGCCCTGGGCGTGCTGGTGATCGACCTGACGCCGGCTGCGATCGGACCCTACTGCGTGCCGCCGGTGAACCTCGCCGGCCACGTTGGCAAGCGCGAAATGAACGTCAATATGGTGACGTGCGGCGGACAGGCGACGATTCCGATGGTGGCCGCCGTGTCGCGCGTGCAGCCCGTTGCGTACGGCGAGATCGTCGCGACGGTGGCGTCGCGCTCGATCGGACCGGGCACGCGCAAGAACATCGACGAATTCACGCGCACCACCGCGCGGGCCGTCGAGCAGGTGGGCGGCGCGCAGCGCGGCAAGGCGATCGTCGTGATCAACCCGGCCGAGCCGCCGCTGATGATGCGCGACACCGTGCATTGCCTCACCGAGAGCGAACCCGACCAGGCGGCGATCACGGCGTCGATCCATTCGATGATCGCCGAAGTGCAGAAGTACGTGCCGGGCTACCGGCTGGCGAACGGGCCGGTGTTCGACGGCAAGCGCGTATCGGTATTCCTCGAGGTGGAAGGGCTGGGCGACTACCTGCCGAAGTACGCCGGCAACCTGGACATCATGACCGCGGCCGCGGCGCGCACCGCCGAGATGTTCGCGGGCGAGATCCTCAAGGGG
Organism: Aromatoleum diolicum; assembly: GCF_012910955.1. GTDB lineage: Bacteria > Pseudomonadota > Gammaproteobacteria > Burkholderiales > Rhodocyclaceae > Aromatoleum > Aromatoleum diolicum. Next base: position 32,103 of record NZ_WTVQ01000033.1, read on the forward strand.
GAACTCGTGCTTGCGCCGACCGCCCCGCAACCCCAAGCCCTGACCGCCTGAGGAGAGCCGACATGGATTTGCGCGGCAAGAAGATCACCGTCCACGACATGACCCTGCGGGACGGCATGCACCCCAAGCGTCACCTGATGACGCTGGAACAGATGAAGAGCATCGCCTGCGGCCTCGACGCTGCGGGCATTCCGCTGATCGAGGTCACGCACGGCGACGGCCTCGGCGGCAGCTCGGTGAACTACGGCTTCCCGGCGCACACCGACGAGGAATACCTCGGCGCCGTGGTGCCACTGATGAAGCACGCGAAGGTGTCGGCGCTGCTGCTGCCGGGCATCGGCACCGTCGACCACCTGAAGATGGCGCACGGGCTCGGCGTGAGCACGATCCGCGTCGCCACGCACTGCACCGAGGCGGACGTTTCCGAGCAGCACATCGGCATGGCGCGCAGCCTCGGCATGGACACTGTGGGCTTCCTGATGATGGCGCACATGAACAGCGCCGAAGGGCTCGTCGCGCAGGCGAAACTGATGGAGAGCTACGGCGCGAACTGCATCTACATCACCGATTCGGCCGGCTACATGCTGCCCGACGACGTGCGCGAGCGCATCGGCGCCGTGCGCGCGGCGCTGCAGCCCGAGACGGAGCTGGGATTCCACGGCCACCACAACCTCGCGATGGGCGTGGCCAACTCGATCGCAGCGATCGAGGCCGGCGCCAACCGCATCGACGCGGCGGCGGCAGGGCTTGGCGCGGGCGCCGGCAACACGCCGATGGAAGTGCTCGTCGCGGTGTGCGCGCGCATGGGCATCGAGACGGGTGTCGATGTGTTCGGGATCCAGGACGTGGCCGAGGATCTCGTCGTGCCGATCATGGACTTCCCGATCCGCATCGACCGCGATGCGCTGACGCTCGGCTATGCGGGCGTCTATGGCTCCTTCCTGCTCTTCGCCAAGCGTGCGGAGAAGAAGTACGGCGTGCCCGCGCGCGAGATCCTGGTCGAGATGGGCCGGCGCGGCATGGTCGGCGGGCAGGAAGACATGATCGAGGACACCGCGATGACGCTTGCCAAGGCGCGGGCCGCCGCGTGATTCATACCGGAATGGGAGCGGCCCGCCCCCATTCCGCGCCACCTTACAAGGAGCCATGATGGCCGCACCCATTCCCTCGACGACCGGATGGCGCAGCCACGGGCTCCTGCTCCTGCTGGCCCTGCTGTACGCCGACAATTTCATCGGCCGGCAGATCATGGCGGTGATGATCGAGCCGATCCGGCTGGAGTTCGGCGCCACCGACACCGCCATGGGGCTCATCTCCGGCCTCGCGTTCGCGGGCGTCTATGCCTTGCTCGGCCTGCCCGCCGGGCGCATCGCTGACCGTTACTCGCGCGTGCGCGTGCTGGCCGTCTCCTCCCTGCTGTGGGGCGTGGCGACGATCCTGTGCGGGTTTGCCGGCAGCTTCGTGCTGCTGGTGGTCGCCCGCATGGCGGTGGCGGCGGCCGAGGCGCCGGCGACTCCGACTTCGCTGTCGATCATCTCGGACCTTTATCCGCCGCATCGCCGTTCGTTCGCGATCAGCTGTTTCACGGCCGCACCGACCTTCGCTGCGATCCTCGCGCTCAGCGGGGGCGCGTGGCTGGTGGGCTCGCATGGCTGGCGCACGGCCTTCGTGGTCGTCGCGCTGCCGATCTTCGTGGCGGTGCTGCTGCTGGCCTTCGTCGTGCGCGAGCCCGCGCGTGGCGTGTGGGATGGCGGCAGCCCGGCCGGCAGGGGCGTTCCGACGCCGCGCGGCGGCATGTTCGCGACCGTCGTCGAACTGTGGGCCTTCAAGCCGTATCGCTACCTGGTCCTTGCCTGCGCCGTGACGACGCTCGGCGCCAACGCGTACGGCATGTGGAATGCGAGCTTCCTCGTGCGTTCGCACGGCCTGCCGCTGCAACACGCGGGGATGCTGGCCGGCCTCATCGGCGGAACCTCGGCCGGATTCGGTGTGCTCTTCAGCGGATGGCTGGGTGACCATGTGACGCGCCTTCGTCCCGCGTGGCACCTTCGCATTCCGCTCGCCGGTCACGCCGTTTCCGTCCTCGCGCTGGCAGCCTACCTGCTGTGGCCGCAATCCACGCTGGTCCAGGTCGGCCCGATCGCCGTCCCGACGGCGATGCTGTGGTGCGCGCTGAACGGCTTCTTTTCGGTGTGGTGGGTGGGGCCGTCCTACAGCCTCATCACGCATCTGGTCGCGCCGGACCGTCGCGGCGTCGCCCTCGCGCTGCTCACGATCCTGAGCACGCTGTTCGGGGTCGGCGTAGGGCCGCTATTCGTCGGTGCGCTGAGCGACCTGCTGAAGGGATTTCTCGGCATCGAGTCGCTGCGCTACGCGCTGCTGTTCGGCTGCGTGACGATCGTCGCCGCGATGCTGGCCTTGTTGCGCGTCAACGCGTTGCTGCGCGATCCCCGGCCGCGCCCGGTCGACGACAGCGGCGAATTGACCCGTCCTTCGCCGGTACGCGGGTGAGGGATGGGCGTGCCGACGACACGCCCGCAGTCTTGCCGGAAAGCCTTGTGCGGTGCGGCTTTCAGGGCGTCCGCATTTGATCTTCGATCGGCCGCAAATGACTCGCCGCCAGCCCTGATCGCGATGTCCGGATCATTAAACTGGGTTCGGCAGGTGCGGGAGTTCGCACCCCTGATCCGAAACCGTTTGAGGACGTCCGATGAGCCGCGCTCTCGATGATGTTGTCGTACTCGACCTGACCCGCCAGTTCGCTGCCGCGTTGTCGGCAGCCTTCCTCGCCGACTTCGGCGCGCGGGTGATCCGGCTCGACGTGCCGCCCGTGCGCGTGGCGACCGACGGGCGCTGGAACCACGAGGCCGACCTGATCCACCGCAACAAGGAAAGCATCGCCCTCGATCCCACGCATGCGAGCGGGCTCGCATTGCTGAAGGCGCTCGTCGGCGAGGCCGACGTGATCGTCACCGACTGGCAGCGCGAGGAGCTTGCGGCGGTCGGTATCGACTATGCGGGCGCGTGCGCGCTGCGGCCCGACATCGTGTTCGGGCGCATTTCCGGTTTCGGCCCGGTGGGCCCGGATGCCGACCTGCCCGCGATCGACGAACTGGCGGCGGCGCGCACCGGCATGATGCCGATCCTGCCGCAGCCCGGGCAGCCGCCGATCTACACCGGCGCCGGCGCGATGCACGCGACGGTGATGCTGGCCTTCGGCGTGGTGACCGCGCTGATGCACCGGCAGGCATCGGGCGAGGGGCAGGAGGTGGATGTGTCGCTCTTCGGCGCCAACATGTACGGCGCCGCGCTCGACATCCAGGCCTTCCTCGCGATCGGGGAGGGCGAGCGCTTCCTGAATCCGATTTCGCGCCTCGACGTGTCGAACCCGATGTCCGGCTCGCTCTATCCAAGTGCCGACGGGCGCTGGGTGACGCTGACGATGCCGGATACCGACCGCTGGTGGCCGGAGTTCTCGGCCGCCGTCGGCATCGCTGCGGACGACTCGCGCTTCGATACGCACGACAAGCGTACCGAGACGAACCGGCTGGAGCTGATCCGCGAACTCGAGGCGGCCTTCCTGCGGCAATCCGGCAGCCACTGGCGCGCCGTGTTCCAGGAAAAGCAGATGTCGGCGGACGTGATCGAACAGTTCGACTATCCGGCCAACGATCCGCAGGTACTCGCGAACCGCTACATCCTCGAACTGGATCACCCCAGCTTCGGGCGCGTGAAGAGCCTCGGCTTTCCGATCTTCCTCAGCGACAGCCCGGCGCGCCTCGAACGGCTCGCTCCCTGCGTCGGCCAGCACGGCGATCAGATCCTGCACGAGCTGCTCGGCTATCCGGCAGAAACCATCCAGAAGCTCCGCGCCGACGGCGCGGTGGCCTGACGAACCCAGCAGCGCGAACGGAGAACGCTCGTGGCGAAAGCACTCGAAGGCATACGGGTCATCGACCTCACCGTGTGGTTCCAGGGGCCGGTGTCGGCGCAGTTCCTCGCCGACTTCGGCGCGGAGGTCATCAAGGTGGAGCGGCCGCAGGGCGGCGACCAGGGGCGCGGCGTGCGCTCGATCAAGTCGCTGCCGGTCGGCGACTGGAACCAGTACTTCCTCGTCATCAACCGCAACAAGAAGAGCATCGCGATCGACCTCAAGACGGAGGCCGGGCGCGCGATCCTGTATCGCATGGTGGCGAAGTCCGACGTGTTCCTGTCGAACCTCGCGCCCGAGATGCTGGAGGGCTGGGGGCTGTCGTACGAGAAGCTGACGTCGATCAACCCGCAGATCGTCTATGCGACGAATACCGGCTACGGGCGCTTCGGCGGGGCGTCGAAGCCCTCGTTCGACATGACGGTGCAGGCGCTCACCGGGGCGATGGCGCGGCTCGGCGAGCCGGGCGAGCCGCCGGTGTACCTCGGCATGGGCTCGGGCGACGCCTACGGCGGCATCATGTCCGCGCTCGGCATCGTGCTCGCGCTGTACCAGCGGCGCCGCACCGGTCGCGGGCAGTACCTGGACGCCTCGCTCTACGGCGCGCAGCTCTTCCTTGCCGCGCCGTACCTGCAGTCCTTCCTCGCCGGCAATCGCGACGCGGCCCTGCAGCATTCGCGCAAGCAGGTCGAGAACCCGCTGTGGAACCTGTACCCGACCGCCGGGAAATGGATCTACCTGTGCGAGGCGAACGACGACGCGCGCTTCGCCGCACTGTGCCGCGCACTCGACGTGCCTTCGCTGCATGCCGATGCGCGCTTCGCGACCAGCGCCCTGCGCGCGCAGCACAACGAGGCGCTGATCGCGGCCATCGAATCGCTGACGCTGCGGTACGACCACCAGGCGCTGATGACGGCCTTCGTCGCCGAAGCGGTCGTCGCCAGCCCGGTGAACAACCTCGCCGACGTCGTGCGCGACGAGCAGGCCTGGCGCAACAACTACTTCATGAAGGCGTACTGCGAGGAGGTGCAGCGCGAGGTCGATGTGCGCGGCCTGCCCGTGACGCTGTCGAAGACGCCCGGCGAGATCAACTGCCTGGGCCCGCAACTGGGCCAGGACACCGAACTGCTGCTGATGGACCTGCTCGGCTACGAGTGGGACGAGATCGAGGCGCTCAAGGCGCAGCGCGCCATTCCGTGACGCCCGGTCCGCATGTGGAGACGAAACCGATGAAGAACGAACCGATGGCCGCTTCGGCCTGGAGCGACTGGGTGCCTGTGGAGGGTGACGGCCTCGACGATTTCGCCGAGATTCTCTACGAGAAGAAATTCCACCGCGACCACGGCGGCGGCGTCGCGCGCATCTCGCTGAACAAGCCCGAGAAGATGAACACGCTGACGCTCGCGACCGTCGACGAGATGTTCCGCGCCTTCTACGACGCCAACCACGACCCCGCCATCGGCGTGATCGTCGTCGCCGGCAAGGGCAAGCACTTCGGCGCCGGTGGCGATGTCGAGTGGGAGCGCTGGGGCCTGCGCGAGGCCTTCTACAACCGTTACCCGCACAACCGCCTGATGCGCCTGTCGCGCAAGCCGATCATCGCGCAGGTGCAGGGCTACTGCATCGCCGGCCACAACCACATGGCCTATTGCTGCGACTTCACGATCGCCGCCGACAACGCCATCTTCGGCCAGGCGGGGCCGCGCGTGTCCTCGCCCGCCGACGGCTTCTTCGTGCCTTACCTGACCAAGGTCGTCGGTGCCAAGAAGGCGCGCGAGATGTGGATGCTGTGCCGCAAGTACAAGGCCCCCGAGGCGCTGCAGATGGGTCTCGTCAACACGGTCGTGCCGCTCGCCGAGTTGGAGGCGGAGGTGGACCGCTGGTGCGAGGAGCTGCTGGCCGTCAGCCCGGGCTGCCTGGAGGTGCTGAAGGCGGCCTTCGACCAGGAGATGGACGGCTACAAGGAATCCTGCGTGACCTCCGCCGCGATGTACCCGGACTGGTTCGACATGCCCGAGGGGAAGGAGGGCGGCGCGGCCTTCCTCGCCAAGCGCAAGTCGCAGTTCTGGAGCATCCGCCGCCGCGACGCCGAGGCGCGGCGCGAGCTGCTCGCCGAGTACGAGGCACAGCAGCCGGCCGTGCCGGACTGAGCGGGGCCGACGCATGTTCAAGGACAAGGCCTGCATCGTCGGCATCGGCGAAACCCCGTTCTGCCGCAAGCCCGGCTCGGGGCTCAGCGAGATGGGCATCCAGCTCAAGGCCGCCGTCGCGGCGCTCGAGGATGCGGGGCTGAAGGCCGCCCAGATCGACGGCATCCTGCCCTTCCCGAACGTCGGCAAGGCCGAGGCCTTCGCCGCGAGCCTGGGTTGCGAGAACCTGCGCTTCGCGGCGACGCTGCACGTGGGCGGGGCCGCACCGGTCGCGTCGCTGCGCATGGCGGCGATGGCGGTGAGCAGCGACGCGGCCGACTACGTGCTGGTGCCCGGCGGCTGGAACGGTTTCTCCGGTGCGCGCGTGCGCGAGACCGCCGCGAACGACGTCGACTCCATTCCGGGCGGCGCGATCGCGCGCGACTTCTACATCCCCTTCGGCCTGACCGCGCCGCCGCAATGGTATGCGCTGATGGCCCGACGCCACATGCACGAGTACGGCACCACCGCCGAGCAGTTCGGGGCGGTCGCGCTCGCGATGCGCAAACACGCGCAACTGAATCCCGCGGCGCTGATGCACGGTAAGCCGCTGACGATGGCCGACTACCTCGCCTCGCCGATGATCGCCTCGCCCTACCGGCTGCTCGACTGCTGCGTCGAGACCGACGGCGCGGCGGCCTTTATCGTTACCAGCGTCGAGCGTGCGCGCGACCTGAGGCAGAAGCCCGTCTACGTCATGGGCGCGGCAGCGGGCCAGCCGTATCCGGCCGACGAGATCACCAACCGCGCCGACTTCCATCGCACCGGCCTTACGACCGCCGCGCCCGAAGCCTTCCGCATGGCCGGCGTCGCGCCGGCGGACGCCGATTTCGCGCAGATCTACGACTGCTTCACCTTCGAGGTCATCCAGCAGCTCGAGGAGGCCGGCTTCTGCAAGCGCGGCGAGGGTGGGGCCTTTGTCGAGAACGGCGGCATCGAACTCGGCGGCCGGCTGCCGGTGAATACGCATGGCGGCTTGCTTTCGCAGGCGCACGTGCTGGGCATTTCGCACGTCGTCGAGGCCGTGCGCCAGCTGCGCGGCGAGGCCGGTGCCCGGCAGGTCGCGGATGCCGAGATCGGCGTCGTGACCGGCTGGGGCGATTTCGGCGACGGCAGCATCGCCATCCTGCGGCGCTAGCGAACAAAAGTCGGAGTCATGCAATGAGCGAACAGACCAAACCGTACGACAAACCGCTTCCCACCCTCACGGGCCTGCATGGCGAGTTCTACGCCTGGTGTCGCGACCGCGAGCTGCGCTTCCAGCGCTGCACCGGTTGCGGCCGTTACCGCCACGTCCCGCGCGACATCTGCGCGCACTGCAGTTCGATGGAATGGGAATGGGCGCGCTCCGGCGGGCGCGGCACGGTGTTTACCTGGACCGAAGTGGTCCGCGCGCTGCATCCCGCCTTTGCCGACGCCACGCCGTACGCGCCGGTCGTCGTCGAGATGGAGGAGGGCGTGCGCCTGCTGTCGAAGGTCGTTGATTGCGCGCCGGAAGAACTGCATATCGGCATGGCCGTGGAAGTCGAGTTCCAGCAGATCGGCGACGCGCTGACCCTGCCCGTATTTCGCCGCGCCCGGCGCGTGCAATAACCATCACAAAGGGGACACAGACATGGGCCTGAACCTGCCCGCAAGCCTGAGCTACGAAAAGCGCGGCCGCATCGCGATCATCACGATGAACCGCCCAGAGGCGATGAACTCGCTGACGAAGGAGATGCTGATCGGCCTGGAGGCCGCCTTCGACGATTTCAACAAGGACCCGGAACTGCGCTGCGCGATCTTTACCGGCGCTGGCGAGCGCGCCTTCTGCACCGGTCTCGACCTCAAGGTCGCGCTGCCGGCGCTCAACGAAGGTGACGCGCTCGGCTACGAAGACCCGGCCAAGCGCCCGTTCCAGACTGTCTACAAGCCGATCATCTGCGCAATCAATGGCGTGTGCGTCGCGGGCGGACTCGAATTCCTGCTCGGCACCGACATCCGCATCGCGGCTGAGCACGCGAAATTCGGGCTGGCCGAAGTGCGCTGGGCGGTCGTGCCGGCCGGGGGGTCGCACGTGCGCCTGCCGCAGCAGATTCCCTGGGCGATCGCGATGGAGCTGCTGCTCACCGGCAACACCATCGACGCGCAGCGCGCCTACGAGGTCGGGCTGATCAACAAGGTCGTGCCTGCGGACCGTCTCCTCGACGAGGCGCTCGCCTACGCCGAACGCATCTGCGAGAACGGCCCGCTGGCCGTGCGCACCGCGAAGGAAATCGCCCTGCGGGCGCTCAGCAACGAACCGGCCTTCGTGCTCGAAAAGACGATGTCGGCGCGCGTGTTCGCCTCGGAGGATGCGCGCGAGGGGCCGCGTGCCTTCGCCGCCAAGACCAAACCCGAATACCACGGCCGCTGAGCCGTACCGCATCCATACCAGGAGGAAGACAGATGGCCAGGGATTACTTCGTCGCACTGACCGAGTTCCACTTCATGAATCTGCAGACCATGAGCGAGATCGGTTACTACCCGGGGATGCAGCAGTTCCACGACAGCGTCAATGGCGTGCTGCGCGCCTGGGCCGGTCGCGACCTCGACAGCGAGTGGCCGCAGCCCATCGCCAGCGAGCTCATCAAGTACATGGACAAGACCAGCGTCGACGTTGCGTTCTGCCTGCGCGAGCCGATGATGGACATCACCGGCGGCGTCGTGTCGATGTCGACCAACGGCTTCATGCTGCAGCAGATCGAGCCGTATCCGGAGCGCATGTACCTGGAAGCCAACGTCGGTCCGGTCATCAAGCGCGGCATCAAGCACGCCAACTGGGAACTCGAATACCTCGTCAAGGAGCGCGGCGCCCGTCTGTGCAAGCTCTACACGCCGGAGGACGACGGCCCGCTCAACGACAAGCGCCTGTGGCCCTTCTACGAGAAAGCCGTCGAGCTGGGCGTGCCGCTGACGGTGCATACCGGCATGAGCTACGTGTGCCCGCAGCCGAGCAACCGTTGCCATCCGTCCCAACTCGACGACGTGATGCTCGACTTCCCCGACCTCAAGATCATCGCCTACCACGCCGGCTGGCCGCATTCCGAGGAGCTGATCGGCCTGTGCGGCAAGCACAAGAACCTGTACCTGAGCCTGTCGGGCATCATCGGCTGGTTCCAGCGCGCGCCGTACCGCGGCTACCACACCATCGGCACGGCGCTGCAGTGGATGAGCTCGGAAAAGATCGTGCTGGGCTTCGACCTGCCCTTTGACGACCTTGGCCGCGTGGTCGACTACATCAAGAACCTCGACATGCCCGCGGAGTTGCAGGAGAAGTGGGGGTATGCGCAGGTCACCGAGCAGGACAAGGCCAACATCCTCGGCCTCAACCTCGCGCGCCTGACCGGCATCGAACCGACCAAACGCGCACCGCTGCGCTGATCGGATCCCGCATCATGGAGAAGATCATCTACGCGCTGTGGCGCGACCCGCGCAGCGAGCGGGCCGCGTTCATCGGGCGCCTGCGCAGCGAGCTCGCGCCACGCCTGGTGGAGCTCGGTGCCCGGGGCGTGCAGCTCAATCTTTCCGATGCCGCCGCCGACGGCGCCGCGCCGACGCTGCGGGCCGTGCAGGCACCGATCGTGGCCTTCGTGTCGATCTGGGTCGATTCGGCCAACGACCCGCTGCGCAAGCCTTTCGACGAGGCGATCGGTGCTTGCGCGGCGCGTTTCGCGGCCTGGCTCGTCAGCGAATCACAGCCGATGCGCAACACCCGTTTTCCGCCGGCGGCCGGCCAGCGGACCGAAGGGTTTGCGCAGATGGCATTGTTCCGCCGCCCGCCGCGCATCGACCGCGAATCGTGGCTGGATGTCTGGCTGGGTTCGCACACGCAGATCGCCATCGATACGCAGGACACCTTCCTGTACGTGCAGAACGTCGTCACACGCGCGCTCACGTTCGATGCGCCGCCCTGCGACGCGATCGTCGAGGAGGGCTTCCCGCCCGCCGCGTTCGGCAACCTCCAGGCCTTCTACGGAGCCGTCGGGGACGAGGAGAAATTCCAGCAGAACGTCCTGGCGATGCGCGCGAGTTGCAAGCGCTTCATCGACATGGACAAGCTCGACGTCGTGCAGACCAGCCAGTACGTCGTCCTGTCGCCGCGCTGGACGGCGGGCTGAAGCGGGCCAGGGGGGCGCGGTGATGGAGGGCCGCCTGATCGCGGTCCTGCGTGCCGCGCACATGACGCATCTGATCGATTTCATGATCATGATGCCGCTCGGCGCGTACTTCATCCGTTCCCTCGGCGCCGCGCCGTCCGATCTCGGCCGGCTCGTGTTCGCCTACACGGTGAGTGCGGGCGTTTCGGGCGTGCTCGTCAGTGGCGTCATCGACCGTTTCGATCGCCGCTCGGTGCTGCTCGCGGGGTATGGCGGCTTCACGACGTCGCTGCTGCTCACGGCGTTTGCGCCGAGCCTCGATGCACTCGTCGGCGCGCGCATCGTCGCCGGGGTGACCGGTGGCGTGCTGTCCGCCATGATCCAGGCGATGGTCGTCGAAGTCGTGCCTCCATCCTTGCGCGCCAGCGCCATCGGTCGCGTCACGACCGGTCACGCCCTGGCCGCCGTGATCGGCGTGCCTGCAGGGCTCGCGCTGGCCTCGGCGCTCGACTGGCGCAGCTCTTTCCTCGCCGTGTGGGGTCTCGCGCTGTTCGTGCTCGTCGGGATCCGGCGCCACGTGCCGTCGCTACCCGGCAAGACTGTGGTCGGGGCGCAGGGGGCGGCACCGCGCCGGCCGGGTGCCTCGCTCGTCGAACTCCGGTCCCTCGCAGGCTTCCTGCTCACCTTCGCGGTCACGTTCTCCGCCTACGCGGTCATCGCCTACATCGCGCCCTACTGGGTCGGAAACGTCGGGGTGGCCGAAGCGTGGCTGCCGCTGGTCTACCTGCTGGCCGGCGCAATGAGTTTGCACACCTCGCCCCTGGCCGGACGCCTCGCCGACCGGCATGGGCGCTTCGGCGTGTTTGCGCTCGCAACGCTGCTGTCCGTTGTCGGCATCGTGCTGGCGACCCACGCCCCGCGTCTGCCGCTCGTTCCCGCCCTCGCGCTCGGTGGCGGCTTCTTCGTCTTCATCTACGCCCGCTGGGTGCCTTGCGTCGCGATGCTGTCCGACGTGCCGCCCCCGGCCTCGCGCGGCGCCTTCCTGATGCTCAACGGCGTCACCACCCAGCTCGGCATGGGGGCGGGTGCAATCTTCAGCGGAAGCGTCATCGAACTGGAGGCGGGCGGCCGCCTGAGCGGTTTCGACACCATCGGCCTCGTCGCCGCGGCGATCTCGCTCGCAGCCATCGCGCTCGCCCGCTTCATCACCCGCAGCGGCTGAAGGGATGCCCCTCGCGATGTCCTCAAATGACATGGCAAAGGCCGGATAGGAAGCGCCGGTGCCGGGTCCGGTCCGCGCGGGTTCCCTACACTCGTCCATGGGTCGTTTCCCCAAGGAATCCGCAAAATGTCGACGCAGAATCGCGAAAATATGGTCAAGCCGGACTACATGTCCGAAGAGGAATGGCAGGCCATCAAGGATGCCACCGCATCGCTCGAACGCATCCGCGGCGACGCGAAAGCCGACGTGCAGCGCTACCTCGCCAATCCCGACGGCTGGGCCTCGGGCAAGGGGTCGCCGTCCGGCTTTCCAACGCTGCTGCTGACGGTAGTGGGCCGCAAGTCGGGCGAACAGCGCACGACGCCGCTCGTCTTCCTGCGGAACGGCGAGGACATGGTCGTCGTCGGCTCGCTTGCCGGCTATGACTCGCACCCCACCTGGTATCTCAACGTCAGCGCCAATCCCGACTGCTGGGTGCAGTGCGACCGCAACAGGATGGCGGCGGTCGCGCGCGATGCCACCGACGTTGAGCGTGCGGCGTTGTGGCCGCGCCTGACCGCACTGTTCCCGCCCTGGGGCTTCTTCCAGCAGCAGACCGATCGCCCCTTCGCGATCGTGATCCTTTCGCCGACCGGTCCCGCCTGAGCGGTTCCGTCACCCGCACCATCTTTAAGCCTCCTGACCGTGCCGGGCGCATCCGCCGGCACCGTCGCCGCAATCAAGTGGGGAAGATCGTCATGAGCAACGTCAAATTCGAACGCCTTTTCTCGCCGCTCCAGGTCGGGCCGATGCGGGTGCCGAACCGGATCTGCGAGACGACGAACACCATCAATTCGTCGATGGCGCCGGGCCTGATCGACGAGCACTTCATCGCCCACCATGGCGCCAAGGCGAAGGGCGGCACCGGCTGGATCGGCAGCGAGACCTGGCTCCTCGATGTACCGCTTCCGCCGGGTGCGCCCGACGAGATCTCCCTGCGCGGGGGCTTCGGTTGCCACTTCGCGTCCTACCAGAACCCTGCATTCGTGGAGGGCTGGACCCGGTTCGTGAATGAAATGCACGGCCATGGCTCGGTCGTGGTCGTGCAGCTCACCCACCTGAATGCGCTGTGGGCACCGTCGCCCGTGCCGGTGGTCGGGGCGCAGGACTACACGCCTCACGTGCTCGGCGAGACGGAAATCGAGTTCCTGCTCGACAGCTACGCGGATGCCGCCGAGGTTGCAAAGAACAGCGGCGCGGACGGCATCGAGATCCACTGCGCGCACGAGACCGTCGGCTACAGCTTCCTGTCGCCCGTGACCAACCGGCGCACCGACAAATGGGGCGGCGGCCCGGCCGGGCGCGTCCGTTTCGTGGTCGAAACGCTGCGGCGCGTGCGTGAACGGGTGGGCGATTCGATCGCGCTGGGCATCCGCATCAACGGACAGGAATCGCGCGCCGGCGGCTACGACAACATGGAGCTGCGCGAGATGCTCTTCCACATCGGCGAAACCGGCCTGCTCGATTTCGTCGATCTCGACGTCGGCCACTGCTGGGGGGCGCCGTCCTACGTGCCCTCGTCCTACCATCCGCACGCCGAATACCGCGAATTCGGCAAGGCCGCGCGCGCCGACCTCGCAGACCTCGACGCGAAGATCGCCGTGCTGTTCACCGGCCGCATCAACGACCCCGTCCTCGCCGAGGAGCTGATCAAGGGCGGCTACTGCGACCTGGTGGGCATGGTGCGCGCCGGCATCGCGGACCCCGAGTTCGCCAACAAGGCCCGCGAAGGCCGCCTGGGCGAAATCCGCCGCTGCATCGGCTGTACGCGCTGCATCGACGAGGCATCCGAACCGCTGACCATTCCGTACACACCCACCTGTTCGATCAACCCGATGATCGGCAACGAATTGCGCTGGGAGACCGAATTCCGCCCGACCGCGAAATCGAAACACGTGTTGGTCGTGGGCGGCGGTGCCGCGGGCTGCGAGGCGGCGCGTGTCGCCGCGATGCGCGGCCACAAGGTCACCTTGCTGGAGCAAGGCAAGCGCCTCGGCGGACAACTCCTCCTCGCCGCCAAGGCCCCGGGGCGCGACTCGTTCGAGGACCAGATCTACTTCGAGGAAAACGCCCTCGCGCGCCTCGGTGTCGACGTGCGCCTCGAAAGCGCCGCCGACATCGCCGCCATCAAGGCGCTGTCACCCGACGCCGTCGTCGTCGCCACCGGCTCGCTGCCGCGCGTCCCCGACGAAGTCCTTGGCATCCACCTGCCGCACGTCGTGCAGGGCTGGGACGTGCTGCGCGGCAAGGCCGTCACCGGCGAGCGCGTCGCCATCATCTCGCAGGAGGACTACTACCAGACCCCCTGCATCGCCGAATACCTCGCCGAACGCGGCAAGCAGGTCGAGATCTTCCACAAGTCGGTGCACCTCGCCACGGAGGTGGCGCGCTACTCGATCGGGATGGTGCTCAAACGCATGGAAAGTTGCGGCGTGAAGGTCCACCCCAACCTGATTCTCAAGGAAATCCACCCCGACGCGCTCGAATTCATCTCGGCGTGGGGTGGCAAGACCTATCGCGAGGAAGGCTTCGACAGCGTCGTGCTGGCTTACGGCTCGGTGCAGCAGCCGCAACTCTATGAGCAGCTCAAGGCCGAAGGTGACATCCCCGAAGTCTTTCTGGCCGGCTCCGCGTGGGTGCCGCGTCGGCTGGCGGAGGCAACTCGGCACGGAGCCAGCATCGGCCTGATTATCTGACCCAGGCCATAGTCATACTGCATCGGCGGTCCGCGCGGTTACATGAGGGGGCGAAAGCGGAGGACCGGATTTGCTACGCTACGGCTTCCTGTCGGTCCCAGTAGGGCTCGGTGCCGAACCGGGCGCTCAGGAATTCAATGAAAGCACGGACCTTCAGGGGCAGATGCCGGTCGGGTAGATGGACTGCGTGGAGAAAACGCTCGACCGGCCCGTAACCCGGCAGGACCTCGACCAGCCCTCCGGCCTGAAGGTCTTTACCGACGATGAAGGTCGGCAGCAGCGCTAGCCCCAGTCCGCCCAGGACGGCCTGGGACAGCGCCTCGTCGTCATTGATCCGCAAGGTTCCGGAAACGGGTATCGAGGCATCGCCATCGGGCCCCTTGAGATGCCAGAACCCTTGTGTATTCAAGTAGGTGTAATCGAGACAGTTGTGTCGAATCAGGTCGTCCGGAGTTAACGGTATGCCGTGCTTGGCCAGATAGCGCGGACTGGCGCAGATCTTTCGACGAATTGGCGCCAGGCGGCGCGCCACCAGGTTGAGCGCGGGCTCTGTCGTGATGCGCAGGGCGATGTCGTAACCTTCATCGACCAGATCGACGATGCGGTCGCTGATCGTCATGTCCACCGAAATATCCGGGTACTGCGCCATGAAATCGGCCAGGGCCGGGGCGATATGCAGCGTGCCAAAGGCAACCGAGGCACTGATCTTCAACTTGCCGCGCGGCTCCATGTGCAGACGGCTGATCGTGCTGTCGGCCAGTGCCAGCTCGTCGAGAATCCGGTCGCAGTGTTCGAAATACGCCTCTCCCACCTCGGTCAGGCTCAGCCGGCGGGTGCTTCGTTGCAGTAAGCGCACGCCCAGTTTCGTCTCGAGGCGACTGACTGATTTGCTCACCAGGGATTTCGAGACACCGAGGCGCTTGGCCGCGTCGGAGAAGCTCTTCGCTTTGACGACCTGGGCGAAGACGAGCATGTCGTTGATGTCGTGCACGTTTCTCCTTTACTGTTTCCAGTATGGAAACAGTTTTGTGCCCGCCGAAGGGCTTATCAATCGTCATTCTCGAACCTATCATGGTGTCACCATCGGCATAAGGCGCCGCTCTGACCCCGGAGTTGAGGAGAAGATATGCAAGATACTAACATTGTCGTCAGCGACATCGATTTTGTGCGCCTGATGGCGATACAGCCCTCACCGGCGCTGCGCGCAGAACTGGAGCGGGCGATTGTGATTCCAACGGAATCAATCCGGACGGATGTCGTCACGATGAACTCGCGCGTTCATTATCGCGACGAGAAAACCGGCGTCGACCGTGACGTGAAAATCGTGTTTCCGGAAGACGCCGACATCGCGCAGGGGAAGGTTTCCGTTCTGGCGCCGGTCGGCGCAGCCCTGATTGGTCTCAGTGTGGGGCAATCGATCGATTGGGACTTTCCCGATGGCACGGTGCGCTGCCTGACCGTTATCGCAGTCGATCAGTCCGGTAGCGGTAATGCACCCGGCGGCACCCGGCAGCACTGACCGATTTGGCGGCAAAAAAACGGAGCGTGTACCCCCGGCCTCTGTGGTGACGAGGCACCCCGGTCGCCCGGGGCGCCTGAACACTTACTTGCTGCGCTGCACCGTGGTGTAGCTGTTGATCAGGTTGCGATAGTCGGGGATGTGGTTCGCGAACAGCGTCCCCAGGCCCTCGATGTCGTTGCGCCAGTCGCGGTGCAGCTCGCAGGCGATGCCGAACCACGTCATCAGTTGCGCGCCCGCGGCAGACATGCGGTCCCAGGCGGAATGGCGGGTGAGCTCGTCGAAGGTGCCGGAGGCGTCGGTGACGACGAAGACCTCGTAACCTTCTTCCAGGGCCGAGAGGGCCGGGAAGGCGACGCAGACTTCGGTGACGATGCCGGCGATGATCAGTTGCTTCTTGCCGGTCGCCTTGACGGCCTTGACGAAGTCCTCGTTGTCCCACGCGTTGATCTGGCCGGGGCGGGCGATGTAGGGGGCTTCCGGGAAGGTCTCCTTGAGCTCGGTCATCAGCGGGCCGTTGGGACCGTTCTCGAAGCTGGTCGTCAGGATGGTCGGCAGCTTGAAGTACTTGGCCAGGTCGGCCAGCGCGAGGACGTTGTTGCGGAACTTGTCCGGTTCGATGTCGCGCACCAGCGAGGACAGCCCGGCTTGGTGGTCGACCAGCAGGACGGCGGCGTTGTTCTTGTCGAGGCGAACGTAGGGCTTGCTCATCGTGTTTCTCCTTGTTGGGGGACTGCGGGGCTTAGTGGCCGATTTGTCCGAAACGGCCGTTGTTGAAATCGTTGATAGCCTGCGCTATTTCCTGCTGCGAATTCATGACGAAGGGCCCGTAGCCGACGACGGGCTCGTTCAGCGGTTCGCCGTTGAGCAGCAGCAGCGTCGTGTCCTCGTCGACATCGAACTCCAGGCGGCTGCCGTCGCGCTCCATGACGGCCAGTTCGGCGGCGCCGACCGCATGCCCGCCACCGAGGCGGATCGCGCCACGCAGCACGAAGAGCGCCGTGGTATGTCCGGCCGGCAGATCGAATGCCGCGCGGTGGCCGGCGTTCAGGCGCAGATCCCAGACGTTCATCGGCGTGAAGGTGCGCGCCGGGCCGGTGACGTCACCGTAGCGACCGGCGATGATGCGTGCCGTGCCGGCCTCGCCGGGCAGGGGAGCTTCGGGGATGTCTCCGGCGGTGATGCCCTGGTAGCCGGGGGACGCCATCTTGTCCCGGGCCGGCAAGTTGACCCACAACTGCACCATTTCGAAGGCGCCGCCTGCGCTGGCGAATTCCGGGCTGTGGTATTCCTCATGAAGCAGGCCGGCAGCCGCCGTCATCCACTGCACGTCACCCGGGCCGATGGTGCCCCCGCCGCCCGACGAGTCGCGGTGCGAGACGCCGCCCTCGTACACGATGGTCACCGTTTCGAAGCCGCGATGCGGATGCTGGCCGACGCCGAGCTTGCGCGTCGTCGGCGGGAAACTGGCCGGGCCGGCGTAGTCCAGCATCAGGAAGGGGGAAATTTCCTCGGCGATGTCGTTGTAGGAAAAGATGCTCCTGACCGGGAAGCCGTCGCCGACCCAGTGGTTGCCGCTGCTGCGCTTGATGAATGCCAGTTTCTTCATGTCCGCTCTCCGTTGCTCGATGGCTGAACTTTAGGCGGCAGACATTCAGGGCACTAGATGGTTAAATGTGTAAATACTTTTCGATGAGATGAACAATGGATCTCAACGAAGCCGCAGTGTTCGTCAAGGTCGTGCAGGCCGGGAGCTTCAGCGCGGCGGCCCGCCTGCTGGGTTTGCCGACCTCCACGGTGAGCACCCGTGTTGCGCGGTTGGAGAAACGGCTGGGCGTGATGCTGCTGCAGCGAACGACGCGCCGCCTGCACCTGACCGATGCCGGTGCGCTGTATTACGAGCACGCCGCAACCGGACTCGGTCACTTGCTCGACGCGGAGGCAGCGGTGACGGAGTCGGCCGGCGAACCCAAGGGATTGCTGCGGGTGACGGCGCCGGCGGACATTGGCGGCTACATCCTGGCCGAGATCGTCAGGCAGCTGCGCCACCATTGCCCCAAGGTCAGCGTGGACCTGGTGCTGATGAACCAGTACGTTGATCTCGTCGCCGAAGGTATCGATGTCGCCATTCGCACCGGCCATCTCAAGGACTCGACGCTGATCGCCAGGAACGCCGGCATCGCGCGTTGGGCTACCTTTGCGAGTCCCGGTTACCTGAAATCGGCCCCGCCGCTGGACGCCCCGCAGGGCCTGCGCCATCACTGCTGCCTGCAGTTCACGCCGCTCGGCAAGGAGGCGTGGACGCTTGCGAACGACAGCGGCAGCGTCACGGTCCCGATGTGCGGGCAGGTGCTGGTCAACGACGTGCGGGTGATTCGCACGATGGCGATCGCGGGCGAAGGGGTCGCGCTGTTGCCGCGCTATCTGTGCCGTCTGGAGTGTGACGAAGGCCGGCTGGTGCGCGTGCTTCCCGAATGGCACGGAAAGACCGACCCGATCCACATCGTCTATCCGCGTCAGCGCTTCGTCCCGCCCAAGTTGCGGGTGTTTGTCGATCTGGCCGCCGAGGAATTGCGGAAATGGCTGGAGACGCCGTAACGGGCATGGTTTCCCGGGCCATGCGGGAGCGTCGAACTCGTACCCCGCAGTGCGACCTTATGCCGGCGGCTCAGCCGGAAGCTCGCGCTCGTCGTTCCTCGCGCCGCCGCAGCATCTCGGCCTTGTCGGCGGCGAGGCCTTCGCGGATGAGGGCGTCGACGTCGCCCTTGGCATAGCCCAGTTCACCGAGAATCTCGTGCGTGTGCTCGCCCTGCATGGGCGGATGGCGCCTGACCTCGCACGGGGTGCCATAAAAGCGGATGGGGACGCCGGTGACGTCGAGCCGGCCCAGTTCGGGGTGCTCGACGGGGACGATCATTCGGTTGTGCAGGATCTGCGGATCTTTCACGACGTCCTCGACTTCATTGATCGGGGCGGTGAGCACGTCGGCGGCGACGAGTTTGTCGACGAGTTCGTCGCGGTCGTACCGGCGGGTGCGTTCGGCCATCACGCGGTCGAGTTCGTCCTCGTTGGCGAGGCGCGCGTGGATGTCGTGGAAGCGCGGGTCGGTGTCCCAGTCGGCGTCGAGGGCGCGGCAGACCTTGGCGAAGAATTTTTCGCCCGGCGTGGTGATGACGACGTGCTTGCCGTCGCGGGTCGGGTAGACGCCCGAGGGGGCGAAATACAGGCTGCGGTTGCCGGTGCGCTTTGGGCGGTCGCCGGTGGTGAGCCAGGTGCCGATGGAACTGGCCTGGGCGTGCATCAGCGTGTCGAGCAGCGAGACTTCGATGCGCTGGCCTTTGCCGGTGAGATCGCGTGCGCGCAGAGCGGCGAGAGCGGCGTTGCTGACGAGGAGCGAGGTCATGACATCGACGGCGGGGAAGCCGGTGCGTACCGGCTCGCCGTCCGGGGCGCCGTTGAGCGTGAGCACGCCGGTATAGCCCTGGGCGAGGAAGTCGATGCCGGGCCGGCCGGCATAGGGGCCGTCGGGCCCGAAGGCGGTGACGCGAATCCAGATGATGTCGGGCCGGTGCTTCAGGACCTGTTCGTAGTCGAGCCCGAGCTTCGACAGGGCGGGCTCGCGGATGTTGGTGACGAGGATGTCGGCGGTGGCGGCGAGGCGGGCGAAGATGGCCTGCGCTTCCTCGCGCTGCAGGTCGAGCACGATGTCGCGCTTGCTGCGGTTGAGGCTCAGATACGGTCCGCGCTCGTCGCCGCGCTTGGGGCCGAGGTGGCGGCTTTCATCGCCGTAGTGCGATTCGATCTTGATGACGTCGGCGCCGAGGTCGCCGAGCAGCGTGGCGGCGTAGGGACCGGCGAGCATGGTCGAGAGATCGAGGACGCGGAGGCCGGCGAGCGGGCCGGCGGTGAGGTCGGTGGTGGTCATGGGCGAGAGTTGAAGTCAGGTGAGGATGTCAGGCGCACGGGCCGTGCAGGACTTTCCACAGCCGGTGCGGTGACGCGGGGGTTTCGAGGATTTCGCGGCCGAGCGGTGAGAGCGCGTCGTTGATCGCGCACAGCAGCGCGGCCGGGGTGGTGTGGATGGCGCCTTCGCCGCAGCCCTTGGCGCCGAGCGGTGCGACTGGCGAGGGCGTGACGAGGTGGTCCTTGGTCGTCATCGGCACTTCGTGGATCGTCGGCACGAGGTAGTCGACGAAGGTCGATACGAGCGGCTGGCACTGCGCGTCGTAGACGTATTCCTCGTACAGCGCCGCGCCAACGCCCTGTGCGACGCCGCCCTGGAGCTGGCCTTCCACGGACGCCGGATTGAGGCGCGTGCCGCAGTCGTCGACGATGAAGTACGCGGGGATCGTGACCTGGCCGGTGTCGCGGTCGATCTCGACCTGCACGACGTGGGTCGCGTTGGCCGCGGTGAGGTAGCTGCGGCAGCGGCCCTGGTCGTCGGGCAGGTTGCGGTTCGGTGCGGTCCACACGTAGGTGGCTTCGGGACAGGGTTCGACGCCCGGCGGCAGCAGGTCGCTGCGGGCGAGCATGACGCCGGCGACCTCCGCGACCGACATGCCGTGCTCCGGCGCGTGCTTCAGTTGCAGGCGTCCGTCGATGAGTTCGACCTGTTCCGGTTCGGCGTGCATCAGGTGCGCGACGACACGCGAGAAGGTCTGTCTGAGCTTGTCGCAGGCGCCGAGGATGGCGCCGCTCACCGCGACGCCGAGCCGGCTGCCACCCTGGCCGAAGTGCGGCATCGCGACGTCCGTCGAGGCGGTCGCGACCCTGACGCTGTTCATGTCGACGCCGAGGTAGTCGGCGACGACCTGCGCGGCGACGGTGAACTGGCCCTGGCCCTGCAGGTTGAAGCCGACCGCAACGGTGACGTTGCCGAGAATGTCCACGGCGACCTTGACGCCTTCGGGTACCCCGACGCCGGGCACGCCGACCGTGGCGTAGGCGTTCCAGTCGAAGACGCCGGGCTCGACGGTGCTGACGACGCCGATGCCGACCAGCCGGCCCTCGGCGCGGGCCTTCGCCTGTGCTTTGCGCAGGGCCTGGTAGTCGGCCATTTCCAGCACGCGGTCGTGCACGGCCGCGTAGTTGCCGCTGTCGTATTCGTTGCCGCTGGGCACGGTGTAGGGGAACTGCTCGGGCCGGATGTAGTTGCGGCGGCGCAGCTCGGCCGGATCGACGGCGAGTTCGCGCGCGGCGATGTCCATCAGCGATTCGAGCACGAGGTTGTGCGGCGGGGGCCCGTAGCCGCGGTAGGGGTAGGTCGGCGCGCGGTTGGTCGCGACCAGCGTCATGTCGTAGAACGCGGCCTCGATGCGGTAGTTGCCGGTGAAGGCGGCGAGCGGCTTGGCGGCCGAGATCGTGCCGTAGCCTTCGGCGCCGGCGCCCTGATCGTCGACGAGGCGCACGCGGAAGCCGGTGACCGTGCCGTCGGCCTTCACGGCGAGCGCGGCCTCGTAGTAGCGGTCCCACGACTGCCCGCCGCCGGCGAGCAGGTATTCGATGCGGTCTTCGATGTACTTCACCGGACGGCCGTTGGTCTTGCGCGACAGCAGCGCGGCGATGTCGGTGCCGCGCGGGCCGCCCTTGCCGCCGAAACCGCCACCCTGCGCGTGGCTGATGACCTTGACCTTGTTGGCCGGCAGCTTCAGCGAGGCGGCGCGGCCGAGCGCCATGAAGCGCGGCGTCTGGTAGGCGCCGCGGCAGGTGAGGCTGTTGTCGGCGAGGTCCCACTGGCAGATGCAGCCGAAGGTCTCGGTGGGGTTGGCGCCGACGCGGTTCCAGCGGAATTTGCGGCTCACGACGCGATCGGCCTCGGCGAACACGCGGTCGATGTCGCCCCAGGTGTAGCTGCGGCTCTGGATGACGTTGGTGCCGCGGTCCTCGAAGACGAGCGGCGCGCCGGGCGCCATGGCTTCGTCGGGATTGGCGACGGGGGGGAGCAGCTCGTATTCGACCTGCACGAGTTCGAGCGCGTCTTCGGCGATGTAGCGGCTTGCCGCGGCCACGGCGACGACGGGCTCGCCGACGAAGCGCACCTTGCCGACTGCCATGCAATAGTTGCCCCAGCCTTCTGGCGCGGTGATGCCGGGCGCGCACCAGCGGGCGACGTCGTCGCCGGTGAGCACGGCCTCGACGCCTTCGAGCGACAGTGCAGCGGTGGTGTCGATCGAGACGATGCGGGCGTGCGGGTGCGGGCTGCGCAGGATGGCACAGTGGAGCATGCCGGGCAGCGACAGGTTGTCGATGAATTCGACGGTGCCGGACACCAGCGCCGGGTCTTCGATGCGCTTGACCGCCTTGCCGACGAAACGCGGCGCGGTGGTCGGCAGTTGGTCGGGACGGGTGGGGATTTCGATCGCCATGAGGGGTCGCATTGGGTCGCCTTGGTTGTCCGTGGGTCAGGCGTCCTGCGCGGTGCGCAGCCGGCTCGCGGCGAGGCGCACCGAGTCGAGGATGCCTTGGTAGCCGGTGCAGCGGCACAGGTTGCCGCCGAGGGCTTCCTTGATTTCGTCGTCGCTCGGCGAGGGGTTTTCGTTGAGCAGTTCCAGCGTCGTCATCATGAAGCCGGGCGTGCAGAAGCCGCATTGCAGGCCGTGGGCGTCGACGAATGATTGCTGGATCGGGTGCAGATGGCCCGTTTCGCGGTTGCGCAGGCCTTCGACAGTGGTGATGCTGGCGCCGTCGGCCTGCACCGCGAGGGTGAGGCAGGAGCGCGCGGAGCGGCCGTCGATGAGGATCGTGCAGGCGCCGCAGATGCCGTGCTCGCAGCCGACGTGCGTGCCGCCGAGATGCAGTTCGTGGCGCAGGAAGTCGGCCAGCGTGAGGCGCGCTTCGACCTCGCGCACGTAGGGCGTGCCATTGACGGTCACGCGGATCTGTTGCTTCGTCGTCATCGGGGGCCTCGCGGTTCGGGTTGGGTGGGCGGTGTCAGCGGGCGCGCGCGGCGGCGTCGACCAGCGTGCGTTCGACGAGGACGCCGACGAGGTGGCGGCGGTAGTCGGCCGAGGCGTGGATGCAGCTCATCGGCTCGGCGAGCGAGGCGGCGGCGATTGCGCCGACGCGGGCGAAGGTCGCCGCGTCGGGGCGCTGGTCGATCACCGCGTCTTCAGCGGCGCCAAGGCGAACGGCCGTCGCGTCCACGCCGAAGGCGGCGATGCGGGCGTCCGCGCACACGCCGCCCGACAGGCGCAGCGTCACCGCGACGCCCGCTAGGGCGAGGTCGCCGTTGCGCCGCGACAGCTCGCGGATCGCCCAGCCCGTGCCGGCAGGCAGCACCGGCATGCGCACTTCGGTCAGGATTTCGCCCGCTTCGAGGGCGGTGGTCATGTAGGTGACGAAGAACTCGTCGGCGGGGATGAGGCGTTCGCCGTCGGGGCCCACCGCGCGCATCTGCATGTCCAGCACGAGCGCGACCGCGGGGTATTCCGAGGCGGGATCGGCATGCGCGAAGGAGCCGCCGACCGAGCCGCGGTTGCGGATCTGGCGGTGGCCGACGAGCTGCGTGGCGGCGTGGAACAGCGGCTGGCGTTCGCGGACGAGCGCCGATTCCTCGGCCGCGCGCTTGGTCGCCATCGCGCCGATGGCGATCGTGCCGTCTGCTTCGGTGATGTGGTCGAGGCCCGCGACGCGGCGCAGGTCGACCAGCGCATCGGGGCGCGCGACGCGCATCGCCAGCATCGGCATCAGGCTCTGTCCGCCGGCCAGGATCTTGGCGTCGCAGCCTTCGCCGTCGAGCTTCGCCAGGAGGGCCACGGCCTCGGGCAGCGTCTGCGGCGCGTAATAGTCGAACGATGCCGGTTTCATTGCAGGTTCCTGTTCGTCGGGGGTGTCCGTATGCGACCGAATCTATGCCTGGCGCGCGATACCCGCATCACCAATACGGGTTATCGG
>NZ_WTVQ01000034.1 GCF_012910955.1 Aromatoleum diolicum
TCGTTTCAAATACCGGCAAAACCTTTTCCCCTCTTCCCGACCCCCCGCTTCACCCGCCTAACCACCGCCAGTGCCGCGAAGAGGGGCGAATTATAGACACCCAAAATATACTGTCAAGCTCCCAAAAGAGAAAATTGCACGGGAGGAACAAGGCGCCGACAGCAGGCAGTCTGCACGGACAGTAAAGCATTATCTAATCAACGACTTGCCGCATGACGCCGCGCAAACGCCTCGAAATCGTCAGCAGTTAGTGGCCTGCTAATAAGGAAGCCTTGTACATAGTCGCACCCGCGCGCTCGCAGAAAGTCGTGCTGGGCCTCCGTCTCGACACCCTCAGCGGTTACGCGCAAGCCGAGGCTATGGGCCATATTGATGATGGCTTCGACTAGGAGAGTATCGTTTCGATCATCGGGACAGTCATTCACAAAGCTGCGGTCGATCTTGACGACGTCGACAGGGAAGCGCTTGAGATAGGAGAGTGAAGAATATCCGGTACCGAAATCGTCGAGGGAGTATCCAACACCAAGCGCGCTGATTTCGCGCATTCGCACCTCAGTGAGGTCGCTGCTTTGCATTAGCACCGATTCGGTAATTTCAAGGATAAGTTCGGAATGCTCCAGGCCATGTTCTCCGCACAGGCGCGTAACAAGTCCTACGAGTCCGGCTTCGCGGAACTGCACGCCCGAGACGTTGACTGCGATCCGCAGTAATGGGAGTCCTTGCGAACGCCACTGCCGGGACTGGCGCACGGCCTCGCACAACACCCATTCGCCGATTGCCACAATCAGCCCGGTATCTTCGGCGACCGGAATGAATTCGCCGGGAGCCACGATCCCACGCTCTGGGTGACGCCAGCGTATCAGAGCCTCGGCGCCGGCAACGGTACCACTGGCCGCATGAATGATCGGCTGGTAGTACAGGACGAACTGCTGCAGTTCGATGGCGGAGCGCAGTTCTGCCTCGAGCTGGACGCGCGCGCGGGCCGCTTCCTGCATGTCTTGAGCGTAGAACTGACAACGATTCTTGCCAAGTTGCTTCGATTGGTACATTGCAATATCAGCATTGCGCAGCAGCGTCTGAACGTTATCGCCGTCGTCAGGGAACACGGTAATCCCGAGACTTCCCGAAACATACCGATTTGCGCCAGCCAACAGGAACGGGGCGCGCAACACCCTGAGCACCTTGTCGCCAATGACCTGCAATCCTTCTGCATCATCGATATCCTCGACAACGAGGGTAAATTCGTCGCCCCCGAGGCGCGCCACCGTGTCCTGCTGGCGAATGCATTCCTGCAATCGGCCCGCAACCTCGACGAGCATTTCATCGCCGACATCGTGGCCAAGCGTGTCGTTGATCCATTTGAAGCCGTCAAGATCAAGGAAAATCAGCCCTGCCCTCTTGCCCGTACGACGACTGTGTGCGAGCGCGCGCTCCAGGCGATCGTGCAATAAATTGCGATTGGCTAGCCCGGTCAGCGCATCGAAGTTCGCCTGGCGCCAGATAACCTCTTCGCGCTGCTTGCGGCGCGTCATGTCGCTGAAGATGGAGACATACTTAATAAGCTTGCCAGCATCGTCGCGCACGGCGGAAATGGTAAGCCACTGCGGATAGACGTCGCCTGACTTGCGCCTATTCCAGATCTCACCTTCCCACCTACCGGTCTTTTCAAGGGTCGACCACATATTCTGGTAAAAGCCGTCATCGTGGCGTCCGGACTTGAACATCGCTGGCGTTTGTCCGACCACATCGGATACCGAGTAGCCCGTGATGGTACAGAAGGCGGGATTTACCGAAGTGATGACGCCCGCAGCGTCCGCAGTCATGATGCCCTGGCTCGAGGCGTCGAAAACGACCATGGCCTCACGCATGCGTTCCTCCGCAAGCTTGCGCTCGGAAACATCGCGAACTAGCGCGATGAAACCTGCCGGCCCCCCATCCAGGCGCGATAGCTGACTCATGGACGCACTGAACCGCCGCTGTCCGCCAGGCAAATCGAGTGAGTACTCGATTTCGCGCCGCTGTCCGTCCCGCTCGATCGCAATCAAGCCACTCCGGATGTCACCCGCCACTTCCGCCGGGAATGACTCTTCGTATGATCGCCCCAGAAAATGCTCCGCTGGCGCGACAAGCAGGGAAGGATCCGGGGAATGGAGTTCCGTGATGCGACCCGACTCATCCATGACGAACAGTAGGTCGGGCAAGGATCCGATCAGCGCCGCAAGTTTCGCCTCCCGTGCTGCGAGCTCTGCCGTGCGCTCATCAACAAGCACCTGCAATCGGCGCCTATGGAGCCTGAGTTCCGCCATTTGTTTGGCCAGCCATCCCAAGAGCGAACTGAAGGCCAACCCCAGGAGCAGCTTGAGCACCAGATCCGACTTATGCGTCCATCCATCGATCGGCGCCACGCTCAGAGTCCACGTGCCGTTAGGCATACCTAGCGTGCGGTCGACGGCATCAACCAAGGGCTGCTGGGAGGAAGCAGCGATGATCTGCTTGAGGCCGGTATCCGGGTGAATCCGCCAGAGCTCGTAATGAAAGCCGCGTTTCACGAGCTGAGGCAGCTGCGCCTTCGAGAGCACCTCCGGAAAACGGATCAGGACGGTAGTAAAACCCCAGAATTGTGCGTGGCCGTTTTCATCATCAATGAACACCGGCAGGCGCCCCACTGCGCCAATGCCGCCCTGCATGAGCGTAAAGGGACCTGCAAGTGTGAGCTTTCCCGTATCACGAGCGAGAAAAGCTTCTTTGGTTCGAGCCGGATCCGCAAGGAGATCGTGACCAATCGCCTTGGCATTTTCCGCCACAGGCACGACCCTGCGAATGATTCCACCAGGCGCAAGTTGCAGCGAATCTGCACCTGGGTAATAACGCAGCATTTCGGTGGCGACCGCTTCGAAATCCGGCACGGCGCCACGTCCCTGACGTACCAAGGCGGCAAGAGCGTAGGTTGCCGTCAACCCATGATGGACCGCGTTTTCGACTTCGTGTGCTTTGTCGCCGATGAGGTCGGCAACCTCCGACCGGCGGACATGGCGCGCTTCCCGCTCTGATTGCAGGATGAGGACCGCTGCCGTGACTGCCGCCAGCAAGAACGCGGCAAGTCCGATCACACGCGGCCGAAACAACGCACTACGCTCGGGCAGGGACACTATCGCCATGGAGACACCTCCTGCGAGCGCTTAAACATCACGTCAGCGGGACAGCCATATGCTACCAACGCTCGTTTTGGCCTGCGCCGCTCCATGACCATCGTGCCCGGTGCCTTGCCGTGAATTGTTACATGTTACACCTGAACATGCCGCCCAAATCCCTGCAAATCCGGACGGCCGGACCACGCGAGCGCGCCTCAACCAAGGCGCACGGCAGCGAACTTGCGCTTCCCGACTTGTAGCACGACCGTCTGTCCAGACTGCATCACTAGCCCCTTGTCGGCGACTCGGTCACCATTCAGGCGCACCGCACCCTGCTCGATCATCCGCATCGCTTCGGAGGTGGTTCCAGTCAATCCTGCTTGCTTGATGACCTGAAAAACCGGTAGCCCTGCCGCTCCCACCGCGACTGTAACCTCTGGCATATCGTCAGGAAGCACCCCGCGCTGGAAACGCGCCTCGAACTCAGTCAATGCGTCGACGGCAGCGCGCTGGTCGTGGAAACGGGCGACGAGCTCCTGGGCAAGCAGCACTTTGACGTCACGCGGGTTACGCCCTGACCCGACTTCACGACGAAGTCCGCCAATTTCGCTCGTCGATCGGAACGAAAGCAGATCGTAATAGCGCCACATCAGATCGTCGGAGATCGACATGACTTTGCCGAAGATTTCCCGTGGCGCTTCAGCGATGCCGATATAGTTTCCCAGCGACTTCGACATCTTGTTGATACCGTCGAGTCCCTCGAGCAGGGGCATCATCAGCACGCACTGGGGCGCCTGGCCGTCGTGCTTCTGAAGCTCCCGCCCCATCAGCAAATTGAACTTCTGATCGGTCCCGCCAAGCTCGACGTCCGCTCGCATCGCCACCGAGTCGTAACCCTGGCACAAGGGATAGAGGAATTCGTGAATTGCTATGGGTTGACCGCCGGAATAGCGCTTGGCAAAGTCATCGCGCTCGAGCATGCGCGCGACGGTATTGCGCGACGCAAGGCGGATCATCCCCGCGGCGCCGAGCGACTCCATCCAGGCCGAGTTGAAGCAGATTTCGGTCTTTTCCGGGTCGAGGATCTTGAAGACCTGGTCCTGATATGTACGAGCGTTCTCCATGATCTGCTCCCGCGACAACGGCGGCCGCGTGGCGTTCTTGCCCGACGGGTCGCCGATCATCCCGGTAAAGTCACCGATCAGGAACATCACCTTGTGCCCGAGATCCTGGAAGTGACGCAGTTTGTTGATCAGGACCGTATGCCCAAGATGCAGGTCCGGGGCCGTGGGATCAAATCCGGCCTTGACCCGGAGCGGACGCCCGGACTTGAGCTTCTCGATCAGTTCCGCCTCGATCAGCAGTTCGTCGGCACCCCGCTTGATCAGCTCGAGGGCTCCCTGTACGTCAGTCATGCGACTCTCCATTCATTACGGGACGGTTAAAAACTTTGCTACACTCGCGAAAGTTTTTTGTCCGAAAATTCCCATGCAGGCACGAAAAGTCAGGATTCTAGCCGAACTGAGCGATCAACTTCCCTCTTCCCGTCGCCGGGGATGGGTACTCGGTGCGGTCGTCAGCGCCTCGATGCTCGGGGTTGTAGCCGCGACCGCCGTAGTCCCTGGCGACGCGCCAATGCCCTTCCCGGCCGAATCGGTGATCGAACAACTCGGCCCGGTCAAGGTGGAAACGGTGGAACAGCGGGACTTGCCCTTTGTATCCGACGAGCGCGTATTGCCAGGCGATACCATTCACACGATTTTTCGCCGTATCGGGGTCAGCGACCAAGAAGCACTGGACTTCCTGAATCAGACGGAAGGCATGCAGGCACAGCGGCAACTGCGTGCGGGACGCTCGCTTTTTGCAGTCGTCAATGCGGACGGAAGGCTGGTATCGCTGAGCCTGCCAGTATCCGGGGGCGATACGCGATTCACGATCGAACGCACCACAGAGGGGTTTCGAGCGCGAGCCGAGAATCCCGCAGCAATTGAAACGCACGTTGAAATGCGCTCCGGAACCATCCGCCAGACACTGTTCGGCGCGACCGACGCCGCAGGGATCCCCGACAGCGTTGCGACCAAGCTCGCTGAAATTTTCGGCACTGAAATCGATTTCAGTAGCGATCTGCGGCGTGGAGACGAGTTCCGCGTTGTTTATGAAACCATCCACAACCAAGGGATCGCAACTCGTGCAGGACGCATTCTCGCGGCCGAGTTCGTCAATCAGGGCAAAAGCCATACGGTGGTCCTACACAGGGACGCCGATGGATCCGATACCTACTATACGCCGGACGGTCGTGGCCTCAACCAGGCATTCCTGCGATATCCTCTTGAATTCTCGCGCATTTCGTCAAATTTTGGACGACGGCTCCATCCCGTTCACAAGAGCTGGCGCGCGCACAACGGTACCGATTTTGCCGCGCCGACCGGCACCCCGGTAAAGGCCGCTTCCAATGGCACCGTCGAATATGTTGGCAGCCAGCGTGGTTACGGGAACATCGTCGTGCTGCAACACCGCGACCGCTACGAAACCGCATATGCGCACCTGAACGGATTCGTCAGCGGTCTGCGCAAGGGTGAACGAGTGCGCCAAGGGGATGTAATCGGCTATGTTGGCTCGACCGGCTGGTCGACGGGCGCACATCTGCATTTCGAGATCCGCGTCAATGGCGTCGCCGAGGATCCGATGAAGATTGCGCTACCTTCGGCCCAGCCGCTGGAAAAGCAGGCACTTGCGACCTTCAAGCGCGAGACCGGCGCAATGTTTCAGCGCTTGGCTCTACTCAGCCGCACGGACGTCGCGAAGATCGACTGAAGATCTGTCGCTCGTTCATGAAAAAAAACGGGATGCCAAGGCATCCCGTTTTTCTTGACTCGCTGAAACCGGCAGATCAGGCGGAGAACGACGACCCACACCCGCAGGTGCTCGTTGCGTTGGGATTACGGATCACAAACTGCGACCCTTCCAAGCCTTCGCTATAGTCGATTTCGGCACCGACCAGATACTGGTAGCTCATCGAGTCAATCAGCAGCGTTACGCCATTCTTCTCGAGCGATGTGTCGTCTTCATTGACCTCCTCATCGAAAGTGAAGCCATACTGAAAACCCGAGCAGCCGCCGCCGCTGACGAAGACGCGAAGTTTGAGTTCGGGGTTACCCTCTTCCTCAATCAGTTCCTTGACCTTACTGGCCGCGCTGTCAGTGAAGACGAGCAGTTCGGGGGTGTCGACTGCAGTGTTCATGTTTTCTCCTCTGTGGGGCTGTTCTCGCATAATGCGCCAGAGCATACCTTTTCGTCAAAATGAGAGTGGTGATGCAGTCAATTGGTTCCATCAGGGACTGACGGGCACCACGTCAAGACCGAGCATTTCGTCAAATTCGAACATGATGTTCATGTTCTGCACGGCCTGACCTGCAGCCCCCTTGACAAGGTTGTCGATCACCGACAGCACGACGACCACGTCACCGCCCTGTGGGCGATGCACCGCGATGCGACAAATATTGCTTGCGCGGACCGAACGAGTCTCCGGATGACTGCCCGGGGGGAGCACGTCGACAAACGGCTCACTGCGGTAACGGTTCTCGAACAGCGCCTGAACGTCTACGTCCTTCGTGAGTTTCGCATACAGTGTCGCATGAATGCCACGAATCATCGGCGTAAGATGCGGCACAAAGGTCAGACCGACCGGCGCTCCCGCCATGCCAACGAGGCCCTGACGAATTTCGGGCAAGTGACGATGACCGGGCACGCCGTAGGCCTTGAAACTATCTGCGGCTTCAGCAAACAGCGTATGCACTTCGGCCTTACGCCCGGCACCGGATACACCCGATTTTGCGTCGGCAACCAGGTATGAGAGATCCACCGCACCCGACTCGATCAGCGGCAGGAAACCCAACTGCACGGCCGTCGGATAGCAACCCGGATTCGCCAACACGCGCGCACTGCGAATCTGCTCGCGGTGGCGTTCTGGCAGGCCGTAGACCGCCTCGGCAACCAACGCGGGCGCCGCGTGCTGCATGCCATACCACTTCTCCCACTCAGCGATGTCGCGGATACGGAAGTCGGCAGCAAGATCGATGACACGCACACCGGCATTGACGAGATCGCTTGCCTGCTGCATCGCGATACCATTCGGGGTGGCGAAAAATACGACATCGCACTGATCGAGCGCGGCCTCGGCCGGGGTCACGAAGCGCAAATCGACCCGCCCACGCAAACTCGGAAACATGTCGGACACGGGCATGCCGGCATCGCCACGCGAGGTAATCGCATGCAATTGCGCACCGGGGTGACGCGCAAGCAGCCTGAGCAGTTCAACACCGGTATAACCCGTACCTCCGACCACACCAACCTTGATCATGTCTTCTCCTCTGTGGGGTTCTGACCCCAAAACCTATTGGGTAATTATCGCACCCGGTACCGCACATTCCGCTGCGCCAAAATGCAAAAAAGCCGCCTCGAGAGGCGGCTTTCTGACAGCAGATACCTGAGTATCAGCGCTTCGAGAACTGCTTGCGGCGACGGGCCTTGCGGAAACCGACCTTCTTCCGTTCGACTTCGCGCGCATCGCGGGTCACGAAACCTGCCTTGCGCAGCACCGGCTTCAGTTCCTCATCGTATTCGATCAGCGCACGGGTAATGCCGTGGCGGACCGCACCTGCCTGACCCGACTCGCCGCCACCGGTGACGTTCACCATGATGTCGAAGCGGTTGTCGTTTTCAGTCAGCACGAGCGGCTGGCGCACAATCATGCGGCCGGTTTCGCGCGAAAAAAACTCGTCCACGGGCTTGCCGTTAACGACGATGTTGCCGGTACCCGGCTTCATGAAGACACGGGCAACCGCAGTCTTGCGGCGGCCAGTGCCGTAGTTGTAACTAACAGCCATTGATCGGCTCCTGTCAGATCTCGAGAACTTTGGGCTGCTGAGCGGCGTGCGGATGCTCACCACCCGCGTAGCACTTCAGCTTCTTCAGCATGGCGTAACCCAGCGGCCCCTTCGGCAGCATGCCCTTCACGGCCTTTTCCAGTACACGCTCGGGAAAGCGCTGCTGCAGCTTGGTGAAGTTGGTTTCGTAGATTCCGCCCGGAAAACCGGTGTGACGGTAATACTTCTTATCCTGGGCCTTGTTGCCGGTGACACGCAGCTTCTCGACGTTAACAACGACGATGAAGTCACCGGTATCGACGTGCGGCGTATAGATAGGCTTGTGCTTACCACGCAGACGGCGAGCAACCTCGGCGGCAACCCGGCCAAGCACCTTATCCGCCGCGTCGACAACAAACCAGTCGCGCTTGACTTCGTGCGGCTTGGCAGAAAACGTTTTCATTCGAATCCTCGATCTTGTCCGGCCTGGGGCGAAGGCCAATAAACGGAAAGCTCGTGATGGTAGCGGGAACACCACCACAAAGTCAAATCCAGATGCATCACAGGTGGACTATACAAAAAAAACGCAGCCCCTGCGGGACTGCGTTAAATCCACACCAAAGGAGGAGGGTGGAGGAGACACCGTTTGGATCGCGAGGCTAAAGCGACCCGACTGGTACCGATTATCCATACCCGCTTATCACCGGGCAAGCATTTCTTGTGCATCGCACTATAAATGTTTTGATTGAAGGATAAGTGGCGCTTATACATACGTAAATATTTGATCTTTATCAAGTTGCCCCATACCTCCAGATCTTGTCGGGTGTGTTAAAAGACTTTCGCTCTCATTCATTTGAACTTTGTTATTGCGCCGCATCAAAGCATCCAATAGCGGCTAGGGATAGCACTGCAGCTTACCCTGCACGATCCGGTAGAATCGGCGCCCGGTCGACCGATAGCGACCGTAATACTGCCGACAACGGAGTCAATGATGGAATGCACGATCAAATGGGTCGATGGGATGACCTTTCTTGCCGAAACGGGCACCGGCCACGTGGTGGCGATGGACGGAGCACCGGAAGCGGGCGGACGCAATCTTGCTCCGCGACCGATGGAGCTGATGCTGGCGGGCGCGGGTGGCTGCACCGCTTTCGACGTGGTGCTGATTCTGAAACGCGGCAGGCAGGACGTGCGCAACTGTGAAGTGAAACTTTCGGCCGAGCGCGCCGAGAGCGATCCCAAGGTGTTTACGCGCATTGCTTTCCATTACACGGTACACGGCAAGGGATTGAAAGCCGACGCCGTAGAACGGGCGATTCACCTATCGGCGGAAAAATATTGCTCGGCGTCGATCATGCTCGCGAAAACGGCCGAGATCACGCACGAGTGGTCCATCATCGAAGTGGAATAAGGAACGGCGAACGCGTTACCGCTGCGCATGTGAGCAAAAAAGTGGGCGCGGGGGCGCGCAGATGGGTCGCGCGCCCTCCCCTGCGGGCCTCACACTCGGAAGGCCGTCGTCGTCATCACTCGCGATATCAGCTTCATCGCCGCTTTGAAGGGGGTGGGCAGCTCGTGCGCACCAAGACCGACTGCGGTGTCGGCATGGCGCGCCTCGTCGGCTTTCATCTGTTCGAGGATTTCGCGCGACTTGCGATCTTCAGCCGGTAGCTGCCCGAGGTGGCCATTGAGATGCGCCTCGACCTGGCGTTCGGTTTCGGCCAGAAACCCGAGATTCCATCGGTCACCGAGCTTGCCGGCAAGCAGTCCGAGAGCGAGTGATCCGCCGTACCACAGCGGATTGAGCAGACTCTTGCGCCCGCCGAGTTCCGCGATTCGTTGTTCAGTCCAGGCCAGGTGCTCGGTTTCTTCATTCGAGGCCTGCTGCAGTTCGCGCCGCACGCTTTCGTCACGCGACATCATGGCTTGCCCCTGGTACAGCGCCTGGGCGCAGATTTCGCCGCAGTGATTGACCCGCATCAGGGCGGCGACGTGCTCTCGTTCTTCGTCGGTTAGCGGGGCATCGGGCAGTTCGCCGCCAGGAACCGGGCGGACCGAGCGAGCCTGCGCGAAAACCGTGCGCAGCGCCTTATCGAATTCGATGATAGCCTGATCGATCATGATTGCCTCATTATCTTGGGTCAGTTTCCGGAAGGTCCGTATCTGCTGGCCGTACTGCGCAGGCGCAGTAGCACTTCGTCGCGATTGCGCGGTGGCACCGGGCCGTCACAGAAGTGATCCTTGGCAAGAGCGGCGCGTACGCGATTGTAGGTGGTATCAACGATCGGCTGCCAGTTGGCATCGCGTGCCGCCGACCATTCGCCGCCGGCTCGACCGGTAGCGTAGATGCGCCACGCGCCGGTCGCGCAACGGATACCCTCGAAGGTGACATTGCTGGCGCCACCCGGAGTGCGAACCACGAGGACGTAACGCACGACACCGTCGTCGCTCACCGCGAGGCTCTCTTCGTCGATGAGGAAGCGGTTGGGCGAGGCACTGCTGACAAAGAATTCGCGCAGGTTCAAATCGCGGGGGGCGGCGGGCATCGTGTAGTCTCCCTCCTTCCAGTCCGGATCGGGATCGGAAAAAAGCCCGGCGAAAACGGGGACCGAAAAACAAACGAGGGCCACGAGGCCCCCGCGCAGGACGCATTGCACCGGGTTCAAGCTCGCAAGTCTCCACACAAGGATTGCCGCATGGCCTCTGGCACATGCTCCACGGCAACCGAATAGGCCGGATGATCCACCCCGACCGCGAGGGCCGCCCCCGCCTTCAATGCGCGGATCATGGCGACCGGAAGTTCAAAACGCAGGAAGTGTACTGCCGACGTCTTTTCGTCATTGTCGCGTTCCATGTCTTCATCCGCAATCGCAAAGACGGGATCGAAGCCCTCCGCCCGGACCCACACGCGATCTTCGACAGCGATCAGGCGCGCGAGCCAGGCGCGTCGCTCAGTCTCATCGGGGAATTCGATCATCATCGTAGCCTTCCAGTTGCTGCCGTCCGGCACGAGCGGGTTATAGGCTTCGAGTTCGTCCCGGATGCCTGCCTCTTCGAAAGTGCGTTCGATGCGCAGCATTTCCTGGATCTGATAGCGGATCGTCAGTTCGTCCTCGAAAACCAGCGTGAGGTGATCGCCGAGAGGCAACGTGCGATCCTGCTTGTGGGCGATGACGCGGTTGCGGAAGGCCGGTCGCTGCCGGGCGTATTCTTCGAGGCTCAGCAGACTGTCGCGGGAGATGGGGTGCGTGGCGTTCATTGTCGCAGATCCTTACAGTCCATAGGCCTTGCGCAGCAGGGTAAGGGGATGGGCTTTTTCGGCTTTCAAGTCGGTGCCACCGTCACGGATGCCCTGCTGGATGTGACGGCCGGCGATGGGGCAGTCGGAGCTGATGAAGTCCGGTTGCACCTGGGCCATCAGGCGAAATACGGGACGACCGATCTTCATCGACTGCTCGTAAAACTCCTTCTTCACGCCCCAAGTACCATCGTGGCCCGCGCAGCGTTCGACCGTGGTGATCTCGGTGCCGGGAATCAGTTGCAGGGTCTCGCGCGTTTTCTGCCCGACATTCTGCACCCGTCCGTGACAGGGGATGTGATACGCAACCTTGCCGAGCGCCTGCGTGAAATCAGTCTTCAGCAGGCCGTCGCGGTGGCGCAGCATGAAGTATTCGAAGGGATCGAACATCGCATCGGCGACCATTTTGACGTCGGCATCGTCGGGGAACAGCAGCGGGAGTTCCTGTTTGAACATCAGGGCGCAGGACGGCACGGCGGCGAGGATGCCATAGCCTTCGCGGGCGAGTTCGGCGAGTGCCGGGATATTGAGTTCCTTGAGCCGGCGCACACCGTCCAGATCACCGAGTTCAAGTTTCGGCATGCCGCAGCAGGCTTCCTGCTGAGCGAGCACCGTCGGAATCTGGTTGTGAGCGAGCACGGCTACGAGATCGTGGCCAATGCCGGGTTCGTTGTAATTGATATAACAGGTCGCGAAAATCGCAACCTTGCCCGGCGTTCGTTCGCCATCGCGCACCGGCCAGCGATCCTGCACATCGGCCGCACCACGAAATTTCACCGGCGCGTAAGGAGGGAGTTCCCGCCGCTTGTCTACTCCAAGGAGCGATTGCAGCGCGGCACGCGCGACGCCGTTGTGGTTGGCGGCATTTACAGTCTGGGCGACCACGGGAATGGCGGCGAGCTTGCCCAGCGCGTCGGTGCTGGTGAGGATTCTGTCGCGCATTCGCACCTCGCCCTTGCGGAACTTGACCGCCTTGGCGCGCAGCATGAGGTGCGGGAAATCGACGTTCCATACATGCGGCGGCACGTACGGGCACTTGGTCATGAAGCACAGGTCGCACAGATAGCATTGATCTACGACCTTTCCGAAGTCGTGCTTGTCGACGCCGTCCACCTCCCCGGTCTTGCCATCATCGACCAGATCGAACAGGGTGGGAAAGGCGTTGCACAAATTGACGCAACGCCGACACCCATGGCAGATATCGAACACGCGCTCAAGCTCGCCGTGGAGTGACGCTTCGTCGTAGTAATCAGCGTCCTGCCACGCGATCGGGCGACGGCTGGGTGCGTCGAGACTGCCTTCCCGCTTGGACACGTTCATTCCTCCTCACCGCGGACGAACGGCCGGACGCGGTGTCCGCAGAGAAATCGGGCGGGGCATACCGCCCGTTTGCGCGACAGCGCCGATCAGTCCTGGAGCGCGTCCAGAGCCTTCTGGAAGCGGTTGGCGTGCGAGCGCTCGGCCTTTGCGAGCGTCTGGAACCAGTCCGCGACCTCGTCGAAACCTTCGTCGCGTGCGACCTTGGCCATGCCCGGATACATGTCGGTGTATTCGTGCGTTTCGCCGGCGATCGCGGCGCCGAGGTTGAGGCGCGTACCGCCGATGGGCAAACCGGTTGCCGGATCGCCACAGGCTTCGAGATATTCCAGATGGCCATGCGCATGGCCGGTTTCACCTTCGGCGGTCGAGCGGAACACCGCTGCGACGTCGTTTTGTCCTTCGACGTCGGCCTTGGCAGCAAAATACAGATACCGGCGGTTGGCTTGGGATTCGCCGGCAAAAGCGGCCTTGAGATTTTCCTCGGTTTTCGAGCCTTTCAGTTGCATCGCGCTCTCCTCGTTCTGTGTTTTCGGAGATAAGTCCCGGCAGGGAGCCGGGGCTACCCTAAGGGTAGAAGGGATTTTCCGCGGCCGAAAATTGAATGCCTCTATGCATTTGATTGCGCCAGACTATGGGCTGTGTTACGACAATCACGCCGACGCGATCAGGCGGCAATGGCGGCTTCGATCTCGGCGAAGGTACGGGCGATCTCGGTGTTCATCGGCTGCGGCTCGCCAAGCTGGCGCGCGATCTGCGACGCAGAGAAGATTCCGCGGATCAATCCGCGACCGCCCTCCTCCCGTTCGAGCACCAGCGCGTGCTGACGGCCGGAGCGCTTGAGCGTCGCGACGATGTGCCCGACATCGGCACGCATGACTTCACCGAGTTCGACGGCTTCGGTTTTTTCGAGCGGCGTCATCACACCCTCGACCGTCAATTCCCCGAGCGGTTGCCCGCGCTCGCGCGCCGTACGCACTGGCCGTTCGCCCAGCAGGTCGGCAACCGTGATGACTCCGCGCACCTGCTGGCGCGAATCGGTGACCAGCAGCAGGCGTACGCCGCGCAGGATCATCGCGCGGTTGGCGTCGGCAAGGGGTGTGTCGGCCGCGATTGTTGCGGCGGGAATGCGAGTGAGATCGGTCATGACCTCGATCGCGGGAGACTGTTGCGTGACCCTGCGGCTGCTGTCGGTTTTTGCCACTTCGCAGTGCAGGCCAGCCAAACGGGCCTGCGGAAGCGGTTCGAAGTCCCGGTTCATGAGCACCTCCCATTGCGGATGATGAACGAGAGGGGCGCATCGAGCATTGCGTCGCAGCTCGTGAATTCGCCGTGATCGCATCACGCCCCGCACGGCGATCAGCCCCACCGGGGCGTCGCAGCCGACGACGGCCGGCATAGCCCATCGGACAACGGCGAATGCGCAGAGTTCAGCGAAAATGCCACTTTCCCACGTAACAACGGACGAATGGCATTTGCCAGGATCGCGGGGACAAAAAAACCGCCGCGAGCGACCCCATGCGTCTCGGGGCACGTCGCGGCGGCAGGGATGCGGCACTCAGGGCTGATCGGCGTCGATCACAACCCGGTAGGCTTCGGGCAAGTCTCGGGGATGAACCCGGAACAAGGTTTTTGACAACTCCAGCAAGGCCTGCTGGTACACCTGCCGCTTGAATTCAATCACGGCATCCAGCGGCACCCAGTACTCACTCCAGCGCCAGGCATCGAACTCCGGATGATTGCTGGCTCGCAGACAGACGTCGGAATCACGCCCCACCAGACGCAGCAGAAACCAGATCTGTTTCTGCCCACGGTAGGTATTGCGCCATTCCCGTTTGATCCAGTGTTTCGGAACGTCGTACCGCAACCAACCACGCGTGCGGCCAAGAATCTTCACATGCTCGGGACGCAGACCCACTTCTTCGAACAGTTCCCGGAACATCGCCTGCTCGGGGGTTTCCCCGTGCTTGATGCCGCCTTGTGGAAACTGCCAGGAATGTTCGCGGATCCTCTTACCCCAGAAAACCTCATTGCGCGTGTTCACCAGAACGATGCCGACGTTCGGGCGATAGCCTTCACGGTCGAGCATGATGAAACCTTTAATTCATGAACTGAACAGATTTTTTCACACTTACCCTGCGTTGGAAAGGCGCGTCCGCCGTTGCGTTCCCGAGCATGCGGGTGTGGGGGTCAGACTTCACGACGCTCGCGGCGGTACGGCACCGGATTGCGGCATGGAACATCGATGCGCGTACCCGCGAGGCACGCGACAGGCTAAAATTCTGCGTTTGCCCAACCGACCCCTCGCGGACCCCAGAATGCGCGCCAGCCAGTATTTCATTTCGACCCTCAAGGAAGCCCCCTCCGACGCCGAGATCATCAGCCAAAAGCTGATGCTGCGCGCCGGCTTCATCCGCAAGGTTGCGGCCGGCATCTACAGTTATTTGCCGATCGGCCTGCGGGTGATCCGCAAGGTGGAGGATATCGTTCGCGAGGAAATGAACCGTGCCGGGGCACTCGAACTGACGATGCCATTGGTGCAGCCGGCCGAGCTGTGGGACGAGACGGGCCGCTGGGAAAAGATGGGCGCGGAGATGCTGCGCTTCAAGGATCGTCACGAACGGGATTTTGCGTTGCAGCCGACCTCGGAGGAAGTCGTCACCGATATTGCGCGCCAGGAGCTAAAGAGCTATCGCCAGTTGCCGAAGAATTTCTACCAGATCCAGACCAAGTTTCGCGACGAGCGCCGGCCGCGCTTCGGCGTGATGCGGGGACGCGAATTCACGATGAAGGATGCCTACTCCTTCGATCGCAACGTGGATGCAGCGGGCCGCAGCTACGACACGATGTACGCCACCTACTGTCGCATTTTCGATCGACTGGGCCTGACTTATCGCGCAGTGGCGGCGGACACCGGCGCGATCGGTGGCGACCGGTCGCATGAATTCCAGGTGATCGCGGATACCGGCGAGGACGCCATCGTTTACTGCCCGGATTCCGATTACGCCGCGAATATCGAGCTGGCCGAGGCGCTGCCGCTGTTAGCGTCGCGTGCAGCGCCGACCCGCGGCCTGGAGAAGACGCCGACACCGGGCAAGGCGACCTGTAAAGACGTCGCCACGCTGCTCGGCGTGGCGCTCGCCACCACCATCAAGTCGCTGGTGCTTGCGACCGACGACGTGGATGAAAAGGGCAAGCCGGCCGGGGTCACCGTGTGGCTGCTGCTGGTACGCGGCGATCACGATCTGAATGAAGTCAAGGCAGGCAAGGTCGATGGCCTGAAGGGCGGGTTCCGCTTCGCCACGGAAGAGGAAATCCTCACCCACTTCGGTTGCAAGCCCGGCTACCTTGGCCCGATCGGTATGAAGCAGCCGGTCAAGATCGTCGCCGACCGCACAGTCGCCAATATGGCGGACTTCATCTGCGGCGCGAATGACGCGGACTTCCACTACACCGGCGCGAATTGGGGCCGCGATCTGCCGGAACCCGATCTCGTCGCCGACCTGCGCAATGTGATCGAAGGCGACCCAAGCCCGGACGGCAAGGGCAGGCTCGCGATCCAGCGCGGCATTGAAGTGGGCCACGTGTTCTACCTCGGCAACAAGTACTCGAAGGCGATGAATGCGACCTTCCTCGACGAGGACGGCAAGCCGAAGCATTTCGAGATGGGGTGCTACGGCATCGGCGTAACGCGCATCGTCGGCGCGGCGATCGAACAAAACCATGACGCGCGCGGCATCATCTGGCCGGATGCGATCACGCCCTTCCGCATCGTCGTCTGCCCTGTCGGCTGGGGCAAGTCGGAGGCCGTGCGGGCCGAGGCAGTGAAGCTTTACGAAGGGCTGATCGCCGCGGGCGTCGACGCGATTCTCGACGACCGCGACGAACGTCCGGGCGTGATGTTCGCCGACTGGGAACTGATCGGCGTGCCGCATCGTGTGGTGATCGGCGAGCGCGGTTTGAAGGAGGGGCTGGCCGAATATCAGGGCCGGCGCGACGCCGAGGCCACAAAGGTGGCGATCACCGATCTGGCAGGTTTCGTCGCCGATAAACTGCGCAGCGCTTAAGCGTCAGCTATAACAAACGCATGATACGCATCCGCTGCATCCTGCTGCGCGCCGCTCTGGTGGCCGGTCTTGCCGGCATCTGGAATGCGGCCGTGGCCGGCAACCAGGTTTATCAGCCGATGGCTGCGAGCGTGCGCGCGGCGCTGCATGCCGCTGTGAGTGACGCCCGTGCCCCCGAATTGCTGATTGCCGATGCGGGCGAGCGAACGCGCTGGCTGCAGGACATGTCGCGCCGCCTGGAGCGACGCATTCCGGATCGCAGCTATCGTGAGGAGCTGCTGACGTCCGTCCATTATGAAGCCACCCGCGCGGGGCTTGATCCGCAGATGGTGCTGGGGCTGATCCAGGTCGAGAGTGCATTCCGCAAATACGCGGTATCCGGTGCCGGTGCGCGCGGCTACATGCAGGTGATGCCGTTCTGGGTCAAGACCATAGGTCTGCCGGAAGACAATCTCTTTCACCTGCGGACCAATCTGCGTTACGGCTGCACGATCCTGCGTCATTACCTGGACATCGAGAAGGGCGACCTGTTCCGTGCGTTGGGGCGCTACAACGGCAGTCTGGGGAAACCGGAGTACCCGAATCTGGTGCGCGCCGCCTGGGAGAACCATTGGGCGTATCAAGCGGTGAAACTTGCTGTGGACGAACGCGGCAGCCGCACCAACTGAGCCTCACCCGCGCCAGGCACTATCGCCCCCCTGCCCCCGCGGAATAATCGCCCGAGCCTCGACCGGAATTCACCGAACCTGGAGTCGACATGGAAAGCCGCCTGTTTCGCCGCCGCTCTATTGCAATTTCCTTTCGCGTCTACGATGACGACGACGGCAGATTCATCGGACGAATCGGTGACATCAGCAAGGGCGGACTGCTGGTTTATGGCCCCAACCGCCTGCAGACGGACCGGATCTACCGCCTGCGGATCGATCTGCCGGACGATCACGGCATACCGCGTAGTGTAACGTTGCCAGCCAAGGCGATGTGGTCCGGCGCGGATGCCAATCCCGAATTCTGCAGCACCGGCTTTCGGCTATTCGAACTCGATCAGCCGGAAAACAGCGCAGCACTTCAAGCGTTGTTGTCGCGTTTTACCGTCGGGCTGGACGAAGACGAGGACTACGACGGCTGAAACCCCGGGGCCCAGACCTTCCGCGAGCAACGGAACCAAGTTGGGCGATCCGGTCGGGCCGGATCGCCCACCACGTGTCAGGCGCCGATGGCGACCTTCACCGGGGAATCGTCGCGTCCGACTGAACGCACCGGATCCCGCGCCGTCTCCTTCGCGGTTGCCAGTGACTGCACGTCACCGGAAATCTCTCCACCCTCCTCGATCAGTATCTTGCCGTAACGGATCTTGCCGCTGACCCGGCCGGTGGCGTGAATGATCAATTGGCTGCGCGCGGTCAACTCACCCTCGAAGCGGCCATGAACCTCGGCCACGTCGATACCGACCGTCCCGGAGAACGAACCTTTTTCCGCAATGCGGATGACCCGGCTGTCCATCGTCGCTTCGACCCGCCCTTCGACGACAAGCGTGTCGCAGTCGAGAATCTCGGCGCCCTTGAGCTTGACGTCCGGGCCGACAATCAAGCAGCTGCCGGTCTCGCGCGCAGGATCCTCGCCAACAGCTCCCGTTGCCGGCGCGGCCGAAACCGTCGCCGAACGCTCGTCCACCGTGGCGGTCGGAGCTTCGCTCTCCGACACAGCCGACTCCGACGCGCTGCGTGACAGGCTGGACGCCGAACCCGAGGTCAGACTACCCGGACCGACGCGCGGACCGCGCGCGACCTGGGGATCTGCGACTTTTGGGAACAGGGCGGGTTTGTTGAACATATTCTCTCCTTGATTCCGTGAACGTTTCCGGGCCGACAGTCATCGCCCCCGGGAGAGTGCCACGCAAACACCGTACCACGCACGCAAGCCATTGAATTTCTTTTTATTTTTTTATTACGATGGCAATGGCGCAGGCAAAATGGGCAAAAAGTGTCGCCGATTAGTGACAACATTTGTCCAAATATAATTCAAGTTATTGTTTTAATGTGATTTTCATCCGTCGCCCTGAGACGACATGCTTGCATCGTGAAACATGGGCTTGCACTTCCTTACGCCCGGAGCCCCGTTGCACAACCTAAACTGCGCGGCCGGTCTCCGCGTCGCACCGACTGCCCTAATGTCCCGTCTGTCCTTCAGCCACACTCTGCTGGCGAGCTTTCTACTGATCGCTGCGATCCTTGGTGCCACTGCGCTGGGTGGGCTGTTTGCGCTGGAAGACTTTGCGGCGCGCCACCGGGCGAGCGCACGCGACGCCCTGGGGTTTTCAACCGCAGTGCAGCAACTGGGCGAACGCAGTGTGGACATGGAGCGCAGCGCGCGTCAGTTCCTGGTGCTGCATGACCCGGTGTTGCGCGAGCGTTTCGAGCAGGCACGTGAAGAATCACTCGTCGCACTGGCACATATCGCGGCACTCCAGGCACCGCGCATCACGTCGCTGACCGAACAATGGCGTGGTGCAGCGACTGCCGCCGGAGAGGCCCTGTTCGCCGGAACGAACAACGAGCCGGCAACCGCGGCGCTAAGCCGTCTGCCACCACTCAATGAGCAACTGGCAAACGAGGTGCGCGCACAGCTTGATCATCAGGGGCAAGCACTGCTCGACGAAGTCGATGCCAACCGCAACCGGCTCGCGTGGCACGTGCTCGCCGCGATTGTAGCGGCCTGCACATTGGCGGCACTGACCGGGTGGTGGGTGTTGCGCCCGGTGAATCGGGTCGAGGAAGCCATCGAGGCATTGGGAGAGAGCCGCTTCGACCAACCGGTCGTCATCCCGGGCCCAGCCGACCTGCGCCGCGTCGGGCGCCGGCTGGACTGGTTGCGTCTGCGGCTGGCCGACCTTGAGGCCAACCGGAATCGCGTGTTGCGACATGTGTCGCACGAGTTGAAAACGCCGCTCGCTTCTTTGCGCGAGGGCATCGCGCTGCTCGAAGACGGCGTCGTCGGCGGCTTGACCGGGGAACAGCAGGAAGTGGTGAGCATTCTCGAACACAACACGCGCAGCCTGCAGGCGCGCATCGAAGACCTGCTCGGCTATAACGCCGCGGTATTCGACGCGCGCAGCCTGCGGCGGCGCCCGGTGTCACTGCGCACGTTGGCGGAAGTCGTAATCGCGGAGCAGCAGTTGCCGATCCAGACCCGCAACCTGAAGGTGGTGCTGCGCGGCGACCCGCCCGAGTTCAGCGCCGACCCGGACAAGCTGCGCATCGTGCTGGCGAATCTGCTCGCCAATGCGGTGTCGTTCAGCCCCCGCGACGGTGAGATCCGCCTGACATTGCGCAACCTCGCGGGCAAGGTGCGCATCGAGTGCATCGATCAGGGGCCGGGCGCTGAAGTCGATGAAGCGGAACGCATTTTCGAGCCCTTCTTCCAGGGCAGCCGCCAGCCGTCGGTGCCACGACACGGCAGCGGACTGGGCTTGTCGATCGTGCGCGAATTCGTGGTTGCTCATGGTGGACGAGTAGAACTGCTCGCGGCCGCGAGAGGTGCCCATTTCCGGATCGAACTGCCCAATGAAAGCTGACCCCGTGCTCCGAGACCACGCTTTGCCGGAGTCGGTACACAACCGGCCACACTTAGCAGTGACGCTGTTCATCGTTGCATTGGTCACAGCACTTGCCGGCTGCGCGAACGGGCGCACGGTGGCCGCCGATCTGCCGCCTTTGGTCAGCAGCCATAGCGGTACCGCGCAGACGGTGCGAGCCGCACTGGCCTACCACCTGTCGATACGCGGCATGAGCGCAAGTGAACTGGCACGCGAGCGGCCGACGCAGACTGTGGGTAGCGTGTCCCCATTGGGCCAAATCAAGCAGGCCATGCTGTTGAGCCATCCCCAGGGCAGCAACAGCCTGCCGCGGGCGTTGAGCTTGCTCGATGCGATCAACAATTCGGACAAGCCGGAGGCGGTCACGCTACACCCGCTCGCCCGTCTGCTTGCCGATCAGTTGCAGGAACGCCAGCGCCTCGAAAACACTGCCGATCGGCTGACGCAGCAGCTTGAACGCACCGGACAGCAACTCAAGGACAGCCAGAAACAGGGCGAGCAGCTTCAGGAGAAACTCAACGCCCTGGCCGAGATTGAACGCACGCTGCCGATACGGCCGGCCGCCCCTGCGGCTCCGCTGCAGACGCCGGCCGAACGGAGAACAACACGATGAAAACCAGCCAGCCCGCAACAAGCAATACCCCGGCTCCGCATGCCGGCGCTCACCTGTTGCTGGTGGACGACGACACCGACCTGCTGCGCCTGCTGTCGATGCGCCTGCGTGCCAGCGGTTATCGCATCAGCA
Source organism: Aromatoleum diolicum (assembly GCF_012910955.1). Lineage (GTDB taxonomy): Bacteria > Pseudomonadota > Gammaproteobacteria > Burkholderiales > Rhodocyclaceae > Aromatoleum > Aromatoleum diolicum. Next base: position 21,016 of record NZ_WTVQ01000034.1, read on the forward strand.
CCGCAGAGAGCGCCGAAGCGGCCCTGACCTGTCTGGCGGTGGAACGCTTCGGCCTCGTGGTCAGCGACGTGCGCCTGCCGGACCGCGACGGGCTGGTGCTCTTCGAAGACATACGCCGCGCCTATCCCGCCCTGCCGGTGATCCTCCTGACCGCGCACGGCACCATCCCCGACGCGGTCGAGGCCACCTCACGCGGCGTTTTCGGTTATCTGACGAAGCCCTTCGACAGCAAGGCGCTGCTCGACAAGATTGCGCAGGCACTGCAGATCAGCGGCCCCACACATGCCTGCGACGAGCGAACCGACATCAGCTGGCGCGACGGGATCATCAGTCACAGTAACCATATGGCGACGGTGCTGGACGAGGCGCGCCTGGTTGCCGCGTCCGACGCCAGCATCCTGATTCGGGGCGACAGCGGCACCGGCAAGGAACTGCTGGCGCGCGCCATTCACCGAGCCAGCCCGCGGGCCGATGAACCATTCATTGCGATCAACTGCGGAGCGATTCCGGAGCAACTGCTCGAATCGGAGCTTTTCGGTCACGTGAAGGGGGCTTTCACCGGCGCAGCAACGGCCAATACCGGCTTGTTTCAGGCCGCCAACCGCGGCACCGTGTTTCTCGACGAGATCGGCGACATGCCCCTGGCGCTCCAGGTCAAGCTGCTGCGCGTACTGCAGGAACGGGCTGTGCGGCCGGTTGGATCGAGCCGTTCCGAACCGATCGATGTGCGCATTCTGTCCGCGACCCATCGCGACCTCGAGCTGGCGCTCGCCGACGGGCAGTTCCGCGAAGACCTGTTCTACCGCCTCAATGTAGTGAGCCTGACGCTGCCTACGCTCGATCAGCGCCGCGAGGACATTCCCTTGCTGGCGAACCACTTCCTGCATGTACTGGCGCGCAAGTACCACAAACGGCTGCGCGGATTCGCCCCCGAAGCCCTCGAGGCGCTCGCCGCCGCGGCATGGCCGGGAAACATCCGCCAGTTGCAGAACGTCGTCGAACAGGCATGCGCATTATCGACTACGCCGCTAATTCCGCTCGCGCTGGTTGAGCGCGCGCTGCGCGGCCCCAGCATCGAGGCACTCAGCTACGCCGAGGCGAAACTGCGCTTCGAACGCAACTACCTGATCCAGCTGCTGAAACTGACGGACGGCAACGTATCCGATGCGGCGCGACTGGCCGATCGCAACCGCACCGAGTTCTACCGCCTGCTGCAACGTCACGCGCTGACACCAAGCCTGTTTCGCGGCGATGGAACCGACGTCGTCCGTGAGCGACAACAGGAATACCACTGAATCAATGATTTGTGCGGGACCCGTGGAATCTGTCGCCAATCCCCGACAGATTCCACGCGCCGACTCTCGCTGACGGGCACGTGCGCCTCACCAGGATTTTGGCAACCGCGCAATATCCTGAAAAATATAGGGAAATATCGCCTGGCACGGCATCTGCTGAAACGCTGACATGGCGCGATGAGCGCCACACCTCACAGCACCTCGCAGAAGGAGCCACAGCATGATTATTTCCCGCAGCATCGGTCGACAAACCATTGCGCGCCAGACCGTCGCCTCCGTTCTCACGACCACGGCGATTGCGTTTTCGATCTGCACCGCGGCCGAGGCCGCCAGTCTTGCCGCAGCCGCGCAAGCTACGACACCAATCATCAGCGACGAGCGCGACCGCCATGTACAGCGGGAAATCAAGACTGCGCTCAGTGCCGATCCGGGCTTGCGCAATTCGCATATCGCCGTGTCGGCCCATTCCGGGCTGGTGACTCTGGCCGGCGTGGTCACCAGCGACGAGCAGCGCGGCCGGGCGCAACGCGCGGCGATGGCGGTGCGCGGCGTACGCGAGGTGGAAAATATCCTGGAAGTGGCGGAGCACTGACACTCCGCCACGTCACATCACCGGCGCCAGGGCGTTTCAGCCCGTGCCACCGACCGTCAGGCCATCGATGCGCAGTGTCGGCTGGCCGACACCGACCGGCACGCTTTGACCGTCCTTGCCGCAGGTGCCGACACCGGGATCGAGCGCCATGTCATTGCCGATCATCGACACCCGGGTCAATGCGTCCGGACCGTTGCCGATCAGCGTCGCGCCTTTCACCGGGCGAGTGACCTTGCCGTTTTCGATGAGATAAGCCTCGGCGGTCGAGAATACGAACTTGCCGGAAGTAATGTCGACCTGACCGCCACCGAAATTCGCTGCATACAGGCCCTTCTTCACCGACTTGATGATTTCCTCGGGCGCCTTGTCGCCGTTCAGCATGTAGGTATTGGTCATGCGCGGCAGCGGCAGGTGGGCGAAGGATTCACGACGGCCGTTGCCGGTCGGCTTCACACCCATCAGGCGGGCATTCATCGTGTCCTGCATGTAACCGGTGAGGATGCCGTCCTCGATCAGCACCGTGCGCTCGGTGGGGTTGCCCTCGTCGTCGATGGTCAAGGAACCGCGGCGATCGGGAATGGTACCGTCGTCGACGACCGTCACACCCTTCGCCGCGACCTGCTGTCCCATACGCCCGGAGAAGGCGGAACTGCCCTTGCGGTTGAAGTCGCCTTCCAGCCCGTGTCCGATCGCCTCGTGCAGCAGGATGCCCGGCCAGCCCGGACCGAGCACGACGGTCATCGTGCCCGCGGGCGCCGGACCGGCATCGAGATTGACGCTCGCCTGATGCACGGCCGCATGCGCGTATTCGCGCAGGCGCTCGTCGTCGAAATAGCCATAATCGAAACGCCCGCCACCGCCGGCGCTGCCCTGCTCGCGATTGCCATTTTCTTCCATGATGACGGTGACCGATATGCGCACCAGCGGACGCACATCTGCAGCCATGTGCCCGTCACTACGCGCAACCATCACGACCTCCCACGTGCCGGCGATGTGCGCCATTACTTGCGTCACGCGCGGATCTTCGGCGCGCGCAAAACCTTCGAGGCGCTCGAGCAGTTGCACCTTTGCCGTATCGTCAAGCGACGCAAGGGGGTCTTCGCCTCGATACAAGCGCGATTTCGCCACATGCGGCTTCACCGCAACGCTGCGCCGCCCGCCCGCCTCGGCGATCGCACGGGTGGCTTCCGCCGCCGCGGTCAGGGCCGGCAGCGAGATATCGTCGGAGTAGGCGAAGGCGGTCTTCTCTCCGCTGATCGCGCGCACGCCGACGCCTTGTTCGATGTTGAAGCTGCCCGACTTGACGATGCCTTCCTCCAGGCTCCAACCCTCCGAACGGTGGTACTGGAAGTACAGGTCGGCGTAATCGAGGCGGTGGCGCATCAGCTTGCGGAATACCTTTTCGACCGCGGCATCATCGAGATCGTAGGGGCTAAGCAGATAGCGATCCGCAACCTTGAGGGGGTTCAGTACTTTGCTCATTGTTCGTCCAGTATTGGGTTGTCCAGTTGGACATGGTCAGCGCAAATAAGGTCAAAAGAGCCCACGGCAGAAGCCGCGGCCGGGCGCGAAGGACAGCCGTTACCTAGCGGCCGGGAACGTCCAGACAGCGGTGACGCAAGGCGGGGAGACTGTCGCGCACGGCGGCGATACGGGCGGGTTCTATGTCGGCCCACACGACACCCGGCCCCTCCTCGCGGCAGGCAAGAATCTGGCCCCACGGGTCGGCGATCAGGGTGTGGCCCCACGTGACACGTCCGCTGGGGTGGTGCCCACCCTGTGCTGGCGCCATCACGTAGCATTGGTTCTCGATGGCGCGGGCACGCAGCAGCACTTCCCAGTGATCGCGCCCGGTGGTGTAGGTAAAGGCCGCAGGCAGGATGATCAGATCGACCATCCCCATCGCACGGAAAAGTTCGGGAAAGCGCAGGTCGTAGCATACCGACAGTCCGACACGACCACAGGGGGCATCGAAGGTAACAACCTCGCGCCCGGCTTCGATGGTCGCCGCCTCGTCATAACGCTCGCAGCCCCTCTGGAAGCCGAACAGGTGGATCTTGTCGTAGCGGGCGACCCGTTCGCCGCGCGCGTCATACACGAGCGTGCTGTTACGCACTTTTCCGTCGGCATCGGCGAACATCGGAATAGTGCCACCCACCAGCCAGATGCCATGGCGCGCCGCGGTTTCGCGCAGAAAATCCTGCAGTGGCCCGCTGCCGTCGGCCTCCCGAATCGCTATCTTGGCGGTTTCATCGGCGGTAATCAGCGGAAAATATTCCGGCAGCGCGACGAGTTGCGCCCCGCCGCCCGCCGCCTCGGCAATCAGCTCGCCCGCCACGCGCAGGTTTTCCGCCACATCCGGGCCGGATACGGTCTGCACGGCGGCGATGCGCACGGGAGCGGAAGGACGGGGCGAGGCAGGACTGCTCACGCATTTACTCCTGATCTGGTTGAGCCGCGGCAGGCGCTGCGGCCGACAGTTTTTCGACTCTGGGATCGGCCCAGTTGCCAGTGATCGAATAGGTGAAGGCGAACAGCTTCTCGATGGGATCGCTCAACGCCTTCTGCGCCACGTAAGCCACCAGGCCCGCCACCGGATTGATGAGTCCGGCCGCGGCACCGATTGCCACCGATTCCGACAGCGTGGGCTGCACCACTACCCGCAGATTCTGCGTCTCGTCGTCCAGATTCACCGAGCCGCTCATCGACACCTTGGCGGCCGGCCCCCGGATCTGCAGATCGTCGGTCCGCATCACTCCGCTGGACGCATTGATGCTACCGGAAATGCTGTCGAAGGCGAATCCCTCGCTGAACACGTCGCGAAAATCCAGGGTCAACCGGCGCGGCAGGGCCTGCAGGCTGAGCACCCCGAGCAGGCGTCCCATGCCGGGATTCAGTTTGCGGAACTGCCCACCCTCGGCCTCCACCATCATCGTGCCCGTTAGTGACGGGAAGTGAATATGGGTGGGCGCGCCGCGCCAAACCAGTTTGCCCGCCAGCACCGCCTTGCCTCCACGTACCACTTCGCCATACCCCAGGCGGCTAGCAAGCTGACCAATGTCGCGGGCCTCAAGACGGAAATCCAGATCCGTCTGCGGACGCGTGCCGGGCCGCCACTGGCCGGAACCGGCAAGGCGTCCGTCGGGATTGGCGACCGTCACCGAATCCAGGTACCACATTCCCCGCCGATTGCGCGCCTGCAACTCGAGACGGCCAAACTCGGTACCGCGCAACGCGAACTGATCGACAACGATGTCCAGCGCCGGCAAGCGGCGCGGCGACTCCTCGGCGGCGGGATCGTCACGATCGGACTCCGGCTCCGATGAGCCCGGCTCGGGTTTTTCCGCGCCGAGCGCCACCCGCTTCAGGCGCGCGCGCAGCGTTCCTTCGCCGCTGTCGCGCCAATCGAATTCGCCTTCGGCTTCGCGACTGGCGATGCGCCCCTTCCACCCCCCGGCATCGGCCCGTGCCGTCAAGTGCGCGGACGCCAGGGTGTGTCCGAATGCGCTGACGCGCTGCGCGCGCATATCGATCCCGGCGATCCCGGCCATGGGGTTCGTCGCCGTCTCGGTGCCTGTCGGCACGGGCCCGTCGGCAGCCGTTTCGAAGACTTTGCGCCAGGCATCGACATCGAGCACGTCAAGCTTGGCGGCCAGTTCCAATCCCCGCTCGGAGGGCGGCGGAGAGGTCAGCACGCCGAGGCCACCACGCGCGATTTCCCAGGTCTGACCGACGCGACGGCGTTCCATCTGGAGTTCCGCCCGCCCTTCGAGAGCGACATGAATACTTTCGATTTCACCACCGGCGGGAAACTCGAGCGCGACCTTGAGTGGCCAGGCCGCACTCGCACTCTTGTTCATCGGCTCCGGCAGACTCGATGCCACGCCGACAAGCTCCGACTGCACCGCTACACGGGCACTGTGCGCGCGCACGTCGATCTGCGCCTGCCACTGCGCAGCCCCCGACAGATGCGCCAGCACGGGCCAGTCGTGGGCCTCGCGCACCGCCTGCAGCCGCGCCGCACCCGTGGCGGCGAAACTCACCCCGCCATCCTTCGCGGTCGTCGCGACCAGACGCATCGGCTCGCCATAGAGCCGTGCGCGCGCTTCGGGAATCGCCAGATCCATTTCGGTGAAACGCACGGCGCCGGCGGCTTCGTCCAGCGCCGGCAAGCCATTCACGACCCACAGGCGATTCGCCGCGAAGCGGTATTCCCCCTTGACGGTACTCGCGTCGATATTGCGCAGAGGCAACTCCAGCTTCAGATCCAGGTTGCCACTGCCTTCGGCACGCATCCCGTCGGTGAAGCCGTCGATGCGCCGCGACACCGGGCTCTCCGACACGAAACGCAGGAAATCCGCCGTCGGACCGCTGGCGCGACCGCGAATCGTCATGATTTCCCCGCCCGGCGAATCCAGATCGGGCACCTCGGCCACCACGCCCGCGAGTGCCACGTCGAAGATGCGCGCACGGTCCGCCGTGATACGCATGCCCGGCCCCTCGAACCGCACTTCGCCGTCGATATCGGTGATCGAGGGCCAGCCCTCCGCATAGTCAAGCCGCGCGCCGAACACCCGCGTGGACACCAGAAACTGCCCGGACTTGCCGTCGCGGAAAGGAAAATCGTTCAGATTCCCCTTCAGCCGCAGGCGCGCGTCCGGCACCTTGCCGCCGACGATGCCGTGACGCAGCCACATGCGGGTCTCGTCATTCACTACACGCGGCAGATAGCGCCATACCGACTCACTCTCGGCGCGCGTCAGGCGTGCGCTGAGGTCGATTTCTCCCGGTCCGGTGTCGGACGGCCAGTAACGGCCGGAAGCCGTGCCGCTTGCATCCGGGTTCTCGAAACTTGCACTGTCGAGCGCGACCTCCAGCCTCCCGGCCGACCGCGTCCAGCCGCCCTCCGCGCGCAGGGTGGAAAAACCCATGCGCGATTCGGGGAACACCGCAGGCAAGTCCAGCACCGCGTCGCGACCGACGAGGCGGAAACGCCCGCCGCGCTCGTCGCCATCAATTTCGCCCGACATCCCGGACAGCCCCGGCAACACCCCCTGCGGGTTCAGGCCGATATCGGCAAAGCGGGCGCGGAGCTTCCACGCTTCCGGCTGCTCGGGTGGCCCGCGCCACTCCAGGCGCACGTCATCCACGCTTCCGCGCGGGGCAAAGGCTGCGAGGCGTTCGCGCACACCCGACTCGAACGGCAGATGCGAAGCCAGCCGCGCCAGCGCCGCAAAATCGAGCCGATTGGTGGTGAACTTGCCGAAGTCCGGCGTACCGTCCTCCACCCCGCCCAAGCTCAACTCGATGTCGGTCGGATCGATGCGCACCCCGTCGCCGGTCACCAATTCGAGATCGCGCGCCAGAAAATCCATGCCCGCCGCCGTGCGGCGCCCGGCGAGACGGCCACGCACGCTTTCCAGATCCAGCACGGGCAAGCCTTCGCCGAGTTGCGTGCGCACATCGGCAAGCGCCAGATTCACCGACAGTGACGTAATCTGCCCCTGACCCACGGCAATCCATGCACGCACTCCGCCTTGACCGGCAAGCCCGATCGGGTAATCGACCCACGTGCGCCAGCCCCCCAGACTGGCCTCATCGGCGGCAAGATAGATCTGTCCCAGCCACGAGGCTGGATCCGCGGGGGCACGGCTGGCCAAGTCACCGCGCACTTCGACCATTGGCGCAAGCTCGGCCGGCGCCTGTGCACGCAGGCCGAAGCGATAGCGCGGACCGTTGCGCAGAAGACGGAAGTCGACCTGCTCGAGTTGCAACTCGGGCGCCCCGCGCAAGGCGTCTGACCAGTTCAGGCGGGCGCCGCGGATGACGATTTCGCGCTGTTCAAAAAGCCAGTCGGAAAGCGTGGTATCCGACGCATCCGGGTCGATGCGCACGCCCGCAATAAAGATCTGACCATCGGCTTCGCGGCGCATGCTCAGCTCGGGGGCCTTCAGTTCGAGGCGGTAAAAGTGCGGTTGGGCACGCAGGATCGAGGACCACGACAACGTCGCATCGACGGTCTCCAGGCGCAGTGCCGGGCGTCCCTCACGGTCCAGCAATTCGAAGCCGGAAAGATGCAGGCGCGGGCGCAGGCCCGACAGGTCAGCCGACACCGCCTCGATCGAAACCGGCAGCCCCGCTGCGTCGCCGATTGCCGCGGCAATCTGCAACCGGTATTCGCCAATGCGCGGCACCACCACTTCACGCACCAGCAGAAAGCTCAGGCCACACACAAACCACGCGACCACGAACACGATCGACAGCGCACGCCACAGCCCGCCGCGTCGTGCGGGCTCCGGTGCAATGCGAGTGTCAGGAGGATTAGCGTGAGGTGCGTTCATCTGCAAAAAAGCCCGAAGCCGGGAACGATACGACTGAATCCGGACAGGCTTGGCTACAATCCACTCCGCATCCACCGCCTCCGCACAGCCATCAGGCGTCTGGAACCGCTCATTCTACCAACGTTCCGGATCTCGCCTCCCATGTCCGTCGCCTCGAATCAGCCATCCGAAGCACTTTCTTGCGCAGCGTCCCTGTCGCGCTTCCTGCAACGTATGCTCGACTCGCGCCCGTGGCTCGCCGACCGGCTTGCTGTATCGCTGCATCAGCGGCTCGATGCCGACGCAATGCAGGCCTTCGTGATCGACGCCGGTCTCGACGAAGCGCGCCTGCGCGCCACACTGCGCAAACTGCGGACCTGGGTCGTATGCCACGTTCTCGTGCGCGACCTCAACGGCATGGCCGACCTCGCCGAAGTCACCGAGACCATGACGGTGCTGGCCGAAGTCACGATCCGCACGGCGCACGACGTCCTGCGCGAAAACCTCGTCCAGCGCTATGGCGCCCCCGTGTCCCCAAGCGGCTGGGAACAGGAACTGCTGGTCATCGGCATGGGCAAGCTCGGCGGCCGCGAACTCAACGTCTCGTCGGACATCGACCTGATCTTCATCTACCCTGAGGACGGCGACACCGGCGGCGCCAAGGTCATCAGCAACTTCGAATTCTTCGAGCGCCTGGGCAAGCAACTGATCCAGGCACTCGCCGAGGTCACCGAACACGGCCAGGTCTTCCGCGTCGACATGCGACTGCGCCCCAACGGCGACTCCGGCCCGCTGGTCGGATCCTTCGACATGCTGGAAAACTACTTCATCAGCCAGGGGCGCGAGTGGGAGCGTTACGCGTGGATCAAGGCGCGCGTGCTGGCCGGTGAGCGCTTTGGCGAACTCGAAAAAATCGCCCGCCCCTTCGTTTTCCGCAAGTACCTCGATTTCGGCGCGATCAACGCCATGCGCGGGTTGCATGCGCAGATCCGGCGCGAAGTCGCGCGCCGCGACCGTGCCAACAACATCAAGCTCGGCCCCGGCGGCATCCGCGAAATCGAGTTCATCGCCCAGGTTTTCCAGCTGATCCGCGGCGGGCGCGACACCGCACTGCAATTGCGGCCCACCCTCAAGGTGCTTGCACTGCTCGCCGAACGCGGCATGCTGAGCACCGAGGCCGTCGCGGAACTGTCCGACGCCTATGACTTCCTGCGGCGCCTGGAACACCGTCTGCAATACCTCGACGACGCCCAGACGCACGATCTGCCGGACAACGACGACGACCGCGCGCGCATTGCCCGCGCGATGAACTTTGCCGACTACGCAGCAATGCTCGAAGTGCTCGACCGCCACCGCGCCGCCGTCAGCCGGTACTTCGAGCACGTCTTCGGCGACCCCGCGGAGGAAGGCCACACCCTCGACGGCATGTGGGCCGCCGCCGAAAACGAAAGCCAGGCCGAACCCATCCTCGCCAAACTCGGCTACCGCGACCCGCCGGCTGCCGCGCATCGCCTCGCCGCAATCCATGCCGGCAACCGCTACCAGCAACTACCCAACCACATCCGCAGTCGCCTCGATGCACTGATTCCGCGCGTCGTGGAAGCAGCCGCCAGCACTCCCGGCGCCGATGAAACCCTCGCGCGCTGTCTCGATCTGCTCGAAGCCATCACCCGACGCGGCGCCTATCTGGCGTTGCTGCAACAGTACCCGCAGGCGCTGCGCCGAGTTGCCGACCTGATGAGCGCCTCGCGCTGGGCGGCGCAATTCCTTACCCGCCACCCGATCCTGCTCGACGAACTGCTCGACAACCGCAGTCTTCAGTCCGAACCGGACTGGACGGCAGTGCGCAAGCAGATCGCCGAAGCGCTGGATGCCGCCGAACCGGACATGGAACGGCAGATGGACATGATGCGCGAGCAGCATCATGCCCTCGTATTTCGTCTGCTGACGCAGGACATTGCCGGCATGCTGACGGTGGAAAAGCTCGCCGACCACCTCTCCGCGCTCGCCGACCTGATGCTCGACCTGAGCATTCCAACCGTGTGGCGCAAGATCAAGATCCGCCATCGCGAAGTGCCTAAATTCGCGGTCATCGCCTATGGCAAGCTCGGCGGCAAGGAACTCGGCTACGCCAGCGACCTCGATCTGGTGTTCCTCAGCGACGACGAGGCCCCCGAGGCCAGCGAAGTCTATGCGCGTCTCGGCCAGCGGCTGAACACCTGGCTGTCGAGCCAGACCGCCGCCGGCATCCTGTTCGAAACCGACCTGCGCCTGCGGCCCAACGGCGAATCGGGGATGATCGTCAGCTCGCTCGAATCCTTCCGCAAATACCAGCTCGAATCAGCCTGGGTATGGGAACACCAGGCCCTCACCCGCGCGCGCTTCGCCGCCGGCGACCCCGCCTTGGGCGAAGCCTTCGAACGCATCCGCTGCGAAGTGCTGCGCCAGCCGCGCGATCTCGACACACTGCGAGCGGAAGTGCTCGCAATGCGCCGCAAGATGCGCGACGCCCATTCCGGCAAGAGCGAGCTGTTCGACCTCAAGCACGACGCCGGCGGCCTGATCGATGTCGAGTTTCTCGTCCAGTACCTCGTGCTCGGTTACGCCCACCAGCATCCGCAACTCACCGGCAATCTCGGCAACATCGCGCTGCTACGCATCGCTGGCGAACTCGGCCTGATCCCGGCCGGACTCGCCGGGCGCGGCGGCGACAGCTATCGCATGCTGCGCCATCTGCAACACCGCCAGCGCCTCAACGACCTGCCCTCACGCGTCGAACCCGGCGAAGTCGCGCTCGCGCGCGAACCGGTGCGCAGCTTGTGGCAACAGGTGTTCGGCGAAGAGTGACGCTCACGACATCACAGCAGGCCATGCGTGGCAGACTGAAATATTTCAGTTCACGGTTTCGTGCATGACCAGGGATTGAACGGGCGACTACAATCCCACGCACCCTTACAGTGCGATCGAGCCCCATGAGCCAGGAAGTCGAACTCAAACTCACCCTGCCGCGCAAGGCCCTGCCGGCGCTGCGCCGCCATCCACTGATCGCGGGCGCCGCGAAGCAGGGTAATGCGGTGACGCTCGACAACACCTATTTCGACACGCCGGAGCTGGCCCTCAAGGCGCGCAAGATCGCCGTGCGCACCCGCCGTCATGGCCGCGTGCAACTGCAGACCGTCAAATGCGCAGCCGCATCCACGGGCGGGCTCACCCAGCGCCCGGAATGGGAACAAGCCTTCAGTGGCACCTTTGACTTCTCGGCGATCGACGCGCCCAAGGTACGCAAACTCCTGTTGCGCCATTCGCCCGACCTGGCACCGGTATTTTCAACCCGGTTCCGGCGCGAAACCCGTCTCTATACGCAGGATGACACGGCACGCATCCTGATGATGATTGACACCGGCGAGGTTATCGCCGGAGAACGCCGCGAACCGATCTGCGAACTCGAGCTCGAGTTGGTCGAGGGACAGCCGCTCGACCTGCTGCTGCTCGCCTGTCGCCTCGCCGCCGACATCCCGTTGATGCCTGGCGACCTGAGCAAGGCTGAACGCGGCTTCCGTCTGCATCTGGGTGAGCCTCTCACTCCGCTGCGCGCCGAAACCTCGACCATCGACGCCAACCAGACGCCCGTCGAAGCCTTTCGCAGCCTGGCGTCTTCCTGCCTGCGTCAGTGGCAGGCCAACGCCGTGGGTGCCGCGACCGGGGGCACACCCGAATTCATCCACCAGTTGCGAGTCGCGCTGAGGCGCCTGCGCTCGCTGCTGGATCTCTTCGCGCCGGCCCTGCCGGCCGATTTCGTTGACGACTGGAAGGCGCGTCTCGCCCAGAACGCCGACACCTTTGCCGAAGCGCGCGACCTTGACGTGCTGTACGAGGAAATTCTGGCACCGGTCACCACCGACGACGCCGGCCACAGCGGCAGCGAAGCGGCGGCGGTGGCCCGGCTTGCCGAGCGTGTCCGCGACGCCCGCGACCAGGCACGTCAGGACGCCCTGCGCAGCCTCGATCCCGCCGCCCAGGGGCGCCTGCTGTTCGGTTTCAGCGCCGCACTGTACGCGCTGCCTGCCAACAGCCTGATCGGTGCCACGGACCTGCGCACCTTCGCCCGGCTGCAACTGGACCGGTTGCTCAAGAAAGTCCGCCGCCGCCATGCAGCGGCCGCCGACCGTGTGCCCGCCCACCTGCATGCCCTGCGCATCGCGCTCAAACGGCTGCGCTACGGCATCGAATTCTTCGCCCCGTTGATGCCTGCCAAGGCAGGCAAGGCCTACCTCGCCGCCGTCGTTCGGGCGCAAAATGCACTTGGCTTCATCAATGACGTCGATGTCGCCCGCGACCGGCTTGCGCAGTGGGCAGGCGAGACACCCGAACTGCGCGCGGCCGCAGCCTTCGTGTGCGGCTGGCACGGGCGGGACTATGCCCGCCTCGGCCGCCGTGCGCTGCGCGACCTCGACCGGCTGCTGCCCGGCAAAAAGCCTTGGGGCAAGTAGAGCACGCACACGCGACACTGCACGGCTCGGCTACACCACGGAACGGCTGTCATCCTGACGCAATGGATACCGCATAGGCTGTCGCCCCTTTCAAGGAGGAGGACATCATGGACCTGTTGCTATGGCGCCATGCCGAGGCGGTCGACGGCAGCCCGGACCACGCGCGCGAACTGACCGAGCGTGGCCAGCGGCAGGCGCAGAAGGTCGCCGCGTGGCTGGACCAGCGCCGCCCGAAGAAGCTGCGCGTGCTCGTCAGCCCGACGGTGCGCACCCGCCAGACCGCAACGGCCTTCAGCGACAGCTTCGAGGTCGTGCCGACGCTCGGCCCGGACGGCAATGTTGCCGACCTGCTCGCGGCGACCGGTTGGCCGGATTCGGGAACCGCCTGCCTCGTCGTCGGCCACCAGCCTGCGCTCGGACGCATGGCCGCGCTGCTGCTGTCGGGGGTCGAAGCGGACTGGACGATCAAGAAGGGCGCACTATGGTGGTTCAGCAACCGCGTCCGCGACGGGGAAACGCAGACAGTGCTGCGCGCCGTCATACCGTCCGACCTCGTGTGAGCCCCCGCCCGCAGCGCATTTGCGCCACCCGCCATCGACGGGATGCGAATCATGTCGCGGAAAAAATTGTCGGGACGCGCAGCGTCGTCCACGCACGCTTGCCGTAAGATTCGGCTTTCAGCACAGACGATCCTACGCTCACGCGCCTCCTGCACAATTCGCCCGGGCAGCACCTTCAATGAATACATCCGTCACCGCCAACGGCACCAAGCGTTTCATCGACGGCGTGGAACGCGTTTTCTACGATGGCTACTGGATCAAGGCCTATGACCCGCCGGCCGACACCCTGCGCGCCAAACGCCAACTGATCGAGGGTCTCACCCGACGCCTGTTCAACCATGTCGAACACGGCATCAACATCCCGGGCAAACGGCTGGACGAAGCCCGGCAAGCCTTCGAAGTTGAGCCCGATCCGGAACGCAAACGCGTCAAAGGCGCGATGCTCGCCGGCGCGCTGTTCAACCGCGCGACCGACATCTTCACGAAACTGATGGAATTGCAGGAACTCGGCATCGAGATCCAGACTGACAACGCGCTGATGCGCGAGTGCGGTTTCTGCCTTCAGGAAGCGCTGAATCTCGGCAAGATGGTGCGCCACCGCAGCGGCGAGGAAGGTATCGACGAACTGTGGGGCGAGCCCTTCCGCGCTTTCTCGATTCCGGTCGAAGCCTTCTACGACAGCCGTTACATCAAGATTTCGCAAACCCTGCGCGACATCGACCGAATCGGCGGCGTGATGGTGGAAACCTTTGCCGGTTCGCGCTACTTCGAAGGCATCGAAGACCCCACGCTGCGTTTCACCGAAGCCGCCAAGGTCAAGTGCGAAACGCTGCGCACCGATCCGGCGATCTTCGACGTGTGGGCCGATTTTGCCGTCGCAGCCGAACGTCTCGGCAGCACCAGCCCGCGGCTAGCGGGAGCGACCACGGCACATGACCTGCAGCTTGCCGTGGACGGGGTGAACCTGATCCTGCAGGGCCGCGATCTGGTGAGCTACATCACGCGGGCGCGCGTGCCGATGCCCAAGACCACCCGTGAATACATCGAGCGTTGCGAGCACTATCGCCGCGGCCTGCACCCGCGCATCCACCCCGCACCGCTCGCCCCCTGATCCTCCACCCGGCATCCCGACAGCCTGCCCCGCGGCAGCATGTCCGCCGTTCTTCCGACACCGGATATCACCGATGAAAAAAACCGACCTCGAAAAACTCAATGGCCTGAAAATCCGCGACCGCATGAAAAATGCCGGCACGCCGAACCGCTTCGGTAAAGACAACACCGCCAACGGCGGCGGAGTTGCCATCAATCCGCTCGTCGAGAAACTGCTGAAAAAGGGCCTTGCGGACAAGAACCCCACGTAATCCGCATCGCTCCGCCGCAGCCACGGCAGCGGAGCGCCCTCCCCGAAACGTCTAGACGATCACCCCGCCGCCCAGGCACACCTTCGATTCATACACCACCACGCTCTGCCCCGGCGTGAGCGCCCATTGCGGCTGGGCGAACGCGATCTCCGCCCGGCCGTCCGCCAGCGCATCGATTTCGCACGGCATGTCCGGCGTGCGGTAGCGCGGCTTGGCCGTGTACACCCAGTGGGTATGCGGGTCGCGCCCGGCAATCCAGTTCAGGTCAGTGGCCGTCAGGCGCGTCTTCAGCAGCGCCGGGTGCTCGTGCCCCTGCACCACGTACAGCACGTTCGCCTTCACATCCTTGCCCGCGACGTACCAGGCCTCGTGCTCGCCGGCCTCGTCCTGCTTGCCCTTGATGCCGCCGATGTGCAGCCCCTTGCGCTGGCCGATGGTGTGATACATCAGCCCCTGGTGCTCGCCGAGCACGCGACCGTCGTCGAGGCTGCGAATCTCGCCCGGCTTTGTCGGCAGGTAGCGCATCAGGAACTCGCGGAACGGCCGCTCGCCGATGAAGCAGATCCCGGTCGAGTCCTTCTTCTCCGCGACATGCAGGCCGGCGTCGGCAGCGATCCTGCGCACCTCGCGCTTATACAGCCCGCCCAGCGGAAACAGCGTCTTCGCCAGTTGCGCCTGACTCAGGCGATAGAGGAAGTAGCTCTGGTCCTTGGTGCCGTCCTCGGCCTTGAGCAGCTGGAATTCGGTGCGTCCGTCATTCACCCACTCGCGCACGCCGGCGTAGTGCCCGGTCGCAATGCGATCCGCACCGAGCTGCATCGCATGGTCGAGAAAGCAGCGGAACTTGATTTCCGAATTGCACAGGATATCGGGGTTCGGCGTACGTCCGGCCTCGTATTCATGCAGGAAATCGGCGAACACGCGGTCCTTGTATTCGGCGGAAAAATTGACTACCTCGAGGTCGATGCCGATCACGTCGCAGACCGACGCCACATCGACCAGATCCTGACGCGTGGAACAATATTCGTCGTCATCGTCGTCTTCCCAGTTCTTCATGAACAGGCCCGTGACCTCGTAGCCCTGCTGTTTGAGCAACAGCGCGGTCACCGAGGAGTCGACGCCGCCCGACATGCCGACGACCACTTTCATCCCGTTCGGATCGGTTTTACTGGACATTCGGTCCTTCTCCATTCAGCCATTCGGCCAGCGGCAAGACTACCGCCGGCTCACCATGATCCACAAACCAACTATCGACCACAAAGCGCGCACCCGGCTCAGCCTGCCGCAGCAGCGTCTGCGCGTGTTCCGCCGGAGCAATCTCCGCCAGCACTTCGCTGCAGTCGCACAGGGCCAGCATCGTCGCCACGTAGTCTGGAATCGCCACGGGGGGCGACACGGGCGCCTCCGCGAGCGGTACGTCAAGCTCCTCGATCGCCGCCGAAAAGTGTTGGAAGATCAACAGCGCGCGTCGCGCCGGAGGCAACACGCGATGAAACCGCAGCCAGCCGCGCGCGGCCATCAGCTCGAGAAAGCGCGTGGTGTTGGTCGAGTGATCGATGCAATCCATGCGCCCGTCGACCCCGTTATCGAGAAAATTGCCGGCGCGGTCCGCCACGATCGGCGTTTGTTCCCCCGCCAGGCGATGCAACATACCTACCGCACGCGCAATGGCCGTGCGTTCCGTCACCGCATCGGACGCCCCATGCAACACCTCGCCGGCAGTGGCCAACCGATCATCATCCAGAATCACCGGCACGGCACTCGCGCAACCATAGTTGAAACACACTTCCAGCGACGCCCCCGCATGCGCTACGCCACAGCATCCCATCACGCAGGCGATCACGACGGCACGCATCGGCATCGATCAGGCCGAATAATGCCGGATCAGCTCGAGCGCATAGCGCCGCCCGACAATCCAGTCTTCGACGCACTGCATCACCAGCGGACTGCGATGGCGCGCGCGGCAGTCACGCAACTCGTCGGGGGTAAGCCAAAGCGCGCGAACGATGCCTGCATCCAGCGCCCGCCCCGCCTGCTCGGCCCCTGCAGTGCCGCCAAAGGCAAAGCGCAGATAGGTGATGTCGCCATTCGGCACCGGCCACTGGTAAATGCCCACGAGATACTCCGGCACGAACCCGTGCGCGGTCTCTTCCAGGGTCTCGCGCGCAGCCGCCTCGATCAGCGACTCCCCCGCTTCCAGATGTCCGGCGGGTTGATTGAAGCGCAAGCCATCCGCGGTCTCTTCCTCGACCACCAGAAAGCGCCCATCGCGCTCGATCACCGACGCCACCGTCACATTCGGTTTCCAGATTCTCTCCATCGCCGCCATACCGCAAAAAATTCGCATTCTAGCGCGCTCCGTCAAACACCCGGCGAGTCCGCTTCTGTGCCGGGTCATCCAGAGTTTTGTTCGACAATCCCGCGGTGGGCCGTGACCGGCGCACGCACAGTGCCTTATCATGCCGCTTCCTTAAAACCAACAACACCCTGCTTCGTGCGGGCGCCCAATCGCCCGGCAGAGGCTCGACGTCCCCTCACCATGACACCCTCTCTCGCTGGCATCCCGATCGACTTCATCCTCTTCGCCGCCACCCTGCTCGGGGTCGCACTTTTTCATCATTACACCCTGTACGTCGCGCTGACCGGCTTTGCCGTCATCAGCGTGTACAAGATCATCTTCACCGGTTTTGCCACCGGAGCTGGCCTGGCGGGCTATTTCAGCCACCTCGGCCACGAGTGGGTGACCTTCGCCAACCTGTTCTGCCTGCTGATGGGCTTTGCGATCCTCGCGCGCCACTTCGAGAAGAGTCATGTCCCGGTGATCCTGCCGAAGTATCTGCCGCATGACTGGAAAGGCGCCTTCGCACTGCTGGTGATGGTGTTTTGCATCTCGGCGGTTCTCGACAATATCGCCGCCGCAATGATCGGCGGCGCCATGGCGCACCAGCTTTTCCGCGCCCGTGTGCATATCGGCTACCTCGCGGCCATCGTCGCGGCGTCAAACGCCGGCGGTGCGGGCTCGGTGGTCGGCGACACCACCACCACGATGATGTGGATCGCGGGCGTCTCGCCCCTCGCGGTGCTTGAAGCGGCCCTCGGCGCCGCCGTCGCGCTGTGCATTTTCGGCGTCATCGCTGCCAAACAGCAGCACGCTCACTCGCCGATCAACAAGCATGCGCACCAGCATACGCATATCGACTGGGCGCGGATCGCCATCGTCGGGCTGATGCTCGGATTGGCCATCGGCACCAACGTCACCGTCAATATCGCGGCACCGAGCATCGCCAGCAGCTTCCCGTTCATCGGCGTCGCCGTGTGGGTCGCGATCATGCTGACCGTAAAACTGCGCCGACACGACTGGGAAGTCCTGCCGGAAACGGCGCGCGGCTCGATCTTCCTGCTGGCGCTGGTGGGCTGCGCGTCGATGATGCCGGTCAATGAATTGCCCCCTGCCTCGTGGATGAGCGCGCTCGCGCTGGGCTTCGTCTCGGCGGTGTTCGACAACATCCCGCTGACCGCCCTTGCCATCCGCCAGGGCGGCTTCGACTGGGGCTTCCTCGCCTATGCCGTCGGCTTCGGCGGATCGATGCTGTGGTTTGGCTCCTCCGCCGGCGTCGCTCTGTCGAACATGTACCCCGAGGCGCGCTCGGCCGCCCAATGGCTGCGCCACGGCTGGCACATCCCGATCGCCTATGTCGCCGGTTTCACGGTCATGCTGCTGGTACTGGGCTGGCATCCGCAGTAAGCGGCAACACCCTTGAAGGCCCGCAAACCCTTCCCGTTTGCGCTAAAATTATGAATTCGTTCCGCCCTGCGGGGCGGCCCCCTGAATACTCAAATCCGCTGGAGAATCCCACCATGTCCATGGCTGACCGCGACGGTTTCATCTGGCAGGACGGCAAACTCGTGCCATGGCGCGAGGCAACCACACACGTCCTGACCCACTCCCTGCATTACGGCCTGGCCGTATTCGAGGGCGTTCGCGCGTACAACACCGCCAAGGGACCCGCGATTTTTCGTCTTCCCGAGCATACCCAGCGCCTGATCAACTCCGGCAAGATCTACCGCATGGAGATCCCCTATTCGAAGGACGAGTTGATGGAAGCGCAGAAG
This sequence comes from Aromatoleum diolicum, assembly GCF_012910955.1. Classification (GTDB taxonomy): domain Bacteria; phylum Pseudomonadota; class Gammaproteobacteria; order Burkholderiales; family Rhodocyclaceae; genus Aromatoleum; species Aromatoleum diolicum. The sequence goes on from NZ_WTVQ01000034.1 coordinate 39,747, forward strand.
GAAGTCGTGCGCGCCAACAAGCTCGAGTCCTGCTACCTGCGACCGCTTGCGTTCTACGGCTCGGAGAAGATGGGCATCTCGACGCGCGGCGCCACCGTGCATGTCGCCATCGCAGCCTGGCCGTGGGGTGCTTACCTCGGCGAGGAAGGTCTCGAAAAGGGTATCCGCATCAAGACGTCATCCTTCTCGCGCCACCATGTCAACGTCACGATGCCGCGTGCGAAGATGTCCGGCAGCTACGCCAACTCCATCCTCGCGAATCTCGAAGCCACCGAAGACGGCTATGACGAGGCGCTGCTGCTCGACACCCAGGGCTTTGTCGCCGAAGGCTCGGGCGAGAACCTCTTCGTGATCAAGGACGGCAAAATCTACGAACCCGAGATCGCATCGGCACTGACCGGCATCACCCGCGACTCGGTGATCCAGGTCGCGCGCGAATTCGGCTACACGGTCGAATCCCGACGCCTCACCCGCGACGACATCTACATCGCCGACGAAGCCTTCTTCACCGGCACCGCGGCCGAAGTCACACCGATCCGCGAACTCGACAACCGCGTCATCGGCGAAGGGCGCCGTGGCCCGATCACGACCAAGATCCAGTCGCGCTTCTTCGATATCGTCAATGGCCGCGCGCCCGAATACGAGCGCTGGCTCACCTACGTCTGAGGAAACTCCTGCCATGGCTGAAAACCAGGACAAGAACGAACCCATCGCCGTTACGGCCCACGACCTGCCGCTGCACTGCCCGCGCTCCGACGCGCCGCTGTGGTCGCGACACCCGCGCGTGTTTCTCGACGTTCTGGCGGACGGTGAGGCGGTGTGTCCGTATTGCAGCGCCAAGTACGTGTTCACCGGCGAGCGCCCGACGGGCCACCACTGAGCGCCGCCACAACGGCCGCAGTTCGATCCATGGGGGCGGAAACGCCCCCATGGCATCTCCGCAGCAAGCCTCTCCACAAAGAGCATCTCACGTGAGCAAACCGATCTTCACTTCCGCGGCCGACGCCGAGGCTGGCTTCTACGATGCCCTGGCACGCTCGGACCTCGACGCCATGATGTCGGTGTGGTCGGAAGACGAAGAGGTAGTCTGCATACACCCTGACAGCCCACGTCTGGTCGGCCTTGCCGCAATTCGCGAATCCTGGCGTCAACTGTTCGCCGGCGGAGTTCGCCTGCAGGTCCAGACTTCGCACCGCGTCGTCAGCGCCAACATGCTGCTCACGGTGCACAACGTGATCGAACACGTGGCCATCGAGGGCGATGAGCGACTGCACCCACCGATGGTCGCAACCAACGTCTATGCGCGCGGCGCACTCGGCTGGCGCCTCGTCATGCACCACGCGTCGCCGACCCCCGACGTCCAGCAACTTGCAGGCCAGGACGCCCCCCGCGTTGTGCACTGATCGCCCACTGCAACACGTTGCCATACTTTTGTCGCTGCTGCGGCGCCATCCCGGCGATGAACTGCGGTAATCTGCGCGCACTTGGCACGTTCGGCAATCATCTTGTGCCGGCCGCTTGCATTCTGCGTTCCAACCTCTGATAAGCACGCATCGAACATGACTTCGACTTCGTATTCCGCGCCCGCGGCAGAAATTTTCAAGGCATACGACATACGCGGCATCGTCGATCGCACGCTGACCGCCGACGCCGTGCGCGCCATCGGTCACGCCCTCGGCTCCGAAGCGCGCGCCCGCTCGCAGCGCGCCATTGCGGTGGGTCGCGACGGCCGGCTGTCGGGCCCCGAACTCGCCAGCGCACTGGCGGACGGTATCCGTGCGGCGGGCGTCGACGTTGTCGATATCGGCTGCGTACCCACCCCGCTGACCTACTTCGCCGCCTACCAGCTCGGTACCGACTCCTGCGTCAGCGTCACCGGCAGCCATAACCCGCCCGACTACAACGGCCTCAAGATGGTGCTCGGCGGCCAGACTCTGTACGGCGCGATGATCCAGGACCTGCGTCGCCGCATCGTCGAAAACGACCTTGCGCACGGCGCGGGCAGCCTGCGCGAGGCCGAGGTCGTCGATGCGTATCTGGATCGCGTGGTTTCGGACGTCAAACTCGCCCGCCCGATGAAGATCGTCGTCGACTGCGGCAACGGCGTCGCCGGCGGCGTCGCGCCCGAACTCTTCCGTCGCCTGGGCTGCGAACTCGTGGAACTCTTCTGCGACGTGGACGGCACCTTCCCGAACCACCACCCGGACCCGTCCAAACCCGAAAACCTGCAGGACGTGATCCGCGCGTTGCGCGAAACCGACGCCGAACTCGGCCTCGCCTTCGACGGCGATGGCGACCGCCTGGGCGTTGTCACGAAAGACGGCGAGATCATATTCCCCGACCGCCAGCTGATGCTGTTCGCCGCCGACGTCCTGTCGCGCGTGCCAGGCGGCGAAATCATCTATGACGTGAAGTGCACGCGCAATCTCGCCGGCTGGGTCCGCCAGCACGGCGGCAAACCGACGATGTGGAACACCGGCCACGCGCTGGTGAAGGCCAAGCTCAAGGAAACCGGCGCACCGCTCGCCGGCGAGATGAGCGGCCACGTGTTCTTCAAGGAACGCTGGTTCGGCTTCGACGACGGCCTGTACGCCGGCGCGCGCCTGCTGGAAATCCTGTCGCGCCACGCCGACCCCAGCGCGGTGCTGAAGGCGCTGCCCGATGCCGTCAGCACGCCGGAACTGAACATCAAGATGGCCGAAGGCGAACCCTTCGAACTGGTGCGCCGCCTCAAGGAATCAGCCCGCTTCGACGGGGCCGGCGAAATCATCACGCTCGACGGCGTACGCGTCGAATACACCGACGGCTTCGGTCTCGCCCGCCCCTCGAACACCACCCCGGTCGTCGTGCTGCGCTTCGAAGCCGACAGCGAAGAGGCGATCGCGCGCATTCAGGCAGCGTTCCGCAGCGCCATCAACCAGGTGTGGCCCGGCCTCGAGCTGCCGTTCTAAGACACAGCACCCATATCACCTCAAGATAAGGCCCCGATCGCCGGCATACGCCAGGCGTCGGGGCCTTCCCTTTGCGGGTTGTCGAGAGCGCCGCCGAATGGTCCGCCGCGGGGAAAACACGGCGGCGCATGTCTGAGGGCGCATCGCGCCCGAGTTTGCGCCGACGCCCGCACTGAGGACTATTTGGCGGGAAAGCCACGGGCCGCGAACTCCTGCCCGGAGAAGGCCCCGACGCCGCCTCGAAGCTCCGCCGGCCAAACGACCAACACCAACAAGTCCGTTTAAAGCTTCGCCGCGACCCAGTCAGCCACGGCCGCCAGCGCCCCCGGCAGCTTCGCCGGCTCCGTGCCGCCCGCCTGCGCCATGTCCGGCCGGCCACCGCCCTTGCCACCGACCTGCTGCGCGACGAAGTTCACCAGCTCGCCCGCCTTGACCTTTCCCGTCTGATCCGCAGTCACGCCGGCAATCAGGCTGACCTTGCCCTCGGACGCCGACGCCAGCACGATCGCCGCCGACTTCAGCTTGTCCTTCAGCTTGTCCATCGTCTCCCGCAGGGTCGGGACATCGGCACCGTCCAGCATCGCCGCCAGCACCTTGATGCCCTTCACGTCGGCAGCCTGGCTCACCAGATCATCACCCTGGCTCGCCGCCAGCTTCGACTTCAAGCGCGCCAGCTCCTTCTCCAGCGCACGCACGTGATCGAGAATGCCGGCCACGCGCTCGGTCACCTCGTCCGGCTGCACCTTCAGCAAAGCCGAAATGCCCTGCATGCGACGCTCCTGCTCCTGCGCATGGTGCAGCGCGCGCTCGCCGGTCACCGCCTCGACACGACGCACCCCGGCGGCGACGCCGCCTTCCGACACGATCTTGAAGAGACCGATGTCGCCAGTGCGCGCCACGTGTGTACCGCCGCACAGCTCCTTGCTCGAGCCGATCGCCATCACGCGCACTTCGTCGCCATATTTCTCGCCGAAGAGCATCATCGCGCCGGACTTCTGCGCTTCGTCGAGCGGCATCACGCGCGCATCAGTAGCGATGTTGGCCAGGATCTCGGTATTGACGATCTCCTCGACCTCACGGATTTCCTCGGCCGACAGCGGCGCATTGTGGGCGAAGTCGAAGCGTGTCTTGTCAGGATCGACCTGCGACCCCTTCTGCTGCACGTGACCGCCAAGCACCTCACGCAGCGCCTTGTGCATCAGATGGGTGACCGAATGGTTGCGCTGGGTACGCGCACGGGCGATCGTATCGACGCGCGCGGCCACACCCTGTCCCACCGACAGGCGACCGGTTTTCACAACACCGTGATGACCATAAACCGCGGCCTGGATCTTCTGCGTGTCCTCGACCGCGAAGATCCCGACGCCACCGCGCAACTCGCCCCGATCCCCGACCTGGCCGCCCGACTCGGCATAGAACGGGGTGTTGTCGAGCACCACGACACCGATGTCGCCTTCAACCAATTCATTGACCGGCGCACCGTCCCTGTAAAGCGCCAGCACATTGCCGCGCTCTTCGAGCCGCTCGTAACCATGGAAGGCGGTCTCCGGACCTTCGTATTCCAGGTTCGCCGCCATCCTGAATTTGCCCGCAGCGCGCGCTTGCTCCTTCTGACGCGCCATCGCCGCGTCGAACGCCGCAGCGTCGACGATGACCTCGCGCTCGCGACACACATCCGCCGTCAGATCGAGCGGAAAGCCGTAGGTGTCGTGCAGCTTGAAAGCTGTTTCGCCATTGAAGACTTGATTGCCGGCCGCAGTCATCGCCGCGAGTTCGGCCTCGAGGATCGCCATACCATTCTCGATGGTCGCGAAGAAGCGCTCCTCTTCCTGACGCAACACCTCGACGACACGCGCCTGGCCAGCCTTCAGTTCGGGGTACGCCTCGCCCATCTCGGTGACGAGATCCGGGACCAGACGATTGAAGAACGCCGCACGCGCACCGAGCTTGTAACCATGGCGAATCGCGCGCCGGATGATGCGACGCAGCACATAGCCGCGACCTTCGTTCCCCGGGATCACACCGTCGGCAATCAGGAAGGAACAGGCGCGGATGTGATCGGCAATCACTTTCAGACTGGGGCTGTCGAGATCCGCGCACAGAGTCTCGCGCGCGGCCGCGCGGATCAGGTTCTGGAACAGGTCGATCTCGTAGTTGCTATGCACGTGCTGCAGCACGGCCGAGACGCGCTCCAGACCCATGCCGGTATCCACGCTGGGTTTGGGCAGCGGATGCATCACGCCTGCCTCGTCGCGGTTGAACTGCATGAATACGTTGTTCCATATCTCGATGTAGCGATCGCCGTCTTCTTCCGGCGATCCCGGGGGGCCGCCCCAGATTTCCGGGCCGTGGTCGTAGAAGATTTCGGTGCACGGGCCACAGGGGCCGGTGTCGCCCATCATCCAGAAATTATCGGAGGCGTAGCGCGCGCCCTTGTTGTCGCCGATGCGGATCACGCGCTCGGCCGGCACGCCGACTTCCTTCGTCCAGATGTCATACGCCTCGTCGTCCTCGGCATAGACGGTGACCCACAGCTTGTCCTTCGGCAGCTTGAATTCGGCGGTCAGCAGATCCCACGCGTAGGTGATCGCGTCGCGCTTGAAATAGTCGCCAAAGCTGAAGTTGCCGAGCATCTCGAAGAAGGTGTGATGCCGCGCCGTGTAGCCGACGTTCTCGAGGTCATTGTGCTTGCCGCCGGCGCGCACGCATTTCTGCGAAGTCGTCGCGCGCGAGTACGGGCGCTTGTCGAAGCCAAGGAAGACGTCCTTGAACTGGTTCATCCCCGCGTTGGTGAACAGCAGGGTCGGGTCTTCATGCGGCACCAGCGAACTGGAGGCGACGATCTGGTGACCTTTCGACTCGAAGAACTTGAGGAATTTCTCTCGGATTTCGGCGCTTTTCATGGGCAGTCTGTGTCTGGCTGGGATGCGTTAAACCCGGCACGCGGGCGAATATGGCAGTTTATCATGACGTTTGGCGGCGACCTGCGGACCGCCGCCGGGGTTCCGCCAGCTTCGCCTATAATCGCCAATCCACCCCTAACAGAGCCTCAATCCATGGGACACCGACTCTCCAAAATCTACACCCGCACCGGCGACGCCGGCACGACCGGACTGGGCGACGGCAAGCGCGTCTCCAAAAATAGCCTGCGCATCCACGCATTGGGCGAAGTCGATGAACTCAACGCGGTGGTCGGCCTGCTGCTGTGCGAGGAGCTGCCCGACGATGTACGCGCACTAATGACCGATGCGCAACACGACCTGTTCGACCTTGGTGGCGAGGTATGCATCCCCGGCATGAGCATGATCACCATGAAGCAGGTGGAAAAGCTCGAAACTGAACTCGACAGGCTCAACGAACCGCTGGAACCGCTGAAGGATTTCATCCTGCCGGGTGGCACCCGCCCGGCGGCGCTGGCGCATCACGCGCGTACCGTGTGCCGTCGCGCTGAACGGGCACTGGTGGCGCTGGCGCTTGAAGAAGCAGTCAATGATGGCCCGCGCCAATACCTGAACCGCCTCTCTGACCTGCTGTTCGTGCTCGGGCGCGTGCTGAACCGCGCCGGCGGCCGCGGCGACGTGCTCTGGCAGAAGCGCAAGAACGCCTGAACCGTCGCTCCGTCGCGTTGATGAACTTGCGCCCCCTGCCTCGGCGCGCGGAATACAAACGCGTGCTGCTGGTGCCTCTGGCCATCGGCATGGCGTTGCTGCTGACGACTTTCCTTGTCGCCGAGTCGCTGCGTGAGCAGCAATCCGTCGCGGCTACGCGCGCACGGATCAACACGGCCGTCCACGAGGCTTTCGATCTGGCAATCAGCCGCGATTCGGACAAGCTGGGCGCGACGCTCAAGGCCATTACACACAACGACAGCATCAGAAGCGCATTTGTCGGCGGCGAACGCAACACGCTGCTGAGGGCAACGCAGGGGCTTTTCGCGGGACTGCTGCGCGACCACAACATCACCCATTTCTACTTCATCGGCACCGACCGCCGCATGTTCCTGCGCGTGCAGCGGCCGGGCAGTCACGGCGATATCGTCGAACGCACCACCCTGATGCGTGCGGCCGAAACCGGACAGACGGCGGCGGGACTCGAACTCGGACAGCGGGGTTTGTTCACCCTGCGCGTCGTCGAGCCATGGCGCGACATGAACGGTGTGCTGTTGGGGTACATCGAGTTGGGTATGGAGATCGACCACACGTTGACGCAGTTGCACGAGCTGACTGGGGTGGATCTCTATTTGCTAGTAGACAAGCGCCACCTTGACCGCCCGCAATGGGAGTCAGGGATGGAGATGCTCGGGGACGCGAAGAACTGGGATCTTCTACCCGACCGGGTGGTCGCCGGTCGTACCCGCAGGGCCTCGGACCTGCTCCTCCTCGCACATCCCGGCGCGTCCCGCGGCGGAACGGCGCTCGACGGTCAACATCGCGTCACGGCGGACGACCGTTCGGTGGAATTCGGCTCCCTGCCACTCACCGACGCCGCCGGGCGAAGCGTCGGCACTGTCCTGCTGGCACACGACATCACTGCGCTGGAAGCACGTCAGCAGCTCATTCTGACAATCGTCATCACGACGACACTGTTCGTCGCCGCCGCGATGCTATTGCTCGCCAACCGTGTGCTGGACAGGACTTACTCGGCGATGGTACACGCACGCCGCGCACGGGCCCCGTTGCAGGAAAGCGCGCGCAAGGATAGTCCCACGCCACACTAGCGATCGGGGCGCGTCAGCGCGGTCACTCCAACTCGGCGGCTCGACGGATGCGGCGCTGGCGCACACCTTCCGCCAGAATTTCGAGCACGGTCACGCTGTCTTCCCAGCCAATGCAGGCATCCGTGATGCTCTTGCCGTATTCCAAGTCCTTGCCCGGCACCAGATCCTGGCGACCTTCCTTGAGGTGCGACTCGACCATGACGCCGATGATGCGGTCGTCGCCGGCCGCCATCTGTGTCGCGACATCACGCGCCACATCGATCTGCAGGCGATACTGCTTGCGGCTGTTGGCATGCGAGAAGTCGATCATTACCTTGCCCGGAACCCCCGACGCAGCGAGCTCCTTGCAGGCGGCGTCGACGCTCGCAGCGTCATAATTGGGGTTCTTGCCGCCGCGCAAAATCACGTGGCAGTCCTCGTTACCCAGCGTCGACACGATTGCCGAATGGCCGGCCTTGGTCACTGACAGGAAATGGTGCGGCGACTGCGCCGCCTTGATCGCATCGACGGCGATCTTGACGTTGCCGTCGGTACCGTTCTTGAAACCCACCGGACACGACAGGCCGGACGCCAGTTCCCGATGGACCTGGCTTTCGGTGGTACGCGCACCAATCGCACCCCACGAGATCAAGTCACCCATGTACTGCGGCGTGATCATGTCGAGGAACTCGGTCCCCGCCGGCAGACCCAACTCGTTGATCTCCCACAACAGCTTGCGGGCAAGGCGCACCCCCTCGTTGATGCGGAAGCTGTTGTCGAGATACGGATCGTTGATCAGCCCCTTCCAGCCTACGGTGGTGCGCGGCTTCTCAAAATAGACCCGCATGACGATCAGCAGGTCGTCCTTGAACCGGTCAGTTTCAGCCTTCAGCCTGGACGCGTATTCGAGCGCTGCGTCGATATCATGGATCGAGCATGGCCCGATGATGACCAGCAGGCGGTCGTCCGCGCCATACAGGATGCGATGGATCACCTGCCTCGCGTCGTACGCGACTTCCGCGGCCCTGGGCGTCGCGGGAAACTCGCGCAGCACATGGGCAGGGGGCACCAGTTCCTTGATTTCCTGGATGCGGACATCGTCGATGTGAATCTTGACTGAGGCGGACATGGCGAAACTCTGCAGGGGTACGTTGGCAAGCGTTCGATTCTAGCCCAAGATCGACCACCGACGCGCTCGCTCACCGCCTCGCACCGCGATACTCCGTGTCTGCGATGGAATAACTGCCGGTGCCGGCCTGTTCATGTAATACCTCTCACGCGCGAAGGAATCGGATCATGAACACAATTGCCAAGCTGAGCCCCCCCCTGCTTGCCCTCGTACTGAGCGCCTGTGGCGGCATGCAAGGCTATGGCGGCACCTCCGGCATGGACGACGGCGTGAACAGTGTCTGGCACACGGCGCGTCCCTGACAGTCGCCGGCACAAATGTTCTCGGACGACGCCCTGCTCGCCGAAATCCCGCGCCTGCGCCGCTACGCCCGCGGGCTGACCGGCGACGTGGCGCGTGCCGACGACCTCGTGCAGGACACGCTCGAACGCGCGTTGGTGAAAGGGCGTCTGTGGCGCCCCGGCAACCTGCGCGCCTGGTTGCTGACGATGATGCATAACGTGTTTGTAAACCAGTATCGCGCCGCAGGCGCACTGGACTACCGCGCCCCCGAGGACCTTCCCGAACTCGCGGTGCGGCCACAACAACAGGACGGCATAGAAGTGCGCGAACTTGAACGTGCGCTGCAACAACTGTCACCGGAGCAGCGCGAAGTGCTGCTGCTGGTCGGACTCGAAGACCTGAGTTACCAAGAGGCCGCTCGCGTCCTCGGCACTCCGGTGGGAACGGTGATGTCACGCCTGTCGCGGGCACGCGAGCGCCTGCGCCAGGTGCTCAGCGGACAAACGGCAGTCCCCGATTATCTGAAAGTGGTGAAATGAGCATGCACGGCCCGATCTCCGAAGACGATTTGCACAGCTGGGTGGATGGCCGGCTCGATGCTGCCCGTCGCGCCGAGGTCGAGGCATGGCTCGCCGAAGATCCGGCACGCGTCGAGCGCGCCGAGGCGTGGCGCAAGAGCAATGAACTGCTCCACGCGGCCTACGATGCGGTGCTTGACGAACCCGTCCCGGCGCGGCTGCGCGCCATCGTCGAACAGCAGCGACGCCGCCCCGGTGCCGTGCGCGCCGCCGCCGTCGCAGCCTGGGTCACCGTGGGGGCACTCATCGGCACCGGTCTGGGTTACCGCCTCGGTCAATCCTCGCCCGCCGCAGCCGACGAGCTCGCCGCACTGCCACGCCAGGCGGCCGTCGCACACGCAGTGTATTCACCCGAGATCAAGCATCCGGTGGAAGTCGGCGCCGATCAGGAACAACACCTCGTCACCTGGCTCACCAAGCGGCTCGGCGCACCGGTGCGCATTCCGGATCTTGCCAGCCACGGCTTCGCGCTGCTGGGCGGGCGACTGCTACCGGCGACGGATGGGCCCAGCGCCCAGTTCATGTACGAAGACGACGCCGGCCGGCGCCTGACGCTGTATCTCAGCGTGCGCGACGGTGACACGTCGACCACCGCCTTCCGCTACGCTCAGGAAAACGACGTCGGCGTGTTCTACTGGGTCGATGGCCGCTTCGCTTATGCACTGTCCGGCCAGTTCGGTCGCGACGCGCTGCTGCCGCTCGCCAACACCGTGTATCACCAGATTTCGCCCTGACGTGCCCATCGTCTGACCAGCACCACACGGCTTCTGGAACTTCGGCGCGCAGCACCTGCCGAAATGAAAACATTTCGCATTACGCACCGGAATTCCACCATGCAGACTCTTCGCCCCAGCGACATTCTCCCGTCGGAAATCACGCCGCGCGCGCTGTTTGAGGATCGCCGCCGCTTCCTCCAGTCGGCCGGAGCAACGCTCGCCGCCGGCACCGCACTATGGCTCGGGCTTCCGCACGACGCACATGCTGCGGCAGCAAAGCTCGGCCCGCTGGCGCACTCGCCACTCAGCACCGACGAGACGCAAACCGGCTACAAATCCGTCACCACGTACAACAACTTCTATGAATTCGGCACCGACAAGGAAGACCCCGCCGCCAATGCCGGCAAGATGCAGGTGCGCCCCTGGACCCTCCGTGTCGAAGGGCTCGCCGGCAAACCACGCACTTTCGATATCGACGAACTGATCAAGCTCGCGCCGCTCGAAGAGCGCATTTACCGGCTGCGCTGCGTCGAAGCGTGGTCGATGGTCATCCCCTGGCTCGGCTTTCCACTCGCCACACTGTTAAAGCAGGTCGATCCGCTGGGCAGCGCGAAATACGTCGAGTTCGTCAGCCATTACGACGAGAAAATCATGATGCGCCGCCCAGTACTCGAATGGCCTTACGTCGAAGGCCTGCGCATCGACGAGGCGATGCACCCGCTGACCATCCTCGGGCTTGGACTTTACGGCGAAGTGTTGCCCAACCAGAACGGCGCACCGGTGCGCATCGTGGTGCCGTGGAAGTATGGATTCAAGAGCGCCAAGTCGATCGTCGCGATCCGCCTCGTCGAAAAACAGCCCGCCACCGCGTGGAACAAGGCCGCCGCCAACGAATATGGCTTCTACGCGAACGTGAATCCGAACGTCGATCACCCGCGCTGGAGCCAGGCCAGCGAGCGCCGCATCGGAGAATTCCGCAAGCGTCCGACACTGAAGTTCAACGGCTATGCCGAGCAGGTCTCGAGCCTGTATCAGGGCATGGACTTGCGCAAATTCATCTGACC
>NZ_WTVQ01000035.1 GCF_012910955.1 Aromatoleum diolicum
ACTGCAATCTCGTCGAAGGGGTTCATCGACATCTTCACGTTCGCAATATCAACGCCCGTGCCGTCGCCCTTCACTCGCACCTTGACGTTGTAATCGACTACGCGTTTGACGGGTACCAGGATCTTCATTGCTTCACTCCACGATTTGACTCTGCCCGATTTTCGGGGACAGTCAGTTGCAACGTAACTGCGCACATACGTATTTATACATACCATACACTAGCGCACTATATAATTGCAAGGGTTACGGATGGACATCGACCGTGCCGCGGCGAGCAGCCGCCCGCTACCGGATCGTGCGATCAGGCCGTATCGGCGGTCGCCTGGTCCGCACCACCCGACGCCTCAAGGTATCGCATCAGGTTGCGTTTCATCGTTCCAAGCGTCGCCACTGTGGCGGTCAAGTATTCGTCGGTCAGCCCGGAGAGGATCTGCTCATTGAGCTGGTGGTTCACCTTACGCATGGTCTCGATCAGCTCGTTACTCTTCGGACTCAGGAAGATGCGCTTGACGCGGCGGTCGTTGGGATCGGATTCCCGACGAACCAGCCCGCTCTTTTCGAGGCGGTCGATCAGCCCACCAATCGCCACCTTGCCGAGATCCAACTCCTCGGCAAGTTGCGATTGCGCCATGCCTTCCCCGCGCGACAGGTATGCGAGCACCCACCACTGCGAGCGAGTGACATTGAGCGGTTTGAGGCAGCGATCGAAGGCGCTGCGACGCAGCCGCGAAACGTCGTGAATCAGGAATCCCAAGCGGAGTTCCCAGTCGGTATCGGCAGGAGGCATTGGCGTCGGGCCCGCCACTTCCGTGACGAGCATCCTTACTGTAAACATGCGAATAGTTTAGCCTGAATCTAAACCGGTTCCCACGTGAATACGTCGGCGGAACGGTCGAGCGGATAGAAATCGGCCTTGAACATCGGCAAAGCCGTTTCGAGGACACCTTCCGGCGTCCAGCCCTCACCACAATGCGCGGTGCGAATCGGGCGAGGCTGGCTGAAGAGATAGATCTCGTTGTTGCGCACGCCGAAGACCTGGCCGGTCACGTCCCGGGCAGCATCGGCGCAAAGTGCTACGACGAAGGGCGCGACCTTTTCCGGCACCAGTTTCTTCAAGGATTCGACCCGCTTTTGCTGCTCCGGCGTCTCGCTCGGGATCGAATCGATCATGCGAGTCCATGCAAACGGCGCAATCGCGTTCGAGCGCACGCCGAATTTCTGCATGTCCAACGCGATCGATTTCGACAGGCCGACAACGCCGAGCTTCGCCGCACTGTAGTTCGCCTGGCCGAAGTTGCCGACGAGGCCGGACGTCGACGTCATGTGGATGTAGACGCCGCCATTCTGCTCCTTGAAGATCGGAGCCGCTGCCCTGCTGACGTTGAAGCTGCCCTTCAGGTGCACGGCGACGACGTCGTCGAATTCCTGCTCGGTCATGCGATGGAAGATCGTGTCGCGTAGGATGCCGGCGTTGTTGACCACGATGTCCAATCGGCCGAACGCAGCGATCGCGTCGGCAACCATCGCCTGCGCTGCATTCCAGTCGGCGACCGATCCGCCGTTGACAATCGCGCGGCCGCCGAACGCTTCGATTGCCGCGACGACTTCCTGGGCCGGCTGCTCGCCGTCGCTCCGGCCGTCGAGCGTCGCACCGAGGTCATTGACGACGATGCTTGCGCCGGCCCTCGCGAGTTCCAGCGCGATGCCACGACCGACCCCGCGACCGGCGCCAGTTACCAGCGCCACCTTGCCTTCCAATAGCTTGTTCATGAATCCACTCCTTTGGGTTTGTCACGCGTGTGTTTCTTGTCGGCCTGCAGCGGCTTCGCGCTGTCGCGCGAAATCCACGAACCAGTCCAGTGCCTCGGGATTGGCGCAGGCGTCCTTGTTCACCACTTCGGCGAGCGGTTTGCCGAGTAGCAGCTTCTTCACCGGCAGTTCCTGCTTCTTGCCGGTCAGGGTCCGGGGAATCTCGGCGATCTGGACGATCTCGTCAGGCAGGAAGCGTGGCGAGACGCCGTCACGGATGCGTCGGCGCAACTCCCCCACCAACGCGTCGTCGAGCTGTTGCCCAGACTGCAGGACGACGAACAGCGACATGAAGCTCGCGCGCCCGAGGTACTCGATATCGACGACAAGGCTGTCGAGCACTTCCGGCGCGGCCTCGACCGCGCTGTACAATTCGCTCGTCCCCATCCGATGCCCGTGGCGATTCAAGGTCGCATCACTGCGCCCGTAAATCACCGCGCCGCCGCCCGGCGTGATGCGCAACCAATCGCCGTGCCGCCAGATGCCCGGGAACATGTCGAAATAGCTGTCGAGATAGCGGCGATTGCCGATGTCGTTCCAGAACCTCAGCGGCATCGACGGCATCGGCTGGACGACGACGAGTTCGCCTACCGCGTCGATCACCGGCTGCCCGGCCTCATTCCACGCCTGCACGTCGACGCCGAGGCACACACCCTGCATTTCGCCCGGCACCGTCGGCAACTCCGGCGTACCGCCAAGGAAGGCGCTCGCAATGTCGGTGCCGCCGGAAATGACGCCCCACCAGATGTTCTCGCGCACCTGCTCATAACTCCAGCGGTAGGCTTCAGGCGGCAACGGCGAACCAGTCGAGCCGAGCCCCTTCAGCTTCGACGTATCGATCACTTTGCGCGGCTCGACACCGGCCTTCATGCAGCCGGTGTAATAGGCCGCGCCGGCGCCGAGGAAAGTCGCGCCGACGTCGTCGACGAAGTGCCACAACGTGTCCGCGGCGGGAAAAGACGGATGGCCGTCGTAGAGGCAGATCGTCGTGCCAAGCAGCAGCGCTGAGATCTGCAGGTTCCACATGACCCAGCCGGAACTGCTGTACCAATGGAAGCGGTCACCGGTCTCGGCACTCGGGCCGAGGTCGAGATGGAAAGCGTGCAGCTTGAGCATTTCAAGCATCACGCCGCCGTGCCCATGAACGATCGGTTTCGGCAGCCCAGTCGTGCCGCTGCTATAGACGATCCACAGCGGGTGGTCGAAAGGCACCCATTCGGGCGCGCGCGCGCCGGCAAAACCCACGCAGTCCGGCCACAGCGTGATCTGTCCGCGCCACTCGCCAAGATCAGGCAGTCCAGCCGGCGTGCCGCTCGCCTCCTCCAAATACGGCACAAGAACCAGCATCTCGACGCTCGGCAGCGTCGGTAACAGCGACGCGATCAGCTCGCGACGGTCGGCGAGCTTGCCGCCATAGACCGTACCGTCGCATGCGATCAGCACCTTCGGTTCGATCTGCTTGAAACGGTCGCGCACGGTCGCGATACCCATGTCCGGCGCGCACTGGCTCCAGATCGCACCGAGTGAAGCACAACCGAGGAATGCGATCACCGCTTCGGGAATGTTCGGCAGATAGGCAGCGACACGGTCGCCGCGACGCACGCCCATCTCATGCAAGGCCGCTGCGACCGCCGCGACACGCTGCGCGAGCTCCGTCCAACCGATCTCGCGGCTGCGACCTTCGCCCTGCAGGCGCTCATTGCGGAAGATGATCGCCGGGACTTTGGCACGGTCGCCGGCCTCCACATGGCGCAACAAGTGCTGCACGTAATTGACCTGCGCACCGTCGAACCACTGGGCGCCGGGCATCTTCAGGTCCTTCAGTGCCACCGCATACGGTGTCGGCGATTCGACTCCAAAGTATTCCCACATACCACTCCAGAACGCCGGCAAATCCCGCACCGACCATGCGCGCAATGCATGGTAGTCGGGAAGACTCACCGCGTATCGCGCTCCCATCCATTCACGCAGTTTCACTGTATTTGCCACCGCAGTCTCCTCTCGTTCAAGGTCTGTGCCGCCCTGTGCGCCCCGCCATCAGCTCGACGTTCTGAAACGTCAACCGAGGGGCTTGCTTCGTCTTATTACACTAGTGTATTGTGTGCCACATGACGGTAAGACGCAATACTTCTTGTCTGGACCGTTTGGGCACGAGAGTCGAAAGCGATCTCCCCTGATCGCGCTCGTTTTTTCAGGGAAACAACCAACACCGGTCTCCATATGAACAACTCTCAAATCATTCATGGCGTGCTGTCCACGAGTCGCTATCTGCCACGCTTGAGGCTCGAGCGCAGCAGCATCTTTGCTGAGCACCGGTGGATGGCGCAGGGACTGAAATCCCTCGCAAAGGGCCGCCGTACGGTTGCGAACTGGGACGAGGACAGCGTGACGATGGCGGTCGAGGCCGCTCGCGCATTGCTCGCCAATTTTTCGGGCGCGAGGCCGGTCGAATTGACGCTCGCCTCGACGACGCTGCCGTTCGTCGAACGCATCAATGCCGGCATCGTCGCCTCGGCACTCGGCTTCGGGAACGAACTGGCGGTGCGTGACGTGACGTCGAGCGCACGCGCCGCCTTCACGGAGGTCGTCAGCGCGCTGCGTCACGCCGTGCCCGAGCATCGCGTCATACTCGGCGCAGAGCGCCGCGTCGCCCGCCCGGCGAGTACACAGGAAATGATCTTCGGCGACGGCGCCGCGGGTGTGCTGATCGGTTTCGGTCCGGCGATCGCGACCTACGTCGCAAGCCATAGTGTGCAGGCGGACTTCGTCGACCACTTCCGCGAGAGCGGCTCGGACTATGACTATGGTTGGGAAGAGCGCTGGGTGCGCGACGAGGGCTACATGAAGATCGTCACCGGGGCGATCGCCAAGTGCCTTACGTCGGCAGGCCTCGCCGCGAGCGATGTCGCGCATTTCGCGATGCCGGCACCGCTATCGCGCGTCAATGAAGCGGTCGCGAAACGCGCCGGCATCCGTCCCGAGGCCGTCGTTCCGACCGACTTCGAGTCAGTCGGCGATCTCGGCAGCGCCCAGCCGCTCGCCATGGTCGATACGGCCTTGCGCACGGCGGCGCCCGGCGCACTCATCCTTGTCGTCGCATTCGGCAGTGGTTGCGACGCGCTGCTCCTGCGGCGCACCGAGGAGCCGATCAGCGAACGTGCGGCCGACGATGGCAGATCCGAAACGAGCTATATGAAGTACCTGTCCTTTACCGGGCAGATCGCGCTCGAATGGGGTATGCGCGCGGAGATCGACAACAAGACCGCCTTGACCGCCGCCTGGCGCGAGGGAGCGAAAATCAGCCATTTCGAGGGTGGATGCTGTTCGGATTGCGGAACGGTCCAATTCCCGCGCTCGCGCGTCTGTGTGAATCCGGAATGCCGGGCCCAGGATACCCAGGACGCGAAGAGCCTCGCCAACGTTCCGGCGCACGTGCTTTCCCACACCAGCGACTGGCTGGCCTACACGCCGTGTCCACCATTCCAGTTCGGCCACATCGATTTCGAAGGCGGCGGCCGGGTGCTGATGGAATTCGCCGACACCGATCCGGATGAACTGCAGGTGGGCCTGCCGCTGCGGATGGTGTTCCGCGTCAAGGATTTCGATTCGAAAAGAGGCTTCCGGCGCTATTTCTGGAAGGCCACGCCGGCTCGCGGACAGTAAGGAGACAGCCAGATGGCTACAGGTATTCGCGACAAGGTCGCAATTCTCGGAATGGGTTGCTCGCGCTTTGGCGAGCGCTGGGACTGCGGTCCGGAAGACTTGATGATCGAAGCGTTCAACGAGGCGGTCGCCGACGCAGGCATCGCCGCGTCGCAGATCGAAGCCGCGTGGTTCGGCGTGTGCCTCGAGGAAAACAACGTCGGCAAGACGGCGGTACCGCTGGCGCAGGCGCTACGCCTGCCGCGCATTGCTGCGACGCGCGTCGAGAACGCCTGCGCGACCGGCACCGAAGCACTGCGGGGCGCCGCGTACGCGGTCGCCTCTGGCGCCTACGATATCGTGCTCGCGCTCGGAGTCGAGAAGCTCAAGGACACGGGCTACGGCGGGCTGCCGGTGCGCACCCGCGGCGTCAACAACGACTTGTGGCTGCCGAACGCGACCGCGCCTGGCGCCTTTGCGCAACTGGCATCGGCCTACGCAGCGAAGCACCGCGTCGACATGGCCGACCTCAAGCGCGCGATGGCGCATATCTCGGTGAAAAGTCATGCCAATGGCGCGCTCAATCCGAAGGCGCATCTGCGCAACCGGATTACCGAAGAGGACGTGCTGAAGGCGATGATGATCGCCGAGCCACTCGGCCTGTACGATTGCTGCGGCGTCAGCGACGGCGCAGCGTGCGCGATCGTCACCACGCCGGAGATTGCGCGGAGCCTGCGCCGGGACGCCGAAACCGTGACGGTCAAGGCGCTCGAACTGTCCGTCAGCAATGGCGAGGAAGCCGGCTTCAGTAATTGGGATGGCGCACATATCGCGACGGCGCGGACCGCGGCGGCACGCGCTTACGCGAGTGCGCGCGTCAGCGCCCCGCGCTCGCAGATCCAGATGGCGGAAGTCCATGACTGCTTTTCGATCACCGAGGCTGTGCTGATGGAGGATCTCGGCTTCAGTGAGAGCGGGCGGATGATCCACGACGTGCTCGACGGCGTGTTCGATCGCGACGGCACACTGCCGGTGCAGCCCGACGGCGGCCTGAAGTGCTTTGGCCATCCGATCGGCGCTTCCGGCCTGCGAATGATTTACGAGATCTACCAGCAGATCCACGGCCGCGCCGGGGAGCGGCAGTTGCCGCGCGTCGACCTCGGCCTGACCCAGAATCTCGGTGGCCATCCGCACCAGAACGTCTGCGCAATTTCCATCATCGGGCGACTCGGCGCCTGACATCACTTATGCAGCACCATCAACAACCATAGCGACTCAAGGAGACATCGAATGCGAGGACTCAGGGGCAAGACCGCCATCGTTACCGGGGCGGGCAGCGGCATCGGACGCGCAATCGCACTTCGGCTCGCCGAAGAAGGCGTGACAGTCGGCGTGTTCGACATCCGCGCCGAAGGCGCAGCGGAAACCGTCGCCGCGATCGAGAGCGCCGGCGGCAAGGGCCGCGCCGTCACCTGCGACATCACCGATTACGCGGGCGTCGTCGCGGCAGTGCAGTCCTTCGAGGCTGCGACCGGCACCGGCACCGGCACTGACATCCTGGTGAACAACGCCGGCTGGGATACGCCCATGCCTTTCCTGAAGACCGACGAGGCATTCTGGAAGAAGGTCGTCGGCATCAACTGGTTCGGTCCGCTGCACATGACACACGCTGTCGCCCAAGGCATGGCAAACCGCAAGTGCGGCCGCATCATCAACATCGCCTCCGACGCGGGTCGCGTGGGTTCGACCGGCGAGGTCGTCTATTCCGGCTGCAAGGGCGCAACGATCGCGTTCAGCAAGGCCCTGGCACGCGAACTCGCGCGCAGCAATGTGCTGATCAACAACGTCTGCCCCGGCCCGACCGATACGCCCGCAATGGACGCCTTCGTCGGCACCGGCGAGCAAGGTCAGAAGATCCGCGACGGCATGGTGCGCAGCGTTCCCGTCGGCCGCATCGGCGTGCCTGACGACTACCCTGGCATGGTGGCATTCCTCGCCAGCGACGATGCCTCTTTCATCACCGGCCAGACCGTCAGTATCTCCGGCGGCCTCACGATGCACGGCTGAGCGCCCTGCACCGAAACCTTTTCAGCACATCACTCCACACGGGACTACCGCATGAGCAACGAGTACAAAGACATCCTCTACGAAGTGGGCGAGAACGCCGTCCGCATCACCATCAACCGTCCGGAAGTCTTCAACGCCTTCCGCACGCAGACCGTCGAAGAACTGATTCACGCTTTCCGCCGTGCAGACGAGGAAAAATCGGTCAATACGGTCATCTTCGGTGGCGCCGGCGACAAGGCCTTCTGCACCGGCGGCGACCAGAAGGTGCATCTGTCCGAAGACGGCCTCTATGGCCCGCGCGGCATGGTCGGTCTGCCGATCGAGGAACTGCAGTCCGCCATCCGTGACTGCCGTAAGGTCGTGATTGCCCGCGTGCAGGGCTTTGCCATCGGTGGCGGCAACGTGTTCGCAACGATCTGCGATCTGACCATCGCGTCGGAAAAGGCGCAGTTCGGCCAAGTCGGGCCGAAGGTCGGCTCGGTGGACCCCGGCTTCGGTACGGCCTACCTCTCGCGCATGGTCGGCGAAAAGAAGGCCCGCGAGATCTGGTTCCGCTGCCAGCGTTACAAGGCCCAGGAGGCGCTGGAAATGGGGCTGGTCAACAAGGTCGTGCCGCACGAAGAACTGGACGCGGAATGCGAAACCTGGGCGGCCGACATCAACCAGATGAGCCCGACTGCGATCGCGATCGCCAAACGCTCGTTCAATGCCGACAGCGAGAACATCCGCGGCATCAGCTTCATGGGCGTAGCCGCTGTCAAGGGCTATTACCAGAGCGAGGAGTCGAAGGAAGGCGTGCGCGCGTTCAACGAGAAGCGCAAGCCGGACTTCAAGAAATTCGCCGGCTGATACCGCCCCACCAACCCCACCCGACGGAGCAGGATGTGAGCGAATTGATCCGCACTGAACTGGCGAGCGACGGCGTGCTGACCGCCTTCATCGACATGCCGGACCGCAGCATGAACGTGTTCTCGGCCGACTTGATGGATGCGCTCGAGGCGCTGATCGACCGCGTCGACGATACACCCGCGATTGGCAGCGTCGTCGTTACCTCCGGCAAGCCGGCGTTTCTTGCCGGCGCCGATCTGGACATGATCCGCGGTTTCACCGATCGCGCCCGGACCGACACGGAAGAGCAGATGTTCACCCTGTGCGGCCGCCTCGGTCGCCTGTTCGTGCGGATCGAAGCTTCGCCCCAACCGTGGGTGGCAGCGGTCAACGGGACGGCGCTCGGCGGCGGGCTGGAACTCGCGCTCGCCTGCCGCGCACGCCTCGTCAGCGACGACCCACGCAGCCTGATCGGGCTGCCGGAGGTGCGCTGGGGTCTGCTGCCCGGCGCGGGCGGCACGCAGCGCCTGCCCCGAACCGTCGGTTTCAAGGCCGGCATGTCGTTGCTGCTGAGCGGCCGTCCGCTGAGTCCGGCGGATGCGACCGCCGCAGGCATCTTCGCCCGCGCCGTGCCAGCAGCCGACCTGATCGCAGAAGCCACGGCGCTGGCACGCAGTCTGCAAGGCAAGCCCTACGACGTACTCACGAAATTTCCGTATCACAACCAAGCCGGCATCCCGGAGCACTCTCCCGACGCGGTCCGCGCGGTCGTGCGGGAGCACGGCGTCTCCGATGCCGACTTCGCAAACTACCCTGCCTACGGCGCGATCATCAACAGCGTGCTGCTCGGCACTGGCCAGCCGCTTGCCGAAGCCAGCGCGATCGAGATGCGCCAGTTCCTGCGCCTGATGTTCGATCCAGTGGCCGGCAACATGGTGCGCACGCTGTTTCTCAACCGCCAGCGGGCCGACCGCGATCTTGCCCCACCGAAGGACCTGCGCATCGAAAGCGTCGGCTTCGGTGAATTGTCCGACTCCCTCTGGCGTGACGCGCTGGCGAAATCGCGGCTCGTACTGACGCCCGACGTTGCATTGCCCACGAATACGATCGAGCTCCTCGACACGCGTGGCCGCCGGCAGCGAATCGCGGTCCGCAGCCTCGCCGACACGGCAGTGACCGAAACTTTCACGACACCGACCGCGGTGCTGACTCCGCTTGGTCCCTACGGCCGGGTACTCGAACTGATCTGGGCCGATAAAGAGGCCGCCGAAATCCTCGCCTGCCTCGCGGTTCGCCTTGGCGCCCTGCCCTATCGCACGAATGGAACAGTCAGCGTACTCGCGCGCCTGGCGCATGCCGCTCCCCAAGCCCCGGCACGGCTCGACGCGCAGGCGCTCACAGCGCTGCAACTCGCGGCAGAGGGCCTCGTCCCCGACGTCGAAGTGCTGGACGTGGCTGCCTGCGCCGCAGGGGTAACGCCCACCTACAGCGGCGGACCACTCACGCACCTGTGGCAGCACCGCGAGCGGCTCGCGACGGCGGTTCCGCCGGCACTCGCACGCGCATGGGCCGAACTCGAAGATCGGCTGAGGAGTGTCAACGCATGATCGACTTCCGGCACATCGGGTTCGCGACGCAGCCGTCGACGGTCGCCGTCGATCCGTGGCGCGTCCAACTTTTCTGCCAAGCGATCGGCGAGGCCGATCCGATCTACCGCGACGAAAGTGCGGCCCGCGACGCCGGCCATCCGGCCTGCTTGGTACCACCCACCTTCCTGCGCGCGATCGAGGCCGATCATTGCAGCGCCGCGGAAATCCTCGAGATCCTCGGTATTCCGGTCGCCTCCGTAATGCATGCCGAGCAGAGCTTCGAGTATCACGCGCCGGTGCATGTCGGCGACCGGATCGAGGTCACGCGAACGCTGACCGACAGCTATGACAAGCGCGACGGCGCGCTCACCTTCATCGTTCTGGATTCGCACTTCCGACGCGAAGGGGAAACCGTGTGCGACAGCCGCCAGATCATCGTCGTCCGCAACCCGAAGGAATGACCAGCATGAACGCACCCCGCCCCCCACGCATCGAACTCGAATGCGGACCGGTCAGCGCGCTGGACTTGGCGCTCTACGCCGCAGCGTCCGGCGACCACAACCCGCTTCACCTCGATGCCGACGTCGCGAAAGCCGCCGGCTTCGAGCGGCCAGTGGTACACGGCATGCTGACGATGGCCTTCTGCGGGCGCCTGCTGACGAGCCACTTCGGTGTCGCGGCCCTGCGCTCGCTGTCGGTCCGCTTCCTCGGCGCCGCGGTGCGCGGGGATCGCATCGTGCTGAGCGGAACATTAACCAGCGTCGACAAGGAAGGTATGGCCACCTACGAACTGGCGGGCCACAACGACGCCGGCAAAGAACTCGTCGCCGGCACAGCGCGGGTCTCCGCCCCAGCGCACAAGGCCGCACCATGAAACGCCTTTCGGATGCGCTGCGACCGGGTGCCCGGGTTTTCGTCCCCGCGTTGACCGGGGAGTCTTCGCTGCTGCTCGCCGAACTTGCCAACGACCCGGAGCGCGCACGCGATGTGCACTTCATCGGCGTGCAGTTTCCGGGAATCGGCACGGCCGACTACCTCGCCCTTCACCCGACCGTCCGGCAGACCGCGTTCTTCATGTCGCCGTCCGTGCGGCGTGGAATGATCGAGAACCGCGCCGACCTGCTCGGCCTCGACTATCCGGGCATCGTCCGTTACCTCGAAGGCATGGAGCCAGTCGACCTTGCATACGTGCAGCTGAGCCCGCCCGACGCGCAGGGCCATTGCACTGCGGGCCTGTGCAGCGACTTTGTGCCCATTGTGTGGCAAAGGGCAAAGCGCCGCGTTGCGCACATCAATCCTGCGCTACCACGCACCCGCGGCTCCTTCACCGTGCACGTTTCCGAACTGCATGACACGATCGAAGCCGAAAGTGCGTTACTTGCGTTCGCGGAGGCTACGGCCTCCGATATCGAGGACCGCATCGGTCGGCATGTCGCGACGCTGATCCAGGACCATGACACGCTGCAATTCGGCATCGGTTCGGTACCGGTCGCGCTTGCATCCGCACTGACGGGTCATCGGCGGCTCAAGCTTCACACCGGCATGGTTTCGGAGGCCGTCCGCCGGCTCTGGGAGGCCGGCGCACTCGACCGCGACTCGCGGATCACAACCGGCGTCGCGCTCGGCTCCCCGGACTTCTATCGATTCGTCGCCGAGAACCAGCGGATCTGGTTCACCGACGCTGGCCGTACTCACGATGTTGGCGCAATCGGCGCAATCCCGCGCTTCGTCGCCATTAACTCGGCAATTGAAGTGGACCTCTTCGGCCAGGTCAATTCCGAACGTGCGAACGGCAGTATCCAGGCCGGCGCCGGTGGCCTGCCCGCTTTCGCGCAGGGCGCGCTGCGCTCCCGCGGCGGAAGATCGCTGATCTGCATGGCGGCAACAGCGAAACGCGGTACGGTGTCGCGTATCGTGCCCGCACTCAACGATCAGGGGCTATGCACCCTGCCCCGTCACCTCGCCGACGTTGTCGTCACCGAACACGGCATCGCGGAGCTGCGCGGGCTGTCGCTTGACGCGCGCGCCCAGGCGCTGATCGCGATCGCGGCGCCGGAACACCGCGACACGCTCGCAGATGCGTGGGACAGAATGCGGCGAAAGTTCTGATCAGCGCCCGATGAAGGTCGGAATGCGCTTTTCCGTGAATGCCCGAATCCCCTCGAGGGCATCGACTCCGCGTGCGACTTCAAGCAACAGATCACGCTCCGCGTCGAGGTGATCACTCAGGCTGCGCTCCGAAGCGCCGTCACACAAAGCCTTGATTCTCCCGAGAGCCCCCGTTGCGGCCGCAGCAAAGCGCGCGGCGAGCGCAGTCGCAGCGGCCTCCAGCTGTTCATCGGGAAATAGCTGATCGACAATACCCAGTTCCAGACAGCGCTCGGCATCGAGCTGATCGTTCAACATGAACAACTGTTTCGCCTTCACAGGGCCGACGCGGCGCGCAAGAAGATACGACGCACCAACGTCAGGAGTCAGTCCGATTGCCGAATAGCCGGTACGAAACTTCATGGACGCTGCTCCGAGGACAAAATCCCCGCACAGCGCCAACCCGATACCTGCACCACCCACGGCGCCGTTAAGCGCCGTGATCACCGGCAGTGGTGCCTCGATCAGTCGCCGGATGGCTGGATGCAGGTTGGGGATGAGTTCCTCGATTCGGTCATCAAGATGCGGAAGTGAATCGCACACCTCTGACAAGTCTCCGCCCGCGCAGAACCTGGGGCCACTGCCCGTGATCAACAATACCCGCGGTCCCTCCGCCAGCACTTCACCGGTCGCCTGCAAAAGCGCCCTGCTCATTGCCAGGGTGATGGCGTTGGCCTTGTCCGGGCGGTCGAGAACAATCCGGCCGATACCGTCCTTCACTCCCCACGTCAGCCCATCAAGACTCTTTAATTCCACCATCGCCACGAACTCCCTTTTTCATATGTCCTGTGACGACCGGCGCCAGCTCGTCAACTCCGGCGAGACAAGTCTCGGAATGAACTTGCGACTACGCGATACGCCCCCGGCAGCCGGCTAGTGGACCATCGAGAATACGATCGACACCAGTTCCACATAGCTCTTGCACAACAGGAAAACCAAGCCGCCGACGAGTGGCGCCGTCAGCAGGGCGGGCCATCCGATCATCGACCACAGCAAGAGGCCGATACCGACGCAAACCAATGTGGCCAGCAGCGCCGCACCAACGGTTCCAAATCGCAGGATCAGTCGGATTGCGAAAAATCTGTCGCTCATCGCGCGCCTCCTTACAGGTTGTTGCGCCGGAACTGGTCGAACAGGCTCCGGCCGATGATCACTTTCATGATCTCGATCGAACCACCAGCGATTTTCACGATGCGTGCGTCGGCATAGGCACGTGAAATCGGGTATTCCCACATGTATCCCCATCCGCCGAAGAGTTGCAGACATTCGTCCACGACCTTGCAGTGCATGTTCGACAGCCACATCTTCGCCATTGCCGCGTCGACGGCATCGAGCTCCCCCTTCATAAACAGTTCGATACACCGGTCGGTGAAGACACGGCCCAAAACCGCCTCTGTCTTGAGTTCAGCGAGCTTGAACTGAGTGTTCTGGAAGTCGGCAATGGATTTTCCAAATGCTTTCCGATCCGCGGTGTACTCGACCGTATAGCCGATGACCTCCTCGGCCACGGCGGCCGACCGGATTGCCTGCGCCAGGCGCTCCTGCGCAAGCTTGGTCATCATCAAGGCGAAACCCTGCCCCTCCTCCCCGAGCATGCTGCTCGCGGGGACAAGAAGATCGTCGAAGAACAATTCTGAAGTGTCCTGAGCCTTCATCCCCAACTTGTCGAGGTTCTTGCCCCGCTTGAACCCCGGCAAACCGGTATCGACCAGGAATAGCGTGACGCCTTTGGCCCCGGCATCGCTGTTGGTCTTCGTCGCGAGTACCAGCACATCGCACATCTGGCCATTGGAGATGAAAACCTTTTGCCCATTGATGACGAAGTCGTCACCGTCGCGCACGGCGCGCGTGCGGATATTCTTGAGGTCCGATCCCGCGTGGGGCTCAGTCATCCCCAGCGCCCCGATTGCCTCGCCCTTCACCATCTTGGGCAACCAGAAACGCTTCTGCTCCTCACTGCCGAACGATTTGACATAAGTGGCGACCAGATCGCAATGGATCAGGAAGCCTGGGCCGGTAAAACCACTCTTTGCCATTTCCTCGAAGACCACGACATCGAACAGATAGTCGAGCCCAAGCCCGCCGTACTCTTCGGGAATCGTGCAGCAGAGCAGCCCCGCTTCGCCAGCCTTGAGCCATAGCTCGCGGGGCACGATGCCATCCTGCTCCCATTGATAGTGGTACGGTGCGATCTCCCGTTCGATAAACTTTCGAACGGTTTGACGAAACATTTCGTGCTCTTCGTTGAATAACGTACGCGCAATCATGCCAGACCCCAAAAATTGACTCACAATCAGTACGCTACACTACCATCTAGTAAATATCAATACTATTATAAAGACAGCAATTTGGGCGGGGCTTGGTCGGACGCAGCACCCACCCCCGTATAACAGGGTGTCGCGCGAATGGGATCTGGAATTTGACGCGCTTGCGCTCGATCACTGCAGACCACTATCTCGTTGGGGACGACATGAGATCAGCGATCCTGCTTGCCAGTCGCGCATTTGTGCCAGAGGGCATTGCCAAATTTGTTCGGACTTTGGCGCGCGCTAGTACGTATACTTACTTGAGTCAGCGTACGCTTTTGCGACAAACGGCGTCAGCCGAATGCGCCGCTGGCGTGTTTCGCGACGGCAGTGACAAAGCCACTCGTCCTCGACGCTAGCGATACACGAGCACCGGAAATTTCGAATGCGTCAGGACTTTCTGCGTCTGTGAACCGAGCACGACGCCCTTGATGCCGCGATGCCCATGCGAGGCCATGACGATCAGATCACAACTGCGGTTTTCGGCGGCTGCGATGATTGCCTCGTATGGATGATCCGAGATGGCCGACAACACTTCGCTGTTGATGCCGGCACTATTTGCCACGATCTGCGCTCGCGTCAGAATGCTGCGCGCCTCCTCATCAGCTGCCTTCTCAAATATTTCCGGATCGGTGGAGCGCAGCAAGGCCGCATCACCGTAGACTGAAGCCTCCGCATCAGCCCGCACGAAGAAAAAGGTGATGTGCGCCTTGATTTCCCGCGCGAACACGACGGCCTTTTCGACCGCTTGCTGCGACAGCTCTGACCCATCGGTGGGAACTAGCAGATGACCAAACACGAATCATTCTCCTCAACAAGGAAGCTTGAATTGCAGGACCCGCCCGTCCAGCACGCGAACCAAATTGCTGTCGGCCGGAATCGGTGACGGGCGCGGCGGCGATTGACGATCAGGCCGCAGAGATCCCGCCATTGACGCTGATCACCTGGCCGGTGATGCGCGCCCCCTGCGGACTTGCCAGGAACACGATCAGACTTGCGAGATCATCCGGCTGCACAACGCCGAGATGCGCCTGCGCTGCCGCGCGCTCGAAAATTTTCCAGCTGAAGGGGTCGGCACGGATGCGATCGTAGGTGAGCGTGCCTTCGATCAGGGATGGCGTGATAGCGTTCACGCGAATCCCCGTTCGCTTCGCCTCCATCGCGAGCCCCTTGGAGAACATGTTGATGCCGGCCATTGCGGCGCCAATGACGGACTCGCCGGGCGTAGCCACCTTGCCGGCATCGGACGAGATGCTGATGATGACCCCGCCCCTTTTCTCGCGCATCCCCGGCATGACCGCCCGACTCATGATCAGCGGCCCCATCAACTGCTGCGTCACGATCGAAGGAATGTCTTCGATCGGCGTTTCATGGAAAAGCATCGGGCCGAAAGGACCCACCGTAGCATTGACCAGGACATCGACGCTTCCCAACTGCGCGGTCGCCTCGGCAACCGCCCTGACCGCCTCGTCGGCCCGATTCGCATCGGCCTGGATAAACACGACGCGCACCCCCGGGTACCGCTCCGCGACCGCGCAGCGCGCCTTTTCGCCGCGTTCAGCGTTGCGTCCGACCAGCCCAATCCCTCTCACACCAGCCGCGGCAAACTGCTCGGCCGTGGCGAGCCCGACACCAGACGTTCCCCCGGCGATCAGGACACCACACTCATTCAGCGCCGGAACCCAGATATTCTGCGTATTAGTCATGACGATACCTATAAAAATGTCCTGTAATTCACGCCGTGCCGACGCTTCACTCTGAAAGTCTCATCTGTCGGACCCTCAATTACTACACAAGTATATGGTATTGTTACGTATCTGTTAGGTCAACCCCCACTTAGCGGTGCGCGGAACAATCTGTTACGCCATGGGCCCAAATCAGCATGTCTTATAGTGCTTTTTCGCACTGCGTCGACGGCGGATAATATTGATGTAGAATGATATGGATACGAATAGGTAGACACATCCATGGATACGGACGTCACAAATAAAGCGGGAACAATGTCCGCTCGCGGCAAAGCCGGCAAACGCAGCAAGGGCCCGATGGCAGACGGCATGGGCGAAAGCGTTCGCCGGGATATCCGGCTCGGCTTCCTGATTCACGACGTATCACGAATGCGCCGCAAGGCCTTCGATCAGATCATGAAACCCTTGGGGGTCACCCGGGCTCAGTGGTGGGTTCTCGCCCATCTGACGAGACAGGACGGGATGATGCAGACGCAGCTGGCCGACATTCTGGACGTCGGCAAGGCCAGCCTGGGCACCCTGATCGAGCGCCTGGAAACGAGCGGTTGGGTGGAGCGGCGTGCAGATCCGACTGACAAACGCGCAAAACGGATCTACCTCTCGCGTAACGTCCAGCCACTGCTCGAGAAAATGATTGCTTCCGAGCACACATTCAACGAGCAACTGCTGCAAGGCCTGACGGCCGAAGACAGGACGAATCTGGTTCGCCTTCTGTCTACCCTCAAGCAGTCGCTCGCGCAGATGGACCTTGGCGAGGCCTCGGGTGACGAGGAGTGAGGGCCTGAAGGACGCAGTCTGGCTTCATTGCGGCCTGGCAACCGGGCATGCGGACAACCCCGGTTAGGTGGGTGTTTCCGCACGTTTTCAGCATCCCGCAGCAAGGACTTTCAATATGGCTAGCCCCCCCGTCAGGACGCGCTCCCGACTGGCACCCGACGAACGGATTTCGGAGATCATGGCAGTAACGCGCCAACTGCTCTCGGAAAAGGGCTATCAGAACGTCGTCACATCCGAAGTCGCCGAACGCTGCGGGATTTCCGAGGGAACGATCTATAAATACTTCGACAGCAAGCGCGAGCTCCTCGCTCGCGTCGCGGAGGAATGGTTCGAGGAGATTCTCGGCGCCGACGAGAACCCGCCGCCGGGCGCCGGAGTACGCGAGCGCCTTCGCCAACTCGTGTGGAAAGGCCTGTCCATCATCCGGCAGGAACCGTCTCTAAGCCGCTTTGTGCTTATGGAACTGCGTTCTGACCCGACCTACCGCTCAATGCGCATCTACGAGTTGAATCGACGCTTCACCGCGAGGATTGGCGACCTGCTGCAGGAAGCGGTTTCCACAGGGCTTTTTCGCGCGGACGTGTCGGTGCGTTTGCTGCGCGACATGATCTTCGGCTGCATCGAACATCGGACTTGGGCGTACCTCCGCGGAGAAGGCGACTTCTCGGTCGACGAAGCCGCCGACGGCATCACCAATGTGATCTATCGCGGCATGCTGATGCCGGGTGTGCAAGACGAGGGCGCGTCGCCACAGTCGAAGAAGAAGCGTTAAACCCTTGTCAGGCAGTCCGCTGCCCGCCACAGTTTATGGCGGAAGCCCCGTCACGAGCCTTCCGTCCGATCAGTCCTGATAGACGTATTTGGCCACCAGAAGTCGCTGGATCTGGTTTGTTCCTTCCCAGATCTGCGTGACCTTGGCGTCGCGCATCATGCGCTCGACCGGGTAATCCTTCATGTAACCGTATCCGCCATGAAGCTGGATGGCATCGGTTGTCACCGACATGGCCGTATCGGTACAGAAGGTCTTCGCCATCGACGCAAAGCACCGCGCCCGATCGTCATTCGCGCCCGCAATGTCCACCGCGCGGTACAGGATCGACCGTGCTGTCTCCACCGCGATGGCCATGTCGGCAACCATTCCTCGCATCATCTGGAAACGCGAAACCTTGCTCTTGAACTGGGTTCGTTCGGACGTGTAACGCACCGCCTCGTCCAGCGCCCCCTGTGCCAACCCGAGCGCCTGCGCCGACACCAGCGGGCGCGTGTAGGTGAGCGTCTGCATCATGTACTCGTAGCCCTTGCCGGGGTCGCCGACGACGCGATCGTCCGGAATCAGGCAATCCTCGAGAAGGATGTCGGCGGTCGGGCTGCCGCGCATACCCATTTTTCGCTCGTGCCTGCCGATCGAGAATCCGGGGTCGTCACGATGCACCATGAAAACGCCGAATGCCTTTTCCGATATGCGCGCGAGAACAGCATACCAGTCGGACCACCCGACATTGGAAATGAAGCGTTTCTGCCCGTTGAGCAGCCATCCGTCACTAACGCGCTCGGCACGCGTCTTCAATCCCGGCAGGTCCGAGCCGCCCCCCGGCTCGGTCAGGCAAAAACTCGCTCCACACTGACCCGCGGCGACAGAAGGCACGATTTTTTGCTTCAAGGCGTCGCTGCCAAACCAGACCAGCGGGGTCAGCGCCGCCCACGGAATAAAGAGCACCAGGGCAGACGAGCCGCAGACGCGTGCGATCTCTTCGATAGCAATGACTTGCGAGAGCAAGTCGCCACTTCCACCCCCAAGCGCTTCCGGAAACGGCAACCCGTTCAGCTCGAGCGCCTTGTATGCGTCGATCGAAGCCATGGGAAACCGGGCCTCATCATCCACCATGGCAGCGTGAGGCTTGATCGCCTCCTCCGCCAGTCGCCGAACCTGTTCGCGGAATTCTTCGTGAATGCTGGTCATCGTCATGTCCTGTCAAAGATGCCTACCGTTGTAATCAAGCGGACAAGTCCTTACGCCTTGTTCAGTTTGATGACGCCGGACTCTCCCAATTTGCTGATCTGGTCTGACGAAAAGCCCCAGTCCGCCAGCGCCGGTTCCGTGTCCGCCCCCATGCGCGGAGGCGGACGGAGCAGTTCGGAACATGTGCGGCTGAATCGCGGTGCCGGCGCCGGATTGAGCACGCCGCCTACCTCCACGAATGCCCTGCGCGCGACGTTATGCGGATGTGTCACACACTCGTCCATCGTGAGGACGGGGGCGAAACAGGTGTCGGTGCCTTCGAGAAGCGTGCACCACTCGTCGCGGGTTCGAGTCTTGAATATCTCGGCGAAGCGCGCATGCATGTGCTCCCAGCTCGCGCGGTCGTTCTGCTCTGGCAGGTCGGCCGCATATCGGCCCTCTTCATCCGGCAGGTCGTCCGAATTCAATCCGACGTGTTCAAGCAGCTCTTCGTAGAACCTCGCCTCGACAGCCGCGATCGACACGTGATGCCCATCCTTTGTCTCATAGACATTGTAGAAAGGCGCTCCGCCGTCGATGATGTTGCTCCCGCGCTCGCCAGGCCACGCGCCCATCTGCTTCAGCGCGTACTGCATCGTCATCAGGCTGGAAACCCCGTCAACGATCGCGGCGTCGACCACCTGGCCCGAACCCGAGGTACGCGCCTCGATCACCGCGGCGAGGAGCCCCATCGCGAGGTAAAGTGCCCCGCCACCGAAGTCGCCGACGAGGTTCAGCGGAATCGTCGGCGGCGCACCCTTCTGGCCGATGGCATCGAGTGCGCCGGTGAGCGCAATGAAGTTGAGATCGTGGCCCGCAGCCCGGTTCAGCGGTCCGTCCTGGCCCCATCCGGTCATGCGCCCGAAGACCAGTCGCGGATTGCCACGCAGGCAATCCTCCGGACCGAGCCCGAGCTTCTCCATCACACCGGGCCGGAAGCCTTCGATCAGCATGTCGGCGCCCGAGATCAATTGCCGGACGGTGGCGAGACCTTGCGCGGATTTCAGGTCGATCGCGACCGAACGCTTGTTTCGGTTCAGAAGATCGAGCTTCGATGGAAAGTCGATGCCTCTGTCGGTCTCGACAAGGCGGTCGATACGCAGGACGTCGGCGCCCATGTCGGCCAGCAACATGCCGCAAAAGGGTCCCGGCCCGATTCCGGCCATTTCAATAACGCGTATTCCGTGTAGAGGTCCCATGGCAATCGCTCGCTTCGATAAGTTTCCTCGCCGGCCAATCGACCGGCGAGCGGTTGTGAATATGACCCGCCTGGTCAGGCCTTGAAGGTGACCGGAGTTTCCTTCTTGCCGCAGGCGGGCGTGCAGCGCTGCGGATCGGCAAGCAGTTGTTCGAGCTTTCCCTCGACCGCATCGTCGTCGTCGCGCTTGACCTTGCTTGCGCTGCGCAGATCGTCCAGCGCGAACAACGCTGCGCCCAGCGCGCCCGCAATCTGCGCCCCGGTCGGGATGATGAGACGCGTTTCCAACGCCTTTCCGAGGAAATGCACGGCGGCGATGTTCTGTGCGACGCCCCCCGTCATCACGATGGGGTCGTGTTTTCCGACGCGCCCGACCAGGCCGACGGTGCGGCTTGCAATCGATTGATGGACGCCGGCGAGGATGACCTGCTTCGGCCGACCTTCGGCAAGCAACGAAATCACTTCGGTTTCAGCAAAGGTCGCACACATGCTCGTGATCGCAACCGTCTCCTCGGCCTTGAGCGCCTCGGCGCCCATATCATCAAGCTCGACATTGACGGCGCGCGCGAGCACTTCGAGAAATTTCCCGGTGCCGGCTGCACAGCGATCGTTCATCGCGAAACGTGCGACCAGACCGTTACGGTCAAGCGCGATCACCTTGCTGTCCTGCCCGCCGATGTCGATCACCAGCCTCGCCTCGGGAACAAGCGCTCGCGCGCCCCGCGCATGGCAGGTGATCTCGGTGATGGTTCGGTCGGCAATGTCGAGCATGCGGCGACCGTAACCGGTGCTGACGACCCTGACGACGGCCGACAGGTTGATGCCCGCCTGCTCGAACGCTCCCCGCAGAGCGGCCCTCACACCCTCATCGCTCACTGCTCCCTTTTGGGAGACGCAAGAGGCGACGGTGTTTCCATCCTCATCGAGGATGACTACCTTGGCCGTCGTGGAGCCAAAGTCGATACCTAGCACATGGGACTTCATGATCTTTTCCTCTGCAGGGGCATCCGGATCAGCGCATCCGGGCGCGGCTGGCGTCGATCGCCTCCAGCATCGCTTCGACGCGGCTGCTGACGACCTCGTCCTTGTAGAAGGTCTCGTCAACCATGTCGCCCTCGAACATCGCGACCGGCAGGCCGAGGCGCTTGCCGACGGCGTCGGCGATCATGTACTGGGGGTAAGAGAAGGCCCGGCAGGTTCGCGCACCGTGCAGGATCAGACCGTCGATCTCGTAGTACTCGCAGTGCTCGATGATCTTCTCGATCACTTGCGGTGCCGAGATGCTAATGGGGCAGGTAATGTAGTTCTGCGCCATGCCGTCGAGCGGGTCGCGCAAGTCTATGACCTGTGGCTCCTGCCAGAAGCCCATGTGGGTGTAGCGACCGGCGACCATGCAGGCGTCGTAGCCGGCAAACTTGTCGGACAGCCACCCGATCTTGTTCCAGTTCATGATGCCATCCCACCACAGGCGGTACTTCTCGACTGGTACCGAGCCGATGCCTTGGGCGATACGCGATTCGATCTCGGCCTTCTTCTGCTCGAAGTAGTGCACGATCTCCGGCCCGCCGGGCAGGAAGTTGACCGGCGCGATGCTGTTGGTCCACTCGAAGAAACTGGCCGGCGACGGCCGGGCCTTGCACAGGCGCATGGCCTCCAGGCGCAACTCGGCGGCCCGCTTGGTGTATTTCATGATCTCGGACAGTCGGTCCCAATCGTAGGGCTTGCCGGTGATGCCCTCAATGAATCGCACGCAGTCCTGCAGCTGCTTCTTCAGGAACGCCACTTTTTCGCGGAACTCCGGCCCGCTCATGTACTTCGCCGAGGACTTGTTGCCCCACACCCAGTCCATCGAGATATTGAAGATCGGCACCTTCTTGCCGAAGGTGCGGTACAGCTCGTTATCCCATTGCTGGCCGGTGCTGCAGAAGGGGTAGGCGCTGATGATCATGTCCGGCGCCGGAATGCGCGAGCCCAGTGTGCGTGCGTCGACGTTCAGCAGCGTCTGGGCCTCAACAGTGGAACTCTGATTCATCACACCGCAGCCAATGTGCGTGCGGGCATAGGAACAGAGCTCGCGGTCATAGCCGAGCGTTTCCATGTGGGCCTGCGGCGCGGCCGATTCCTTGCGCGCGGCCAGCAGGGCAGCAGCAGCCTCGCCGTGGCACCAGGCGATGTCAGCGGCCTGCAGGATGGGGTTGAGCTGGATGCCTTCGGTCCAGCACACCAGCCGGCCCTCCTCCTTGGCGCGGAAGAGGTCTTCCCAGTAGGCATTGACCATCTGGTTGTTCAGCTTGGTCGCCTGCAGGCGGTTTGCCTTCTTGGCGATGGGCGGCTCGGCGCCCAGTATTCTCTGTTCGGGGGTAATGATCGCGCTCATGTCTATTTCTCCGGATCTCGCTCGTTGGGGGTCAGGCTGCGACGGCTCTTGCAGCGCGCTGTACCTTGATCATCTCGACGAAGGACTCGACCTTCGTACGCACGTTTTCCATCGCGACGCCATCGTGCTCGGTCTCGATCATGAGGTGCGGCACGTCGTTGCGTTCGAAGGCTGCCTTGATGCGGGGATAGGCGAAGTAATGCGGTTCACAGAACTTGACCAGCAGGACCACCAGCCCTTGCGCACCGCACCGATCCACGGCGCCAAGCAGCCATTCCTCCCAATCGACTTCCGGATCGATCCGGGTCGGACACGGGACGTTGTCGTTCTTGCGGATGTAGGCCGTCGCAAGGGCTACGATCGGGTCACCGATCCCCGCGTCGACGTCGGTGGAGACGTAGCGATAGCCGGTGTAGAGGTCATCGTCGACGATCGTCGCGCCACACTCCTCGATCAGATCGAGAATCTCGGGTCGCGGGGCGTGGCACAAGTGCCCCGACACGTAGATCGCCACCGTGTCCGAGCGGGGCGCCGTCGACGTCTTGAGGGAAGCGATCAACTCGCGCAGCAGCGCGTTGTGCGTCTCCTTATCCATCACCATGCTCGACTTGACGATGTGCTGCATCTGCGACGCACGGAGCTGAATCTGACCCGTCCTGCGCATCTGGTACAGGTCACGGATCAGGCGACGGTTTTCGTTGAATACGCTGATGCTGTGGCGCAGCGCCTCCTCGGTCACGACGACGCCGAGCACCTCCTCGAGGTCGGCGACGAGCTCGCGCAAGGTCTTGACCGAGCTTTCGAGTGACCAGGGCTGGCGCAGGGAGGCGATCAACTGATGAAAATGGATCGTGGTCTCCGGCCGCGAAATCCGGATTACGTCGGCGGCACTCAGCAACTGAACGCAGTGGTCGGTAAACATGATCGCATCAAGAAAACCGAGCTGATCCTCAGTGACCTGGTCCACGATGCTGCGGGTGTAGCCGCAGAAGAACGGGTACATCGCGCCGCCACCGCTCGTGATCGCGTCGGGCATTTCTTGGACGATTACCGGCAAGGCGCCGGTGGCGTGGATGATCTCCGCCGGGAAATGCATCGGAAGAGTCCCCACCGCCTTGACGCCGCG
Organism: Aromatoleum diolicum; assembly: GCF_012910955.1. Lineage (GTDB taxonomy): Bacteria > Pseudomonadota > Gammaproteobacteria > Burkholderiales > Rhodocyclaceae > Aromatoleum > Aromatoleum diolicum. Next base: position 23,612 of record NZ_WTVQ01000035.1, read on the forward strand.
CTCCTGCTTCCACGCCTTGACGTGTTCGTAAGGCCGTTGCGCCGCTTGCGCAAATTTATCCAGAACCGTGTTCATCAGTTTTCTCCTGCTCTCGACAGTCAAACGGGTACGCCCCCCACACCCCGGCGCAGCGTGTCTCGACATGCGGGGCGCTAGTGAGTTACGCTCATTAACTCCAGATTAGTGAGCATCACTCACTAAGTCAACATGCCGGAATTAAAAATTTGTTCAGCGAAAGGTGTCAATATCTCGTAACCATACATATCAGACAATAAGATGTTTCCGGTTGCAGCGATCCGAACAGATGGCACGTCCGTGCTGCATGCGTCACCCGTAGTCAGTCTGGGCACAGATTGCTTGACATACATAGTATTCATGCTTACTGTTCGCTATAGAACAGCTTTTCGCTGCGGACAGCGCAGCAGCCCCGGCTACGCGCGACTCACTGCGAAACGACTGACTGCAACCACGAATCAGGCAAAAGGAGAAGGTGATGGGATACAGGTCCGTGTTCCGTGAAGGCGTGTTCGACGGTCAGGTTGTAATCATCACAGGCGGAGGCAGCGGCATCGGACGCTGCACCGCTCATGAGCTGAGTGCCCTGGGCGCGACGGTTGCGATCGTAGGTCGCGACCCGGAGAAACTCGCAAGCGTGAAGGGTGAGATCGAGGCGGAAGGCGGACGTGTGAGCACTCATGTCTGCGACATCCGCGAGGAATCGCAAGTCATCGAAACGATCGATGCGGTGCTGGCGACCCACGGCCGCATCGACGCGCTGGTGAACAACGCCGGCGGTCAATACCGAAAGGCCTTGAAGGAGATCAGTACAAAAGGCTTTGAGGCAGTGGTGCGCAATAACCTGACGGGGGGCTTCATCTTCATGCGGGAAACCTACAACCGCTGGATGGAGAACCATGGCGGAGCCATCGTCAACATCATCGCCGACATGTGGAACGGCTGGCCGAACTACGCCCACTCCGGCGCAGCGCGGGCGGGGATGTGGAATCTGACTGAAAGTGCGGCGTCCGAATGGGCCCCTTCTGGTGTGCGCATCAATGCGGTGGCGGTCGGCGGCGTCGCAAGCAGCGGCTTCGATACCTACACGCCCGAAGCGCAAAAGGAAATCCTCAAATTTCCCACCAAGATCCCGATGCAACGCTACGGGACCGTTTCCGAGATCTCCGCCGCAATTGTCTATCTGCTCTCCCCCGCTGCTGCATTCATTACCGGCAGTTGCATCCGTGTTGACGGCGGAGCACCAAACGCACGCGTCTGTTACAACGATTTCACCCCCCACCACAAATCCAGGCCGTTCAACGGATTCCATCTCGACGCTGAACCGAAGCTGCTTGCCGACGGCCCGAAAACAGAGACGGACACCGACAGGCGCTAGATACAGCCTCACACGCACGGCCGCGGGCGCGCGTGCCCACGCCACAGGATTTGCAATGCCACCTCAAGAAACGAGACTGAAAGGAAGTGAACATGCTCGCTCAGCGCCCCATTTACGATCAGGAACACAATCTCTTTCGCGACACGGTTCGCCGTTTCGCCGCGGAGGAAATTGCGCCCCATTTCGCACGCTGGGAGGAGGCAGGCATCGTCGATCGTTCTTACTGGGCGAAAGGCGCCGAAACCGGACTCCTCTGCCCTCAGGTACCTGAAACCTATGGCGGACTCGGCGGTGACTTCCGGTTCAATGCGGTGATCATCGAGGAGCTTTGGTACGCCGGCTTCGCGGGACCGGCTGCCGATTTTTCAGTGCATAACGACGTCTGTTGCGGCTATCTCATGTCCTACGGGACGGAGGAACAGAAGCAAAAGTGGCTACCGCGGATGATCTCCGGCGAGACCGTTTGCGCCATCGCGATGACCGAGCCGGGCACCGGCAGCGATCTGCAAGGCATTCGCACCCGGGCCGCGCGTGAGGGCGACGAATACGTCATTTCCGGACAGAAAACCTTCATTTCCAATGGCCAGATGTGTGATCTGGTGATCGTCGTTACCCGTACGAACCGCGAAGGCGGGTCGCGCGGCATGAGCCTGATCCTCGTGGAAACGGACCGTCCCGGCTTCCGTCGCGGCCGCAATCTTGACAAACTCGGGCACCTGTCAGCCGATACGTCGGAATTGTTTTTCGACGACGTCCGCGTCCCGGTCGAGAATCTGCTCGGTGCCGAAGGTGGGGCGATGGCTCAATTGATGACCGAGTTGCCGCAGGAACGCCTGACCATCGCGGTCCAGTCCATGGCGGCGGCGCAAAAGGCCTACGACATTACCGTGGATTACGTCCGCCAGCGTACGGCCTTCGGCAAGGCAATCGCCGAAATGCAGAATACGCGGTTCAAGCTCGCCGACATCAAGGCGGAACTCGCTGTCGGCTGGGCTTTTATCGACCAGTGTCTGGCGAAGCACGTGAAGCACGAGCTGACGCAAGTTGATGCATCGATGGCGAAACTGTGGGCGACCGAGATGCAGGGGCGCATGGTTGATCAGTGCGTGCAGTTTTTTGGTGGATACGGCTTCATGCGCGAGTACGAGATCTGCCGGCTCTATGCCGACGCCCGGGTCATGCGGATTTACGGCGGGGCCTCTGAAATCATGCGTGAACTCATCTCGCGCAACCTGTAAGCAAGGACAAGGAAGCCGTCCGACACCGCTTCCTTGTCCTCAAGACCATTGTCGGATCGTTTCCGACGGCCGGAGCCATGACTCGTCCGCTCTTGACCGGCACCGACAGCCTTGTCGTCGGCGCCGATACCTTGTTACGCTGAACGACGATCCGTTGCCCGTACAAACAGTTAGCGCATCCTGGGCAGGCCGATTGCCTTGACCTGATCATGGCCGTGGCTGCGTGATCTGCGCAGGGCGATGAAAGCCCGCCCACGGTTTCGCCACATCCCCACCTCCCTGGGCAGCACTCACTCTGCAAAACAGACCTTCGACCCGCTGACCACACGCGGCGGAGTCCCCAAGACATGAAAGGCGGCATCGACAATGACACTACCTGACGCACAACCCCGCACGCGCCTCCACACGCGAAAGTTTGTTTACCAGTGTTACCTCCGCGGTGACGGTTTATGGGATATCGACGGCGAACTCAGCGACATCAAGGATTACCCCTATACGCTTCACTCCGGCGAGGTTCCGCCACACGAACCCGTGCACAACATGCATATACGCCTGACTGTAGATGATTCGCTGACGATCAAGGAAATCGTCGCCAGGACAGCACATGCTCCATTTCCGGACTGCATGCAGACCGCCGACCCGATGCAGGCGATGGTCGGCGTTACGATCGGGCCGGGCTGGCGCAAGGAAATCGAACAACGCATCGGCGGCGTGAAAGGATGCACTCATCTCCGCGACCTGCTGTCCAATGCGGCGACCGCAGCATATCAGTCGGTTTCCGCACATGCGCTGCATGCGCGCCTCAATGACAGGAACTCGGCCACGACCCAAGGCGAGAGACCGCATTTTCTCGACAAGTGCATGGTGTGGGCACTCGATGGGCCGGTGGTTAAGGAATACGAGCCGCACTTCTACGTCTCGCCTTCGTCAGAGCAAAGAAAATAGCGCAGGCAGATGACCGATCCAGCGCCCAGCAAACCTGCCCGCTTGTCTGAAGCGGCGGCGCGCATCGAATGGCTCCGATGCGCGTCCGGAGCCTCACCCGCGCTCGCACTTCAAGCCCATCGCTCCGTCATGCCGCCAGCCGTTCCGCCTCTCCCGCAAGAATCGGCGTCGCTACCGGCTTTGGTGAAAGCAGGAAGTACGACAGTGCGGGAACCAGCACCAGTGCGCCAAACATGTTCACGATGAACATGAAAGTCAGCAGGATTCCCATGTCGGCCTGGAACTTGATCGGAGACCATGCCCAGGTTACGACCCCTGCACCGAGCGTGACACCCACCAGCGCGACGATGCGGCCGGTGAATTGCAGCGTCTTCTTGTAGGCCATCGCGAGACTGAGCCCGCTGCGCTGATACGCGAGCTGCGCGGAAAGCAGGTAAAGCGCGTAATCGACGCCGATCCCCACGCCCAATGCGATAACGGGCAAGGTCGCAACCTTGATGCCCATGCCCAGGAAGACCATCAGGGCCTCGCAAAGAATCGACGTGAGCACCAGCGGAACGACTGCGACCAGCACCGCACGCCAGCTGCGGAACGCGATGTAGCACAGGGCCATGACCGCCACATAGACGTAGAGCAGCATCGTGCGGTTGGCCTCCCTGACGGTAATGTTGGTGGCGGCCTCGATGCCGGAATTTCCCGCCGCGAGCAGGAACTGGCGTTCATCGACGCTGTGTTCGGCAGCAAATTCGCTCGCCGCCTGCACGACGCGCTCCAGCGTCTCGGCCCGATGGTCCGCCAGATAGGCAACCACCGGCACGATCGAGCATTCCTTGTTTGCCAGATCGGGATTGTTGATCAGGGACTGATTGCCAGCGAAATTGGCGGTCTCCTGATTGCGCGCGACGGTCAGCCACTTGGAACTGCCGTCGTACAGGCCGGCGGTGACCACGCGCACGGAATCGGCCAGCGACACGGTGGTCTGCACGCCGGGAACCTGCCGCAGGTGCCAACCGAGACGATCGACTTCGGTCAGTGTCTTGTAATCCACACAGCCATTGGGCGGCGTTTTCAGGATCACGGCAAACTGGTCGCTGGATAGCGAGTAGTTGCCCGTGATGTAGGCATTGTCGCGGTTGTAGCGGGATTCGGGCCTGAGCTCGGGGGCCCCCGCGTCGAGATCGCCGATCTTCAGGTTCAGACTGACGACAAATCCGCCCACCGCAAGCACTGCGGCGACCAGGACCACCTTTGACGCCCAGCGCCGCTCCGTAAAGCGTTCGAGGAACAGCCAGAACTTGCCGAACCCCTTGCCGCGCAACTCCTCGCGCTCAAGGCGCAGGCTGCGCTCGGCCGCCGTGCTGCTGACGCCGACATAGGAGAGCAGCACCGGCAGCAGCACCAGGTTGGTCACGATCAGGATCGCCACGCCGATGCTCGCCGTGATCGCCAGGTCCTTGATGACCGGAAAGTCGATCACCATCAGCACCGCAAACCCCACTGCGTCCGCCAACAGCGCCGTCAGGCCCGCCAGAAACAGCCGCCGGAACGTATATCGGGCGGCCACCAGCCGGTGTGTCCCCCGCCCCACGTCCTGCAGGATCCCGTTCATCTTCTGTGCGCCGTGGGATACGCCGATGGCGAACACGAGGAAGGGCACGAGTACCGAGAAAGGATCGATTTCGAAGCCGAGCGCCGACACCAGCCCGAGTTGCCACAGCACGGCAATCAGCGAGCACACCACCACCACAAGCGTACTGCGCACACAACGCGTATAGGCAAAGATGATTGCCGTGGCAATCAGGGCCGAAGCAACAAAATACGTCGCCATCTGGGCGAGGCCATCCATCAGATCCCCGACCAGTTTCGCAAATCCGATGATGTGGATCTTGAGCTTCGGACCATCCTTCGCATTTTCGTACTTCGCCCGAATGCTCTCTTCCAGCGTATGCGAAAAGCTGCGGTAATCGAGCCGCGCCATGGTTTGCGGATCGCGATCGAGCAGCGGGACGACGATCATGCTCGATTTCTCATTATTCGCGACCAGATTCTGGGCGGTGCTCGAACGGGCGAGGTTCTGGCGCAGCTGCGCGATGCTCTGCGGCGATCCATCATAGTCGTCGGCCATCACCGGGTCGCCCTGAAACCCCTCCTCGGTGACTTCGACCCAGCGCACGGCCGGCGTCCACAGGGACTTCACGCCCGCCCGGTCCACACCGGGAGTCAGAATCAGTTCGTCGCTGATCTCGCGCAGCGTCGCGAGGTACTGGGGATCGTAGATATCCCCCTCGGTGTTCTCCACCACCACGCGGATGGCGTTACCGAGACCGCGCAGGTCCGCCTGATTGGCCAAGTAGTTCTTAACGAACGGATGATTCTGCGGAATCATCTTCTCGAAGCTGGCATTCAGCACCAGTTGGGTAGCGAGAAAGTATCCCAGCACCGCCGTGGCGATCAGGCAAATCAGCATGACCGCCAAGCGGTTGTTGAAGAGGAGTCGTTCCAGCCAGCTCCCCGAGCTCGAATCAAAATCCTTCAAGCTCGGCACAACCGGCATTACGTCAGGGTTATTCGTTCCAACGGCCATGGCGGATTCTCTATCTCGTAATCGGGGGGGCAGCGCCTACTTCTTGAGCGGCTGAATGTTGACGCCGCGGGTTCCAACGAGCACCAATGCATGTGTACCGACCGGGGCCACGGCGCTGGCCGGCAGCGCCTGTGCCATTGGCGAGGGCGTAAAGGACCGACCGTTGTCGGCAGACATGAGCACGTCACCGCGCTGACTCACGAGAACGATGCGGCCGTCTTCGGTCAGCGTCGCCCCGGTGATCGTCACGTTCAAACCGGTCAACACCTTGTGCCACTGAGCACCGCCGTCCTCGCTCCGAAACACATTGCCGCGCAAGCCGAACACGACAACCGACTGTTCGCGTCCGGTCAGCCCGAAGAAGGTTCCGGGGTAGTCGACCGACACCGAACGAAAACGCTGCGCTTCCTTGTCGAGCTTGAGCACCATGCCGCGCTCGCCCACGAGGTAGAGCCCGTTGCCGGCACGCTGGATCGAGGAGAAATGAAGTTGCTCCGGATTTTCGGTGCGATCGAACCACGGGGTCCAGGTCTTGCCGCCGTCGCTCGTTTGGAAAATCAGGTTGAACACACCCACGGCGTATCCGTCAGTCTCACTGTCGAACCACACGGACAGGAAGGGCTTGTCGGCCCCCTCCTCGGCAATGCGCTGTGCCGCCGCCCGCAGTTCTTCCAGCTGCCTGGCATCGATACCCTTACCCTCGAACCTGGCGTAGTACTCTTGCATGACTTGCCCGAGCGCTCGTCCGTCGAGTTGCTTGATCCAGCTTTTCCCGCCATCGGTTGTCGCCAGCACTACGCCGTCGTGTCCAACCGCCCAGCCTTTTTGCGACGTCGGAAAGTGCATCGCCGTCAGGTCAGAACTTACCGGCACCTCGGCCTGCGTCCACGTCTTGCCCGCATCATCAGAGTAAAGAATGTGGCCGCGCTGACCTGCGACGACCAGTCGCTCGCCCGCATAGGCCACCGCATTCAGCAAGCTTCGTGGGGCAAGCGCGCTTTTCGTTGCCGGCCGGTCCAGTGGATCCTGAAACGCCCATGATGAACACGCGACGGTCATCAATACGAGCACGCTCGACAGCGTCCGGATTCGCTCACGAAATTTCATTACATGTCCTCCGAGCACCGATATCCTCGCCGCCCCGACTCATTCACGCCCCCGACGACAAGCTCGACGCCGCCGGGAGCCCTTTCAGAAAATTAGCGGACTCCGCCACCAGCCAGAGCTTCCGGCGCCCATTCGCGGTCGGGAAGCGGTTGCACATGGCGCATGCCGCTGGTTTCGGCAGTGTAAAAATTCATCGCGTAGATACCTGAGATCAGGTCATAGAAACCGTGCATGTCCGCCGTCGGCGCGGGGATTTCATAGCTCGGTGTCATGTAGGCGAAGCCGGCGCGGTAAAGCTGACCGCGCAAGTCGTATTGATCGCTGGCGAGCGCCACCCACGAGTCCTCGTCGAGGTAGAGCACGCGCTTGCTGTAGATATGACGTTTACCTTCGGCGAGCGTCGCTTCGACGACCCATACCCGATGCAGCTCCCAGCGAACCTCGTCGGGATTCAGGTGCATCGGCTTGAAGAGGTCGTCCGCCTTCGACTGGTAGGCCATCTTGTAGGTGTTGTAGGGAACGTACATTTCCTTCTTGCCCACGAGCTTGAAGTTGAAACGCTCCATCGAACCGAAGAACAGCCAGGTATCGTCATAAGTGGCGCTACCGCCCATAGAGGGGTTGGGCGTATCGAATGCGAGCGACGGCGCCAGCTTTGTGCGACGCTGCCCCGGCAGGTAGGCCCAAGCCCGGCGCCCCTTCTCCGCTGCATTAATGGCGTCATGAATCATGATGACTTCGCCACTGCGCCGCACGGGCTCCTTGTATTCGCTCTTCACGCGCAGCAGCAGTTCGGACGGCTTGCCGTCCTCCCAGTAGGGGTAGTCGGCCGAATACGTCCCGCCGGATGTCAGCGTCGGTCGTCCGGACGAATCGACGTAAAGTCCCTTGTAGTCGTACACCAGGCTACGGCCGCCGAAGCGGGTGAGGTGGTTCCACATCGCCTCGAAACCGTCCTTCGGGATCGGGAACGGAATGCCGGCGTGGCAGCCCTCCAGCGACAAACCGCCATTTGTGGCCTTTGCCGTCGTCGCGCATTTCAAGGTGTTATCGGTGACGTACTTTGGAAAAGCCGCGGTACGATGGGTCGGATACACGTCGATGCGATACGACGGATACTTCTTCATCAACGCTTTGGTTCCATCCGTCAGCTTTTCGGCGTGCTGATCCATGTTCTTGGCGTCGATGGAAACGGTCGGCTTCTCATTCGCGAACGGATCGGGGCGTATGCCACTGCCCTTCTGGTAGCCCTGCGGAGCGCTCGTGAGCCCTCCCCCATACGCCGGAATCGTGCCACCCGCATTGCCGGCTTTTTCGGCCCCCACCAGCGTGAGCGTGCTGCCGAGCTTGGCCGCTTCGTCCGCAGTGACTGCCGCCGCCGCGACACCCACATATGTGGCTGCCGCGGCACCCATCAACAAGTATTTGATGTTCATCTGTCGTCTCCTGCGGAAATCAGAATGTTGTCTTGAAGGTGAAACTCACCCAGCCACGATCTCGTAGCAGGGTGCTCAAGCCGTTGGCCGAGGTGACCTGGGTGGTGCCTGGAACGACGCCTGCCCCTTGTTTCACCTTGCCGAAATAGTCCACAAACTTCAGATCAAAGCGGTACTTGGAATAGACGTCCGCACCGATCCCGATGCTGTAGTTGCCATTGCCTTCATTGCCGCCCAGCTGCGTAGGGGCATTGCCGCTCAACGTTCCGGAGACGGACATCGGCAGCGACAGGTCCACGCCGGGCAGCGCCTGGAGCCAGACCGGGGTGAAATTGAGCGCGAGCGCAAACATCTCCCGGGTTGCGCACTGATCCCACTTGTCGCGGAAGCGTGCCCCCAGCGCCGCTCGCCGACTTTCGTCGCACACGCCATAGCCTTCGCCGAAGAACATGTCGCGGTTGTCGGTGACCTTCTGCAGACGGGCATAACTCAATTCCGCCGACCAGGTCGCGCTATCGAACAGTGCCGTGTCCGAGATCACGCCCAAAGCATTGACTACGGCATGCAGGGTCTCGCCACGCGCCTGGTAGGTATTGCCCTTCAGTGAGGGGGCGCCATTCGGAAACAGCACTGAAGCCAACGCGCCCGATGCCGTGGCGGAGCCGAGCGTCTGCGCAGTCAAGGGCATATTCTTGCGATACGAGATCTCGGTACTGACGCTGATGCCCGCGATCTGCTTCGACAAGCTTATGCCGAACAGGTCGATATCCTCACCGAAATATTCGCGATACTGCGATCCCGTGACGAAGATCGACGGAATCTTGTCGGTGAAATTCCGGTAATAGAGACCCATGCTGCCATCGAGCCACTCGGGGCTCCAGCTTGCACTGACACCCCAGTCACCCTGGCGCTTCGGCTTATTCACGCCCCCATTGATCAAGGCAGCGCTCGCACGGTCCGATCCGTACATCAGGAAATCGGCCGGTCCCAGATAGGTACCACCTTCAGGAATGCGGGTGGGATCCCAGTCGAGAAAATACTGACCGGCGACTGCCAGGTCGTCCGTGACCACCAGCTGCGCGGAAATGTTGTTGAGCGGCAGGAACAACTCCTTCGCTTCCACACCCGGCGTCGCAAAGGCCTTGCGCAGATCGAGCGGCATCTGCGAATAGGAAACGCCGTGCAGCGCACCGCTCAGTCCCAGCGATTCACCCCAGAATACAGTGTGCTGGCCGGCCTTCAACGTAAGCGGCATGTCCCCGAGGTCGAAGCGCCCGAAAACGAATGCGTCGAGGAATTCGCCCGACGGCCCGCGATAAAAGCGCTTGGTGAAACTGCTGTATTTATCGTCGACATAGCTTCCCGCGATTGATGACGGGAGATGCGAATTACGCTCGGACTCGCCGTTCTGATACGCGTTGTCGTACCAGCCTGCCGCGCTTACGCGGAAGCCGTATTTTTTCCGGTAGATGAAGTCGAACTCGGTCAGCAGGTCGACCCGGTTCGTGACGACATCACCTTGGTCGAACTTCGATTCCCCTTCGTCGAAGTTCGGATTGTTGGCGACATTTCCGGCCTTCTCGACACGGACACCGAGGTTGTACCGCACGGTGTTGTCCCAGCGCATCTGGACGTCGGGATTGTCGGTCTTGATCTCGGCCGCCTCGACGGACCCGATCAGACTCAACGCCGCAGCGATGGCAACCAACTTCGGCAACCCCTGCCCTGCGGTCCTTGTCTCCTTCCTTTGCTTTCCAGGCATTTTTTTCACCCCTTCGGGCCATATCGTGATTAACAAGCGCCTTCCTCAGCTGCCACTGCACGAAGACTCTGGCTTGCGCAGTTCGAAGATCATCGCATCGAGCGTGAAATCTCGTACGCAGCTCTATCGTATTGATACATATCATCTGTGTCAACACTAGAATAATAGTGCTCGCGAGCTTTCCGCACTCATGCGATGCGGGCACATCCCGCCATCAAGCAGGAGCGCCGGTCGCAAAAAGAAAGGAGATCAGGGACGAAGCCCAGAAGGGTGCGCGCACGCCGGGCTGGCGTGCGCGTCTTGTTCGAAGCCAGCGAAGCTCAGGGGCCGCGCTGACGCAGAATGAAAATACGACTTCAGGCGATCGAGGCGGACGCCCCATTGATGATCTCGACCAACACTTCGAACTCGAATTGCTGGAACGCCTGACGCAAGCGCTCCGAGAGCACAGCTGGATCGCCCAAACGCAGCATGACCGTCAGAACGACCCGCGGACGACGACCACTTTCATCCACCCCCACGTCGATCGAGCCGCTCTCGCCCACGATGGCGGCAGCCGTGTTCCTCGATACGCGAATCATTGCATCGACGCGCAGCGCTGGCTTGGAGATTTTCCCCACCGCCGTCAACGGCATTTGATCGATGACGATGATCTCGACCGGCACCGCCGCCCGCTCCTGCACCCGCTCGCGACATAGCTGAAGCAGTTCATCGGCGGCTACGGAACAACCGGCCTTCGCCTGTACGTAGGCAATCGGCATTTCCCCCTTTGCCGCGTCAGGTCGCCCGATGGCCGCTGCGGTCTGAACACCGGGATGACACACCAGGACCTCTTCGATGAGTCTCGGGTCGATGTTGTGACCGCCCCGAATAATGAGTTCCTTGGCACGCCCAAAGATCCATGCGAAACCCTGGGCGTCGAATGCACCCAAATCGCCGGTATTTGCCCAACGTGTACCACCAGGCGCCCCCTTGACGAAGAATTCACCATCGACACTCGCGTCGACATAGCCAGGCGTGACGCCTGGCCCGGTGACGCACAAGACCCCGCGTTCGCCCGGCGCACACTCGCGCAAAAATGTGTTGCTCGCATCCACTTCGAAGGCCTTCACGGTGTGGTACGGCAGGCAGCTTCCGACCGAACCAACCAGCGGTTGCTGGCCGTCATTGCGATTCATCGTGACGACGCCGTGAATCTCCGACATGCCCCAGATCTCCCGCAGCCAGATTCCGAAGCGCTTATGGAAGGCGCGCATCAGTTCGAGCGGTACGGTGCTGGCGCCGCAATTGAACGTGACGATGGAGTGCCCCTCGGACGACACATCAGGAACCGCCAGTAGGGCCGCAGCCGTCGTAGGCGTCGCGAGGACCGAAGTCATCCGGTAGTGCCGGGCGATGTCCCAGAAATTCCGGATCACCCCCTGATTTCGGAACCCGTCCGTGGTCAGGGTCAGCAGGGTCTGCCCGTAAAGCATGGTGCGCAGCGCGATCACGTTCAGGCCGCCGACATGGAAGTTCGGCATCGCGTGGCCGACCACGCCATCGCGCTCCGGTCCTATCACCGAGCCAACCATCCATGCATTGAGCAACTGACCGCGATGTGTCATGCGCACCAGTTTCGGCGCGCCGGTCGTACCGCCGGTCGGCAGGTACATGACCTCCGCGTGAGGATCATCCGTCGGTTCGAACACAAAGCGGTCGGCAGGGTAGGATTCGAGCGCACGCATGAAGTCGCTGGCCTGGTCGTCCGATTCGACTATCAGCACACGCCGCAAGGTCGGCACCTGGGCACAGATGGCCTCGAGCTTGTCCCACACCCCCGACCCGAATTTCGCGGTGCTGGTCACGAGCACCGTTGCCCGCGCCGCATTCATGATCGATACCACGACCCGCTCTTCCAGGTAGGGGTTGATCGGGCAGGCAATTCCGGCTGTCTGCGCCGCCCAGGTCGCAATCAGCGCCTCGGGCACCATCGGCAGGATCAGCGCAACCGACGGCCGTTCGCTGCCGGAAACCGCACTGAATAGGTTGGCCGCCTGCACGATCCGTTGCATCATCTCGGCATAGGTGATGATCCGCGGCGGAACCGCGAGATCCGCGGACAGGAGCTGTATCAGCGCGGGCTTCGCCGGTTCGAGCGCCGCCGCTGCGCTGATGCACTCATAAGTCGTCCGACCGGGCAGCAGGTCTTCCGGCTGCACCTGCTCGATCGCCCGCGTGTCAGCATCGCTCCTCAGGCAGGCTCGCGCAATGCGCCCAGCCTGCGGTTCACCACCCGGCAGCCACGGACCGCACTCACCTGCGGCAGCATCCCCGGCCGCCATAACTTTGTCTTGTAGCATATCGTCTCCTCCAAATACCATTCGCAAAGCCCCCGGGTACGGACTGACCTCAAGCCACGATCCCGAATCAATCTCACCCCCGACGGACGTCGCCCCTGCCCTGGGAAAAATCAGTCACCTGCCGGGGCCTTCGGCCTAATACGACGCCGGCAGTTCGAGCACCTTTTCCGCAATGAAGCACATGATCAGTTGCTCGGTGATCGGCGCAATCCGCGTTACCGTGACTTCGCGCAGCAGGCGCTCGACGTGATACTCCTTCGCGTAGCCGAAGCCGCCATGCGTCATCAGCGACTGGAGACAAGCGTCGTAGCCGGCTCGCGCGCCAAGGAACTTCGCCGTATTGGCCTCCGCACCGCAGGTCTTCTTGTTGTCATATAGCCACGCGGCTTTCATTGCCATCAGGTAGGCGGCCTCAAGGGCCATCCAGCGTTCGGCGAGCGGGTGCTGAATTCCCTGATTCTGCCCGATCGGTCGCCCGAAGACGTGGCGCTCCTTCGCGTAACGCGTTCCCCGACGCAAGGCGTCCTGGCCGATCGCAATCGCCTCGACAGCGATGAGGATTCGCTCCGGATTCAGGCTGTGCAACAAGTAACTGAATCCTTTTCCTTCCTCACCGATGCGGTCCTCCTCCGGCACAAACAGGTCGTCGATGAAGATCGCGTTCGAATCGACCGCCTTGCGGCCCATTTTGGGAATCCGCTTGACTTCAATCTTGCCGCGATCCAGATCGGTATAAAAAACCGTGATGCCGTCGGTGGGGCGCTTGCAGTCCTCGAGGCGCGTGGTCCGCGTGAGCAGCATTATCTTATTCGCCACTTGCGCCGTCGACGTCCAGACTTTCTGGCCACGGACGATGTAACCGCCGGGCACCCGCTCGGCAAAGGTCTTGATCGCGGTGGTGTTCAAGCCTGCATCCGGCTCGGTAACACCGAAGCAGCACTGATCCTCGCCGCTGATCAGCCGCGGAATCCATCTAGCCTTCTGCTCCGACGAACCAAATACGACGATCGGGTGCGGGCCGAACAGATTGATGTGGACCGTCGAGGCCGCAGTCATGCCGCCACCGTGCGAGGCAACCTCGTGCATCATAATTGCTGCTTCGGTCACGCCCAGACCTGCCCCCCCATACTCCTGCGGCATCGTGATACCGAGCCATCCGGCATCTGCCATGGCAGTGTGAAATTCGCGCGGAAACACACCGTCTTCGTCCCGCTGCAACCAATAGTCGTCGGTGAAATCCTTGACGACGGCGCCAACGCCTTCGCGAATCGCCTCGTGATCAGAATTGAAAGAGAAATCCATGGCAGTCATTCCTTGTATCGGCACGGCGCTGTCACATTCGGCTCGCGACGTGGGGGCATTGTCAGTAGGCGGATTCGCTTGCTGCGAGTGTCTTGAAGGCTTGTACGAGGTGAGGACGATCAAGCATCTTTCCATTGATCCCGACCGTGCCCGCGTCCGGCGCAGCAGCAAACGCGTCGACCACTGCGCGCGCAAATGCGACATCCTCACTACTCGGCGTGTAGCACCGGTTGATGATTTCGATCTGGTCGGGATGAATGGCAATCCTTCCGACAAAGCCTCGTCGTCGCGAATCGATGCAGTCCCGCTCCAAGCCTTCGGTATCGCGATAATCGGTGTAGAGCGTGTCGACAGCCGCGACATCGGCCGAGGCTGCGGCCACGAGACACAACGACCGCGCCATCAGGTACACATGCGAATAGCCTCCATCGCGTTCCCGATTCGTTGCCGCTCCGAGGGCCGTCGAGAGATCTTCCGCGCCCCAGGTCATTGCCACGAGCCGCGGTAGCTGCGTCGCGTAGCTATCGAGATTGAGCATTGCCCTGGCGGTCTCAGTGGCAACAACGAGAATTCGCACAGACCCCAACTCCAGGCCGGCGCGGGTTTCGAGCGCATCGAGATAGGCGCCCAGGCGGATCACGTCGGCAACTCCGTCGGCCTTTGGCAGCACGATCCCGTCGAGCCCCGGGCTAACGACAGCCGCCAGATCCGGAAGGGCTTCAGGAGTACTTAAAGGGTTAATCCGTACGAACGCCTTCCAGCGGTGCTGGCCCTGCATTTTTTCGAGGTGTGAGGCCGCCAGTTGTCGCGCAAGCGGCTTGCGTGCAGCCGCCACTGCGTCCTCGAGGTCGAAAATCAACGCATCGGCATTCGAGTCACGCGTTTTTTCCAGCTTGCTTTCGCTGTCCGCCGGAACGAATAGCAAGGAGCGCAGTTTCATGCGAGCCCCTTCTGCATCAGTGCCTGCCGCAAGCAACTCGTCACTTCTTCATTGCGCTGATTGAAGCCCTGATGCCTGAATGTGACGATGCCCTGGTTCGGTCGCGACTTGCTTTCTCGCCTTTCCACAACGGTCGTCACCGAACGAATGGTGTCGCCAGCAAACACCGGTTTCGGAAACTTCACGTCGGTCATGCCGAGATTCGCGATTGTGGTCCCGAGAGTGGTGTCCTGCACGGTCAGACCGATCACCAGGCCGAGCGTGAAAATGCTGTTCATCAGCGGGCGGCCAAACTCGGTCTGTGCGCAGTAATCCGCATCGATATGAATCTGTGCAGGATTGCAGGTGGCGCCGCAGAACCACATGTTATCGGCCTCGGTTACCGTCCTTCGAATCTCGTGCTCGAAAACCCGTCCCGGCTCGAGCTCACCAAAATATTTACCAGCCATGACTCCCCCGCGATCGTTAAAGCTGCTGCAATGTGTTGTCGCACGATTGCACATCAGTACGTACCGTGACGATACGCTGCCATACTATCTGCGTCAATAGTCACCGATGCGGGCTTGCCTCATAAGACTCAGGATAGTGAGCCCTCACCACGTCTCCGTCCTTCCTCAATGCGTGACACCCGCCGATGCGACTGGAACGGGAGGTATTCTGCTTCCGCACATCGGAGGCCGCCTGCGCTTGCATCGCAGTAGTTGCCAGCGGACCGATCAATTCGGTGAGATACGTGCAGCCACTGACAAGCACGACAGCTGCTCGGTATTCTTGCATACCGTCCGCTTAGGTATTATATTTAGTCAACCAGACCGGTCTTGCCGTTATCCGGAGGATTCGCGCACAGGATCGACGGCGGGCATGGATGTCGCTGGGAGCTCCCCACGCAACTTGTTGCTGGAGAGATTTTCAATACGGGCGAGACAGCCAGGAACAGGACTTCGAAATGTCACAACGAGAAGTAGTGATTGTGGGTGCAGCGCGGACAGCGATCGGGACCTTCGGGGGATCGCTCAAGGACGAGAAGTTGGGCCGCCTCGGAATGATCGCGGCCCGGGCCGCTTTGGAACGCTTCGGCGTCGCCCCGAACGAAATCGGCCACGTGGTGATGGGCAACGTAATCCCCACCGAGCCGAGCGACGCCTACCTGTCTCGCGTCGTGTCGATGGATGCAGGCCTGCCAAAAGAGGTGCCCGCGTTCAACGTGAACCGGCTATGCGGCTCGGGCCTTCAGGCGATCATCTCGGCGTCGCAGGCGATCATGCTCGGAGACACCGACATCGCCATCGGCGGCGGTGCTGAATCGATGAGCCGTGCCCCCTTCATCGCCCCCGCGATGCGTTGGGGAGCGCGCATGGGTGACACCCGATTCGAAGACTATATGCTGGGCATCCTGCACGACCCGTGGAAGAGAATCCATATGGGGATTACCGCGGAGAATGTAGCGGCGCGCTATGGTATTACGCGTGCAATGCAGGACGAACTCGCACTGGAAAGCCAGCGTCGCGCCGCGAAGGCAATCGCCGCCGGCTATTTCAAGGAGCAGATTGCCCCCGTCGACATCACGACGCGGAAAGGCGTAACGCTGTTTGAAACGGACGAGCATGTGCGCGCCGATATGACCGCTGACGGGCTGGCAAAGATGAAGCCTGCCTTTGCCGAGGGAGGATCGGTCACAGCCGGAAACGCATCCGGGCTAAACGACGGCGCTGCCGCCGTGGTTCTCTCGGACGCCAACCGTGCCAAAGAACTCGGCCTGAAGCCGCTCGCACGTCTCGTCGGTTACGCCCACGCGGGGGTGGAACCGGAATACATGGGCATCGGCCCGGTACCGGCGACGCGCTTGGTGCTGAAGCGCACTGGCCTGAGGATTGAAGACCTCGATGTAATCGAATCCAATGAAGCCTTCGCTGCGCAGGCTTGCGCCGTGGCCCGGGAACTTAATCTCGATCCGGCAAAGGTGAATCCGAATGGCTCCGGGATCTCGCTCGGTCACCCGGTCGGCGCAACCGGAGCGATCATCACGGTCAAGGCGCTTTACGAGTTGCAGCGTATCAAGGGTCGCTATGCACTGGTTACGATGTGCATCGGCGGTGGCCAAGGCATCGCGGCGATCTTCGAACGGGTCGACTGATTGCAACCACTTCCCTTCTTTGTATGGTTCGGGTGCGCCACCGCAGTCTCGCAGGCGAGCCCCATTGAAATGTAAAGGTGAAACCGTGATTTATCGTGAGTATCTGGAGCCGGGGCAGTTCGTCGAAAGCGACACGCCGGAAATCATTGCGTTCGCCCAACAGGCCGCCGGCCAGACGCAAGACAACATCAGCCGGGCAGTGTCGCTCTATGAAGCAGTAAGGGATCGCATCACGTACGATCCCTATGACAGGCTGGGCCATGCGGAGTCATGTTCGGCAAAGCGGGCGCTCATGCGCAATCGTGGTTATTGCATCCCCAAGGCCGCACTATTGGTTGCGTGTGCCCGCGCCCTTGGCATTCCGGGACGATTGGGGTTCGCAGACGTACGCAATCATCTCGCTTCGCCGCACCTGATCGAGGCCAACGAAGACGATGTGTTTCGCTGGCATGCCTACGCCGAACTGCATCTGGAAGGGAAATGGGTGAAGGCGACCCCCGCCTTCGATATGTCGCTGTGTAACCGGGTCGGAATCGAGCCTCTGCAGTTCGATGGACGCAACGACTCGATCTTCCATCCCTACGACCGACGCAATCGCAAGCATATGGAATATGTGCTTGATCGCGGCCATTTCGCCGATGTCCCGTTCGAGGCGATACTCGCCACTTGGCGAACTCATAGCCCCCGGCTGCTCGACGAAAGTTATTACTGCAGGGCGAAATCGTTCATCGAAGAGGTTCGACTCCGGTCGTAAGCGGCACCGACGCGCGACGAGTTGATCGAAGCAGGGTCATCGGCTCCGATATGGCGGGAGTCGCACGCCAAGCTGCCACCGCGGGCAGGCTGACGTTGGGATTGTCTGCCAAATTCGGCAAGTGTTTCCCGCGTCATGTAACCGCGTTGCAGCGCCCGCTCGGCGGGGCCACGAGATTCAGGACGCCGTAATCTTCTGCCAAGGGCGGACGAGGCAAAGCTACAAGACAACGACCTACTGCCGCCCGTCTCCATGCTGAAGCGCGAGATTGAGTCCTTTACGATCTGACCATTTGAGCCGACAATCTCGTCCGAGATGACCAGAAAAGGAGCCGCTGGGTGAAGACCACCACCGTCGCCGATGCCAAGTCGCATCTCTCCGCCCTGTTGACCGAAATCGAAGCCGGCGAGGAAGTCGTCATCACGCGGCGCGGCAAGCCGGTTGCCCGCCTCGTGCCGGAACCTCCCGTCCATGGTTTCGAGTGGTCCGACCTGCGCGACTGGGTTTCTGCCACCCCGGCCCCGGGACTGACCGTCGCCGAGATGCGCGAGCAAGATCTCCTGTGATCTATCTCGACACGTCAGTGCTCGGTGCGGTGTTCTTTCGCGAGGCCGGAGCCGCTGACCTCGTGTCGCGGCTCGAAAGCCTGCGCAAGGAACGGCTGATGATCTCGGCGTGGACGCTCACCGAAATGGCCAGCGTGGGCGGAATCAAGCAACGGACGGGTGCCGTCGACGGCGCCATGCGCCAAGCGGCGCTCGCCAATTTCCAACGGTTTGCGTCGACTCATCTGGGCACCGTCGAAATCGAACCCGCCGATTTCCGCACCGCGGCGGTGCTCATCGAAACGCCGGCCACGCTACGCGCCGGCGATGCCTTGCACCTGGCAGTCGCCCGTCGTCTCCGGGCCAGTTTCGCGACGCTGGACACGAGACTACGCCAAGCAGCCGACACGCTCGGCTTGCTGTGCATTCCGCTGGAGGACTGATTTTCGCGCCCTACACCGGTCACGTTCCGTCGGTCAGACTACGAATGGTGCGAAGGCCAGCACCCGCCGGCGGGATACCTTGTATCGAGACAGGCTCCAGGGGTTGAACGCGGCGCTACGACCCATCCGCCAGACGCTGCAGGGCTTGCTCCAGCTTGCCGAGGCGCCACTTGATGCCGGCCCGGCGCGCTTCGTCGGCCAGTGCCCGGAGCGTTTCGACCAGGGACGCATCGCGCACCCCCTCGCCGACGCGCGCCAGCGCCCGCGCCCGCCGAATCAGGAAATCGCTCCAGGGCATGGGCTCGACGCGTGTGTAATCCTCCAGTGCCCCGGCATAGCGCTCCACCACGGGCCAATCCCCCTGTTCGATCTCGATGTCGATCGCGTACTCGTAGAACAACAGGTGGCAGTGGCTGACGCAGCCGCCGGCCAGCAGCGCCTCACCCTCGTCCAGTGCGGCCTTTCGCTTGCCGGGATCGGACGTGACCGCCGCCAGGGCGGCGAGGATCGGTGGCCCGAAATAGGCGGTCGCGCCGGTTTCGACGCACAGGCCGTAGCTTCGATCGAGGATGGGCTCGCCCTGGGCGGGGCCGTCCAGGTGCCATCGGGCGATCCCGACATACATGAGCATTTCCGCCTCGAAGCGCTGCGCCCCCAGCCGGCGGGTAATCTCCAGGGCGAGCTCGGCGTGCCGGGCGGCGCCCTGCCAATCGGTGGCATAAGCCAGACAGGCACACCACAGATTCTCCGCCAGCATCTGTGCGCGCAGGTCGCCGATCTGGGCCGCGAGTTCGGAGGCGAGCCGGGCATCCTCCAGCGCCTCCGCGAGCTCGTTGCGGTTGAGGCGGGTGGCCGCGCGCATGGCCAGGTTGACGGCCTCCACGTTGCGGATTCCGTGCTGCTGGCACAGCTCGATGCAGCGATCGAAATAGCGGTGCGCGGTCAGCATCTGCGCGCGCTGGTAGTAGGCGTCGCCGAGTCCGGACAGCGCGCGCGCCTCGAGCTGGGGCGAACCGGAACGCGCTGCGTAGGCGCGTGCCTGCTCGTGCTCGGCCAGACAGGCTGCGCGGTCACCCAGCGGAAAGTACAGGTTGCCGCGCAGCAGGTGGATCTCCGCCAGCTCGCCGGGGGACGGCGGATCCCCTGCGATGGCCAGTACCCGAGCCAGTGCGGACAAGGCCTCCCGATGCCGGTCGCAGATGCGCAAGGCCGCCGCCAGGCCCGTCAGTGCCTGCCGCTCGTGGGCGCCGGTCGAGGCCAGGGTCGCGGCGGCCCGGTAAGCTTCCACCGCCTCCTCCACCCGCCCGAGGTCGAGAAGGAGACGGCCCCGCAATGCTGTCGCCTCGAATCTCATCGCCGCGTCGCCGGCGAGCGCCAATGCGTGCTCGGCCAGGCGCAGCGCCCGCTCGTATTGATACTTCTGCGCCTGGGCGCGCGCCGCCTCCACGTAAGCCCGCGCAGCGCCCGGGTCCGCCGCCAGGTCGAGATGCTCGGCGTGCAAAGCCAGGTCATGGCCCTCATACCACTGCGCCGCCAGGGCATGCAGCTCGCGCTTCCTGGACTTCAGGAGCGAGGCATACACCCCTTCCCGCACCAGCGCATGGATGAACAGGAAACCCTCGCCTTCGGGGCGTATCAACACCTGCTCGGCCAGCCGCGCGCAGGCCTCGTCGGCCCCGCCCGCCAGGCATCGCAGCGCCGGCAGCGAGAACGCCTGGCCCAGGACCGAAGCGGCCTGCAGCGCCTCGCGGTCTGCGGGCGCCAGGCGGTCCATGCGCGCGAGCACGATGCTTTGCACCGATCCGGGCAGGGGCCCGTGACCGGCCTCTGCGTTTCGCAGCAACTGATCGAGAAACAGCGGATTGCCCTGCGACCGTTCGATGCAGGAGCGCACCAGCGCCGCGTCGGCGCACGGGTAATGGGCGGCCATCTCGCGCGCCTCGGCCTCGCTCAGGGGAGCCAGATCGATGGCGGTGATGCTCGCGCCGCGCGCCGCGGCGCGCCACGCGGCATCGATCGGGTCGGCGTCTTCGCGCGTACTCATCATCAGGAGCAGCGGGCAGGCCCGCGCGCCGGCGGCAAGCGCGGCCAGCTGCGCCAGCGTCTCGCGCGTCGCCCAGTGGATGTCCTCCACCAGGATCAGGCGCGGCGCCTGTACGCTGGCCCATTGCACCAGGCTGCACAGCAGCGCCTGCGTCGCGCGCTGGCGTGCTTCGCGGTCCATGGCGTCGTAGAGCGCCCTGAGTTCGGCCGGCTGCGGCGCCCCCAGGGTCGGGTGGAGGACGATTTGCTGATGCCGTTCCAGCGCCGCGCCAGCGCCCGCCCGATCGATGGCCGCCTGCAAGGCGTTGGGGTCCGCCGAGGCGTCCAGGTCGAGCAGGCTTCGCAGCAACTGGACGATCAGATCCTCGTCGCCCTCCCCCGCCACATCCAGCACCCGTACGGTGTGGCAGCGCAGGCCCTGCGCGCGGGCCAGGCGAGCGCACTCCTGGAGCAAGCAGCTCTTGCCGATTCCCGCCTCGCCCCGGATCAGCACCACGTGGCCGCGGCGCGCAGACATGCAAGCCGCGGCGATGCCGGCGAGCTGGTGCAGCTCCGCCTGCCGTCCGACCAGCGGAAGGGCGGGTAATGGCTTCGGTCCGCCGCAGCGCCTGACGCGCCAGACCCTGGCCGCACGCTGCCCAGCCTGGATCGGCACATCGGGCAGGGGCTCCGCATCGAGGCAGGCCGCCAGCGCATCGCGCACCCGCGCCGCCACCCAGACCTCGCCGGGTGCGCTCGCTTCCACGATTCGCATGGCCAGGCGGAGCGGTTCGCCGGTCACGAAGAGCGCCCCATCCTGCCGCTCCGCCAGCACCAGGCCGCTGGCGATGCCGATCCGTGCCTGCGGCGGCGCCGCGCCGGCGCCGGCCAACCCGCCGACGGCTTGGGCGATGGCGAGGGCGGCGCGCACGCAGCGTTCGCCGTCGTTGCCGTGGGCGATCGGCGCACCGAACACCGCGACAAGCCGTCCGCCGATGTGGCTCGTCACGCTCCCGCCATACTGCTCCACGATGGCGTCGCTGCGACCGCGGTACCGCCCCAGAAGCTCGTGCGCTGACTCCGCCTCGTCGGCGCCCCCGGCTTCATCCACCCCGACGAGGTCGACCGCCATGACGACGGCTTCGCGCAACTGCGCGCCGGCGGCGCCCGGCGGCGCGGCGGGCGCCGCATCGTCCGGCACCGCGGGCACGACCGGGGCCGACTCCGGCGCGACCCCCGCGCGCCGCTGCTGCAGGATGTCGCGATGGACCCGCTCGGTCTCCGCCTCGGGCGAGACGCCCAGCTCGCGCTGCAGGATCTCCCGGCACAGTTGATACTGCTTGAGCGCCGCGGCCTGGCGGCCCTGCTTCAGGTAGAGCCCCATGAGCAAGCGATGGATTTGCTCGTGCAGCGGGTCGATGGCGATCAATCGGGTGGCTGCGGCGATCGCCCGCTCGATCTGGCCGCGTTCGGCGTGACCCTCGGCGAGCCGCGCCAGGGCGTCGACCGCGAGGTGGCGCAGATACTCCTGCTGTGCGCCGAGCCAGGCCTCGAAGCCGGGCGCAGCGACGCTGAAACCCTCCAGCAGATCCCCGCAATACAG
The DNA here is from genome assembly GCF_012910955.1 of Aromatoleum diolicum. Lineage (GTDB taxonomy): Bacteria > Pseudomonadota > Gammaproteobacteria > Burkholderiales > Rhodocyclaceae > Aromatoleum > Aromatoleum diolicum. The sequence continues at coordinate 46,162 of NZ_WTVQ01000035.1, forward strand.
CTCGACGGCCCGCCACAGCGACCCTTCGGTACCCTCGGCCACCAGCCGCTCGAACTCGACCGCGTCGACCGCCAGCGCTTCGGGCCGAGTCGTGATCGTCTGGGTGTCCGCCACGATGCAATCGTCCTCGCCCAGGGACTTGCGGATCGCGGCCAGGGCCTGGCGCAGGCTGGTACGCGCCTGGGCGTCGCCGCAATCGGCCCACAGCAGCGCCGCGAGCTTGTCGCGGGCGTGCGGACGCGACCCGCCCAGAGCCAGATAAGCCAGCAGCGCCTTCGCCTTCCTGGGCGGCAGGGACACAGGCGCGCCGCTACCGGACAGCAGCTCGAAACCGCCCAACAGGTTGAGGCGCAAGGCAGCCACAGGTCGGTCTCCTCCAGGAATGATGAATTTTAGCAAGGCTCCGCTTTCACGCGATTTTCACGCTGCGCCTGACGGGGCGACGACGGCCCCTTCCGACAATGGTCCCCAACCCGATTCCCGGGCCAATACGCAAGTACGCGATAGCAAGCGAAAGGAGTACATCATGACCCTCTTGGACCGTCGCGGAGTTTCCGTCTCCGCCACCAGCCATGCCGCACTGGAACGCCTGGAAACCGCCACCGATCTCTTTAATGGCTATTTCGGCGACCCCATTGCCGCCATCGACAAGGCCCTCGCGGAGGACCCGCAGTTCGTCATGGGGTATTGCTTCCGTGCCGGAGTGCTGGCCACCTGCACCGACAAGACCCTGGAAGCTGAGCTGCGCGGCAGCGTGGAAGCGGGAGAGGCCCTGTGGCGTCGCGCCAACGAGCGCGAACGCGGCCACATCGCCGCCGCGCGGGCCTGGCTGGACGGCGACATCCCTGCCGCGGTCGAGCGCTGGAGCGCAGTCCTGCTCGAGGTGCCGCGCGACAGCCTGGCACTGCAGTTCGCCCACCTCGGCGACTTCTACCTGGGCCAGTCCTCGATGCTGCGCGACCGCGTGGCGCGGGTCCTGCCGGACTGGGACGAAGGCGTCGCCGGCTACGGCTACGTGCTGGGAATGCATGCCTTCGGCCTCGAGGAGACCGCGCTCTACGACCAGGCGGAGCACACGGCGCGGCGTGCGGTCGAGCTCAACCGGCGCGACCCGTGGGCGATCCACGCTGGCGCCCACGTCATGGAGATGCAGGGACGCCAGGCCGACGGAATCCGCTGGCTCACCGAGCGGCAGGACGACTGGGCCATCGACAACGCCTTCGCCTTCCACAACTGGTGGCATCTCGCCTTGTACCACCTCGACCTCGGAGACACCGGGCGGGTGCTGGAACTCTATGACCGCGCGATCCGGCCGCGGCCGTCGAACGTGGTGCTGGAGATGATCGACGCCTCGGCGCTGCTGTGGCGACTTTACCTGCGCGGCGTGGACACCGGCACTCGCTGGCACGAGCTGGCGCAGGCCTGGGCGCCCACCGTCGAGCACGGCTACTACGCCTTCAACGACTTCCACGCAATGATGGCCTTCGTGGCCAGCGGCGACGAGCGCGCCGCGCAGACCCTGCTTGCGACCCTCGAACGCCGCGCCGCCGCTGGCGGCACCAACGGGATGATGAGCCGCGAGGTGGGCCTGCCGCTGTGCCGCGCCCTCGAAGCCTTCGGCCGCGGCGACCATGGCCGCGCGGTGGACCTGCTGCAATCGGTCCGCTGTGTCGCCCAGCGCTTCGGCGGCAGCCACGCCCAGCGCGACATCATCCACCTGACGCTGGTCGAGGCGGCGCTGCGTGCCGGCCAGGGACGGCTCGCCCGGTCACTCGTGGCCGAACGCAGCGCCCAGAAGCCGACGAGCCCCTTCAACCGCGCCCTGGCCATCCGTGCCGAGCGCGCCGCCGCGGCATCGCGTGAGGCAGGCGGTCACGGGCTGCGCGCGCCCGACGCTCGCCAGACGAAGGAAGCGGCCTTCCTTTCCTGAGGAAACAGCGATGAAACCGACCATCCAATCCATCCGCCTTTCCAGCGGGATCGAGCTGCCCTATGCCGAGCGGGGAGATCCCGCGGGCGTGCCCATCGTGTTCCTGCACGGGGTCACCGATTCCTGGCGCTCCTTCGAGGGCGTGCTGCCCCGTCTGCCGGAGTCCATCCACGCCTTTGCGCTGACCCAGCGGGGTCACGGCGATGCCGACAAGCCGCCGACCGGCTACCGGACGCGGGACTTCGCCGGCGACGTGGCCGCGTTCCTGGACGCAGTCGAACTGGAGCAGGCCTTCCTCGTCGGGCATTCGATGGGTACCACCAACGCGCTGCGCTTCGCGATCGACCATCCGGAGCGAACCCTGGGCCTGGTGCTCGCCGGCGCCTTCGCCACCTACCGCGGCAACCCCGGCCTCGTCGAATTCTGCGAGAACGCGATCGCGCCGCTCGCCGACCCGGTCGATCCCGGGTTCGCCAGGGACTTCCAGCAGAGCACCCTCGCCCAGCCGATACCGGGGGCATTCCTGGAGACCGCGGTGCGGGAAAGCCTCAAGGTCCCTGCTTACGTCTGGCGCGCGGCCTTCCAGGGCTTTCTCGAGGACGATTTCGTGAGCGCGCTCGGGCGCGTCAACGCGCCCACGCTGATCCTTTGGGGTGCGCTGGACAGCTTCTGTCCGCGCGCCGATCAGGATGTCCTGCTCGCGCAGATCCCCGACGCGTGCCTCGCGGTGTACGAGCACGCCGGGCACGCCCTGCATTGGGAGGAGCCGGAGCGCTTTGCAGCCGACGTCCTTACCTTCGTGGAGGACCGCGCCGCTCCTTCCAGTCCGGGAATCAGTTCGGCCAAACAGACTGAACGCGTTCAAAGGGATGCCGACGCGTCGAAGATCATGGCAACCGAAATCATCCCCGCCGCGACCGCAAACCCCTGCTGCAGTCTCGGCCCTGAGATCAAAGCGGCCACTCTCCGCCCGAGCACCATCCCCAATAGGGAGCCTGTAACAAAGGGCAGCGCCATATAGAATGGAATGTTTCGTCCCTGCAAAACGCAACTGACAAACGTAGTCGAACTGGTCAACGCTATCGCCATGAGCGACGTAGCCACAGCGGAGTGCATCGATAACGGTAGCGTGGCTCGCAGCGCTGGGACGATTACAAATCCACCGCCCACACCCAACAATCCGGAAAGGAAACCGGTGGCAGCTCCGATCATAGCGATTGTCATCGCCACGGATCGAGACCAGATCAGGCGCCCGCTCAAAGGATTCACCTTGCCGACCTTGCCGGTCGAGGACGCGCCCTCGCCTGTCACTGCGGAACGCACGACCGCGGTGTCCTCCTTTGAGACCGTCGCGGTGTAAAACATACGCACGGCGACAATGGCAAGTACGCACGCAAAGATCAGAACCAATACTGATGGATGCAACCGATCTGCGACGCGAATCCCCAGCGACGCAAAAAGTATCCCCACAACAGCGATGAGCGTGGCGGCGCGATAGCGCACATAGCTGTGCTTCCATGCCAATCCAGTACCCAGCGCCGCCGAGACCGCCACCGCGAGGAGCGAAATCGTGGCGGCTTGTGTGATCGAAAAGTCGAGCCCGGCCATCAGCAACGGTACCGCAAAGATCGAGCCACCGGCCCCTGTCAGCCCGAGGACCAAACCCACTATCAGCCCAATCAGAATACTCATCTGTAGTCCAACCGACGTAAGTGCGAACGGCAATATTACCGTCGGCATGCAAGCCTGCCGCGGGAAATTCGCCACACGCCTTAGGATCCGCATTGCCGACAGGCGCTGGTTTCCCACGGCAGTCCGTCAAAACGCCAGCCATTCACCCCGCCGCGTTGATGGTTTTCACCAAGATCACCCTCGAATCCGTGGAGGACCGTGAAAACTCGCGAAAAACCCGCGGCCTCTAGCGCTTTACCCGCTTCTACCGCGCGCTCGCCAGTGCGGCAGATCACCCCCACGGGGCGGTCGAGGGCGTCGTCCGCGAGCATTCTTACGGCGCCGACGAAATTCGGATTCACATCCCAACTTGGGCCATCGTTCCAGGAAACATGTCGAGTTCCCGAAGGATGTCCAACGAAGCGATACTCCATCTCGCTGCGACAGTCGATGAACAGCGCTCGCGGGTTGTCATTCAGAAACCGGACCGTTTCTTCCGGGGTAAGGTGCTCCATTGCTTGCCTCCCTTCATGCGCGTCGTCGACGAACGAAAAATCAACCGTGGGGCTACGATTGAAAGACGTCTAATCATGCAAGGCGCGAACCGCCTGGCTCTTGCCCTTTCGTGACGATTTCTTGACATCGTGAGACATCATGAATGGGCCGACCCGGCTTCCGCACGTACATGGTTCGCCACGACGCAATGCCTGCGACGAGAGCGCTGCGGGCGCGGCGCGGCGATCCCTTTCCCGATCGATTTTCGGACTGAGGATCATTACCAGGTGGCGGAATAAAAAAGGGTGTCCCAATCCATGAGGAGAGGAGGTTTGGAGTTCCGGAAACGACCGGGGGACACCCTGCGAAAACCCTTCTTTGGAAGCGCTTGCTCTATGGCCCCTCGTCGAGCCAATACCGTGCGCCGCGCGATACCGGCTCAGCGCAGCATCAGGAGGCCGCCCAGGATCAGCGCCGCGAGGAAGACCGTATTGGCGGCCAGCATCGCCACCGGTCGCCAGCCCACCGCGGCGAGTTGCTGGAACGAGGTCTTGACCCCGAGCGCAGCGATCGCCACGACGAGGCACCAGCGCGAGAGGCTGGAGGTGGCCTCGGTGACCGGCTTGGGGATGAGTCCCAGGCTGTTCACGACGACCAGCACCGCGAAGCCGACGAGGAAGCCCGGCAGCACCGGCGGCTTCTTGCCCGTAGCCGTGCCGTCGCGGAACAGCACCGACACCACCGCCACCACCGGCAACAGCATCGCGACGCGGAAGAGCTTGACGAAGGTCGCGCCGTCGCCCACTGCCGGCGAGATGATGTAGCCCGCCGCCACGACCTGCGCGACG
>NZ_WTVQ01000036.1 GCF_012910955.1 Aromatoleum diolicum
ACCCGGCGCGGTTGAACTCGCGCGTCTCGATCACCCGGCCCGCGCCGTCCGCCACACAGGCGACGAACACGTTCTTTGCCAGATCCACGCCGACCGTCGTAGTATTCATTTGGACTTCCCCTTTCGCGATCTCAGATTGAACTTCAGCAATTCAATCTTGGCACTTCGATGCCGGGCGGCCAATGCCGCGGGCGGAAGTGGGAAGTCCCTTTGTAGTCAGTATGGCGAGACACAGGTGGAGAATCCGGCACTAGAACGCGCCGTCTGGATTGATATAGGTCGAGGACATATCAAGCAAGGCTGGCCTGATCTGGCCAAGGAATACAAACCCGGTGAGTATGCGACTGACTATGCGAACTTTTCCGACGACATCCGCGCAGCGTTGTCCCCAGCCGGCAGCTCTTGGACCCTCAAGCGCGTCGTGGCCCATGACAAACCACACATGGACACTGGTTCCTATTACAACCGTGAATTGCCGATCGACGGCCACGACCTGCGCGCGGGTTCGTCGGTGAAGGAGCCCTGGAACACCGATGGCGAATACGTCGAACTGCACGTACCGCCCTCCGGACACGCCGTTTGGAAAGAACTCCACGCCCTGCAGGAAAAGGCTGCCGGAACCCCCGTCCCCTATGCAGAAAATCTGAAATATTGGGAGGGCCCCGCCGCCTCTCAGGTATATGAAATCGAGCTAGAAGGAGGAAAGAAGATAGCCGACAAGTGGTATCTGCCCGGCGGCAAGCCGCAGCAGTTCTTCGACCGCGAGCAGCTGAAATTGCTCAAGGCACACGGATTCATAAGCGAACGCAAACCCAGCAATTTCCCCGACTTCGACCCTGCGGTAGGTAACATCGTCCCCAAGGATGGTCCCTATCTTGAAGTCCTCCCCCTCAACACAGCCATTCCGCCCGCGACACCCAGATCATGATGACCGAGACAGAACTTCAGGAAATCATTGCAAAACAAATGGCCTATTCCAGGGCACGCCGTGCAGAGCAGAACGTCGTGCGGACGGACCATGCCGCGCTGCGCAAGGCCTGGCTCAAGCAGCGCTTCGCCTCGTTCGATTACCACGAGTTTCTGCTCCGCCTGCACGAAAAATGGCTCGAGTTACTCTACACCGCGCTCGCCAGGCCCGAGGTGCAACGCGACGACCCGGTGAATTACAAGCTCTTCATGGGCCCGGCGAAGAAGATCTTTGACCGGGCGCCAAAGCCCGGACGACTCGATCCGAAATTCTGGGAGCCGGGCAAGCAAACCGGCTGGGCGCGTTCGATACTCGACTACAAGCGCGACTCCGGTCTCGATGTGAGTTCGACGTGGGAATGGATGACCGACGACGAACAATCCCGGTTCTTTCCTTTGGGTGGATATATGAGCCAGGTCGCCGATAACATTCGGCAAACGGTCGACGGCACTTGGTTTATTCGCAGGAGAGGCAACGACGATATTCTGCTTGATGAACTATATACCGGCCCCATCGACTGGCCCGCCAACTGGATGGACGAACTGCCGGCTGCAGTTATTGCTGCCGCGCAAGGCTCGGTCTTGGCCCCGCGCGCCAACGTCCCCGCCGGACAACCCTGCCCCGAAGCGGGCTGGTGGTTCTCGCCGGCCCTGGCGAAAAGCCGGCGCTACTTTAAGCTCGGCGAGATCATGCCCGCGCTCGGCGGTGATTACGGCGACACCTTCTGGCAGTGGTCGCCGGATCAGGCGGCGCCAACGCTCTAGCGGCATGTCCCCCTTATCCCGCAGAGAATCCACCTCTGGGCCGCTACGGCAGCGCGGACCACCTCTTCCACCGTGAGCGGCCGGAACCGCTCACGACGCACGGATTCGTAAGCGAACGCAAACCCAGCAATTTCCCCGACTTCGACCCTGCGGTGGGCAACACCGTCCCCAAGGACGGTCCCTATCTTGAAGTCATCCCCCTCAATACAGCCGTTCCGCCCGCGACACCCAGATCATGATGACCGAGACAGAACTTCGGGGAATCATCGCAAAACAAATGGCCTATTCCAGGGCACGCCGTGCAGAACAAAACGTCGTGCGGACGGACCATGCCGCACTGCGCAAGGCCTGGCTCAAGCAGCGCTTTGCCTCGTTCGACTACCACGAGTTTCTGCTCCGTCTGCACGAGAAATGGCTCGAGTTACTCTACACCGCGCTCGCCAGGCCCGTGGTACAGCGCGACGACCCGGTGCATTACAGACTCTTCATGGGACCGGCGAAGAAAAACTTTGACCGGGCTCCAAAGCCAGGACGACTCGATCCGAAGTATTGGGAGCCGGGCAGGCAAACCGGCTGGGCACGCTCAATACTCGACTACGACCGCGACTCCGGTCTCATGTGAGTTCGACGTGGGAATGGATGACCGACGATGAACAATCCCGGTTCTTTCCCTTGTGGGGATATATGACAAACGTTGCTCAAAATATTCAGTACACCGTCGACGCAGTGAGCATAGATGAAGCAGTGAGCTTCGCCTCCTCCGGCGTATACGGCATTCAGTTTGACTAAACCCGATCGCGTTAATCAATAGCCACGCTGTCCGGGGATCGGCGCCCGGCGGATGCGGAATTCGGGAGTGAGCCCGATGTCCCATGTGGCTTCGACCGCCCCGGTGCGCGAGACCGCCACTTTCCGTTCGGTCGCCTCTTCCTTTCCCGCCAGGCGCGGGTGCCAGGCACGGAGGGTGTAATCCCCGGGCGGGAGTTCCGTCAGGTTTGCCTTGCCGTCGGCACCGGTCTTGGCAAAGTAGGGGCTGTCCGAGACGTAGACGTAGGCGATCATCCAGTCATGGATGTTGCATCCGAGAACCACGGCGCCCGGCTTGTCGAAAAGGACCGGCGAGGCGGGAGTTCCCATATAGAGGGGTAGTTCGAAGTTCTTCGCCGGCGAGAAGGAGTAGACGTGATGGCGGATGTTGTCCTTGTTGGGGAAATTGACCGCTGTACCGACCTGCACGGGTAGTACGTACGGGATGAATTCCTTGTTGACCTGGTCCACGATGATCGTCGCGCTTGCGCCGCCGGCGTTCCCCGCGCTCCTGTTTGCGGGCAGGGCAACGACGACGGCATCGACGACTCCCTTTCCCGTCTTGTCCCGCACCAGGGCGTGAATTTCTCCGGCGTGCGCCCCGACAGGGCTCAGACAGAAGGTCAATGCGAAACCGGCATGTGCCATCCGGACTCTCAGTTCGCGCAAGGTGTTTTTCATATCTTTCAGAACTGGTAAAGATAGGTGGCGCGAACGAGGTTTGCCTCGTAGTCGATCCCGCCCTTTGCACGACTGTCCAGATATTCGTAGCCAAGGGTGAAGGAGGCCTGCCCGCCGACGACCCGGCTTACGCCCAGACTCAGGCTACGGGTGATGGCCTTCATCTTGTAAGCAAACCTCCCCGAGCCGAATACGGGATCTGCGGCAATCGCGCTCGATGCGAGGAAGACTGGAAGATTGCGTCGCGTCGTCGAGACGATATCCCCGTCTCGAATGGTATAGGCAGCGGAAAATACATATTCCGGATGAATGGCATAATCGCCACCGAAACTCAGGTTTTGACTCGTGAGATCGAACACGTCCGCGGCTATCGCAGGCCGAAGACGATCGGCGACCGTGTCGGACTCGCGCTGTTCCACCCGGTATGACATCCGTATTCCTGATCTGTCCGACAATCGCTTGGCGATAGCGATTTCCCCAAGATATAGCCAGCCATCGCGCGGCGCATCGCGGTAGTCGAGGCGAGTCGCAGAGCCGGACAAGCGCAACTCCGGAACGTAGGGACCGAGCCCGAATTTCCAGCGGTATGCCAGTTCGAGGCCGGCGTTAAGGTTGTTCAAACCTTCGTAGCGCTGGTATGCCGAACCCGACAGAGTGAGGGTCAGCGACAACCGGCCGTTGTCGGTCAGCTGATACCCCGTGCCAGCCGCGGCGGATACGACCAAGGCGGTATCGCTCTTGATATCCCGGTCGAGCTGCGCCCGTGTGAGGTTGTCGTCAAAGCGCAGCTCGAGACCGACCTCGTCAAGCCATCCGGCAGAAGCGTCCAGGGCATGCAGCCCCCACACGAACGGCAGTACCCACTTCCATACCGTCATTGCCCCTCCTCCTCGGACCGGCGCGCTGCGAAACCGGCCTGATGGTCTGACTCCTCGCGACTCGCAAGCCATTCTTCCAGCTGCCCACCAGGCACTGGCCTGCAGATATGGTAACCCTGCGCAGCATCACAACCCATCCGGCCGAGCAGTTCAAGTACCGGCGCAGACTCCACGCCCTCAGCCACCACCCGGAGGCCCATGTTGTGAGCAAGGTCGATCACGGAACGCACGATGCTCATGTCGTCCGGACTAGTGGCCATATTCGTGACAAAGGAACGGTCGATATTCAGCTCCCCCACCGGTAGCTTCTTGATCAGGGCCAGTGAAGAATAGCCGGTACCAAAGTCGTCGATCGACAGACTGAACCCCATTTTGTGAAGCTGGGCTGACGTGTCGAGAACGCGTTCGGGATCGTCAATGATGGCGCTTTCCGTGATTTCCAGTGTGAACCAGTCGGGGGACGCGCCGTGACGCTGCAGCAGTTCGCCAAACCGCTCGGGGAGTCCTGCACTGAGCAGATCTCGCACCGAAAGATTGATTGAAACCGCAATCGCGAGTCCCTGGGCACGCCAGCGGACGGTTTGCGCGAACGCGGCGCCCACGACCCAGTGGGTGATGTCACGGATGTATCCGGTCTGTTCCGCGAAGGGGACGAATTCGTCCGGCAGAAGACATGCACGGTCCGGATGTTGCCAGCGAACCAGCGCTTCGACCTCGCGGACATGGCCGTTGGCGAGATTCACGCGTGGTTGGTAGTACAGGACGAATTCGTTGTTCTCAACGGCGCGGCGCAATTCTGCGGACAAGGCGAGCCGACTGTCGATTTCGGGCTCGACATCGAGTTTCGCGTCATACGCTGCACATCCCAGACGCTTTCGTTTCGCATGATACATAGCGGCATCGGCATGGCTCATGAGCACATGCGGATCTTCCCCATGCTCGGGGAAGGTTGCGACACCAATGCTCCCTTCCACGTCCAGGAGACGCTTTTCGAAGACGACGGGATCTTCCAGCGCGCGCAGGATTTTTCGTGCGACCTCCTCTGCCATGTCGGTGCTCGCTGCAGGCAAGAGCACTGCGAACTCGTCACCGCCGAGCCGCGCCGCCGTATCCGAGGCACGGGCGAGCGCGCCTCGCAGGCGCATGCCGACTTCCTGCAGCAGCAGATCGCCGACGTGATGACCGAGCGTGTCATTCACCTCCTTGAACCTGTTCAGATCCATGAGCATCACACTCACCGGGTGACTGAGCCGCCTCGCAACCCCTATTGCCTGATGCAGCCGGTCATTGAATAAAGCCCGATTGGGGAGGCCCGTGAGCGCGTCATGATAGGCCATGGCCTTGATCTGCTGCTCGCGCGCCGAAATCGCCAGCCGCATGTTGTTGAATGCCGAAGCGAGTTCACCGAGCTCGTCGGCGCGGGTTTCCGGGGGACCCTGCTCATAATCGCCACGTTCGAGCCGCCGGGCGAACTCCACGAGCGCGGTAACCGGCCTCGAAATGCTGCGGGCAATCATGACGCTGCCGATGATCGTGCCCCCCAGGCTCAGCGCAGCCAAGGCCAGCAAGGTCATCCTCAACGTACTGAATCGTGCGATCGCCTCGGCGAGCGATCTCTGCAATACGGCAACGACGCCGCCGTCGGGGCCGAGGGCAAGCGTGGATGCCGATGCGACGTGATGGTCTCCGGACAGGTCGGGGATGCTGGCCGCAGCACTCTCCGGCGCGGTCTGCCGGAGCACGCCGAGGAGACGTTCCCGCGACTCCGGGCTCATGGTGCTCGCTGCGACTTGCCAACCATTGCCCTTCTGCCAGGTCGCAAACGAGACATCCAGCGAAGTGAGCGCCCCGAGTTCGGCTGCGAGCCTAGCGTCGACACTGAAGCCGAGAACGACCCAGCCGACCGGTGCAGGCGCAAATACGGGCACCACGACGAGCTGATAGGGCACGCCATCCATCAACTTGATGGCGGATGCATTGCCGCTGGCCGCCGCCTCGTTCACCAGTTCGGGAAATACGAAAAGGCTTTCCGCCGACGCCTCACCGGACACGGATGCATCGGCCAGCACCTTGTGATCGAGCGCAACCAGGATCATCTTCGCCGCACCGATCCGCGATCCGTGATTATTCAGGGCGGACGCCACCGTGGCGCGATCTCCCGTCATGAGCGCCTGACGGAAGGCGAAGTCGGACGTCAGAATGCTTGCCGCCGTAATCAGCTGCTGTGAGCGCCCGGCCAGGAGACGAAGAAAGATGCGCTCCCCGACCTGAATTTCTTCCCTGATCTTCTGCAATGCGTTGGCCGAAACGGCACTGTCGATCGCCAGAAAAATAACCAACTGAATCGCGATCAGCAGCAGCGCGACAAAGACGATAACCTGATGCGCGACGACGGTCGCCATGCTTCCAGGGCGAGCCAAAACGCCGCCGAGGGCAGAACTTACGCCGGACAGCAAAGGACCGATGGCGCTGATGAGCGGTATCCGTTTCCAGGAAGGCATTTGGCCGACCATCGTTCGGGGTCAGTACTCGAGCGAAGCACTAGCCGAAGCGGTGCTCGCACCTTGGGTCGGGCGATCCCGGCATGCGCCGTACCGTCGGGATCATCGTCCTGCGTCGGTTCTAGGCTACCACCATCCTCCGGCTTGGGCGCGAATTTGATCACCGCCGGACGCACTGGTGACATGTCAATGTCCCTCCTCCATCGATACACCGATCACGTTACGGCTACGGCCTGCAGGAGACGTACCGGCACGCGGCAGCTGACGGCAAAATTCGGACCTCGCTCCAGTTGAAATTTCGCGGTGATGGGTATCCGGCCGCCGGCTAATTGGTCTATAACACTGAAAACGGCACCAATGCTTACCGCATTACCCGGAAAAAATTTTTTTGATGTTCGAACCGGATATTTGCTTCACCGCGGCCGATGCCAAACGCCGGTAGCGCGCGAGCACAACTGACAGCTAGTTTGAATATCGAGGTCATTTGACGACGGCCGATCAGGTCGCGACGAGCAGTGACGTCGGGTGCATCCAGCACGAGTTCTTACGCCAGGATCGGGCACTCAACAACCCAGCGCTGACTGCTTCTGCATGGGAGGCGCGCGGTGCCGCGAATCAGCGATGACTTTCGATAGCGACGTTTTCATCAGCTATGCGCACTTGGACAACCAGGCGCTGACGGCCGGGTCGCAGGGCTGGGTGTCGGAGTTCCACGAGGCGCTTAGCAAGCGGCTCGGCGAAGTTCTAGGCAAGCCGCCGAAGATCTGGCGCGACCCGAAGCTGCAAGGCAACGACGTCTTCGCCGACGAGTTGCTGGAGCGCTTCGAACATGCCGCGGTCCTGGTGTCGGTGATCACGCCACGCTATGTCGAGTCCGACTGGTGCCGTCGCGAACTGACCGGCTTCTGGCAGGCCACCGAGCACACCGGCGGCCCGGTGGTCGGCAGCAAGGCGCGTGTGTTCAAGGTGGTGAAGACGCCCGTCGAGCAAACACGCATGCCGCCACCGCTGCAGCCGCTGCTCGGCTACGAGTTCTACCGCCTGCAACCGGGCAGCGGACGCCCCCTGGAATTCAACAAGGTCTATGGTCCTGACGCCGAGCGCGACTTCTGGGTTCGGCTGAACGACCTCGCCTACGACCTTGCCGACCTGCTGACGCGGCTCGAACATCCCGAGGCCGCCCCGGCGGCGGACAAGCCGATGGTCTATCTCGCGACCACCACGTCGGACTTGCAGCCGCAGCGCGACGCACTTCGTCGCGAGCTGCTGCGCCACGGTTACGGCGTGCTGCCGGATCAGGAGCTGCCGCTGCTGGCAGCAGCGTTCGAGCAAAGCATCGCCGCACAGCTGGAGCGCTGCCGCGTCGCGATCCACCTCGTCGGCGCGGTCTACGGCGTGGTGCCCGAAGCTGCGGTCGAGTCGGAGCCCGCACTGCAGACCCAATTGAGTGCAGCCCGTGCGCGCGCCGGTGGCCTGCGGCGGCTGGTATGGATCGCCCCCGGCAGCGCGAGCGACGATCCACGTCAGCGCGCCTTCCTCGACGCGCTGCGCGACGACCCGGCGCCCGGACCGGGTTCGGACCTGCTCGAAACCCCGTTCGAGGAGCTCAAGAGCGTCGCGTTCGCCTGCCTGCAAGCAGCGGAACAATCCCCGCCTGCCGCGGCAGCTCCCGTGCCGGGAGCGCCCGCGCGCATCTACCTCGTGTGCGACGTGCGCGACCTCGACGCCGTCGAACCACTCCAGCAACATCTTTTTGCACTTGGCTTCGAACCAACGCTGCCGGCCTTTGAGGGAGACGAAACACTGTTGCGCGAGGACCACGAGGCCCAGCTGCGCGATTGCAACGCCTTGCTGATCTACTACGGCGCCGGCGGCGAGCTGTGGCTACGGCAAAAGCTCGGCGAGTTGCGACGCATCGCGACGCTCGGGCGTGCGGCGCCGCTGCGGGCGGCCGCGATTGTCGTCGCCCCGCCGGCGACCCCGGCCAAGGAACGCCTGCTGACGCACGACGCAATGATGATCGCGATGCCGAACGGCTTCGCCCCCGCCGCGCTCGATCCCTTCACCCAACTCGCACGTGGCGCGGCGGTGGCCGCATGAGCGCCGCGCTGCGCCTCAACCCCTACCCCGGACTGCGCGCCTTCGAGCCCGACGAGACCGCCCTGTTCTTCGGCCGCGAGCGCGAGACCGACGAATTGCGCCGGCGCCTGCGCACCGCGCGCTTCCTGGCGGTGATCGGCAGCTCGGGTAGCGGCAAGTCGTCTCTGGTGCGCTCGGGGCTGATTCCGTCGCTGCACGCCGGCTTCATGGCCGGCGCCGGTAGCAGCTGGCGCATCGCCATCGCCCGCCCCGGCGAGGATCCGATCGGGCGACTGGCGGAAGCACTGGACCGCCCCGAGGTGCTCGGACCCGTGACCACGCACGCCGACACGCGGCGCACCCTGCTCGAGGTGACGCTGCGCGACAGCAGCCTCGGCTTGGCCGAAGCGGTGCGCCAGGCCGGCTTGCCGGCGGGCGAGAATCTGCTCGTGGTCATCGACCAGTTCGAGGAGCTGTTCCGCTTCCGCAGTAGCTGGCCGCTGCAGGCCGGCGACGAGGCGGCCGCCTACGTCAAGCTGCTGCTCGCTGCCGCGCACAACCCGGCCGCGCCGATCTACGTCGTGCTGACGATGCGCTCCGAGTTCATCGGCGACTGCATCGCCTTCGAAGGTCTGCCCGAGGCGATCAACGCCGGCCAATACCTGATCCCGCGCATGTCGCGCGATGCGCTGCGCGCCGCGATCACGGGGCCGGCGGCGGTGAGCGGCGTAACGGTCGCACCGCGCCTTCTGGCGCGACTGCTGAACGAGGTCGGTACCAACCTCGACCGCCTGCCGGTGCTGCAGCACGCGCTGATGCGCACCTGGGACGCGTGGGCGCGCGACCACGCCGATGGCGAAGCACTGGACCTGCGCCACTACGAGGCGATCGGCACGATGGCCGCGGCGCTGTCGCGCCACGCCGACGAAGCCTATGCGGAGCTCGACGGCGCTCGCGAGCGCGCGATCGCCGAGCGCCTGTTCAAGACGCTGACCGAAACCACTCCGGACGGCCGCGGCGTGCGCAGGCCGACCGCGGTCGCGCAGCTGATGGAAGTCTGCGGCGCGGGTCTGGAAGAGATCGAGCGCGTCGTCGACCGCCTCCGCGCCCCGGGACGCGCCTTCCTGCAACCCGCTGCAGGTATACGGCTGACGCCGCAGACCGTCGTCGACATCTCGCACGAGAGCCTGATGCGCTTATGGACGCGCCTTGTCGGCTGGGTGCGCGACGAGGCGCGCGCGATCGACATCTATCGGCGGCTCGCACGCAGCGCCGCCCAGCACGCCGCCGGCGAGGCCAGCCTGTGGCGACCGCCGGAACTGTCGCTCGGGCTGCGCTGGGCACGCGAGACTCGCCCAAGCGCCGCGTGGGCCGGCGTGGAGCACTCCGAATTCGATCGTGCGATGCGTTTTCTGCAGCGCAGTCGGCGGGTGCACCGCCTGAAGCTCGGGCTTGCGGTCGCCGCGGTCGCACTTGTCGTGCTGCTCGCGATCGGCTGGTTTGCCGCCGAAGCGGAGCGTCAACGACGTCAGAAAGTCGCACTGCAGGCGCAATTGGATGTCCTGGTCGCAGCGAAGTCGCAGGCCGAAGCGAGCCGGCACGCGCAGACTGCCCAGGTTCAGGCGTTGCGGGAGCGCAACGCGACACTGAAGTCAGGGGTCGCAAGTCTGCAACAGACAAGACGCGGACTCGAGACCGACGTCGCGACGCTGCGTGAGGACAATCGCAGGCTGGAGTCGGAAATCGTACGGATCGAGCTCGAGCGCGACGCGCTGCGCAAACGCAGCCAGGAGCTCGAGCAGGAGTTCGCGTCCCTCATCACCACGGAAAGCGCTCTTCAGGCGCGCACGCGCGCGCTGCAGCAGGTGTTGCCATTGCTTCAGACGCAGACCGCGACGCTGCGCGCGCAGTTGGACGCCTTGCACGCGCGCAGCACCGCGCTAAGGCAGCGGCTGAGCGAAACCGAACCGTGCGAACACGTCCTTAGCGCAACGATGGCGGCCCCGAGCCGCAGCGTGGGAACCGCGCAGGACATGCTGATCGGTGCGGCTCCGCCGCCGCCGAAACCGCCGCTGCCGCCCGACCCCGCCAGCCCGGACACGCTGCGTCGCCAGATCGACGAACTCACGCGTGAGCTCGCTGCGCTGGTCGAGGAAAAGGCGAAGCTGCAGGACGAGGCCGGCTGGCTGGAGCGCGAAAACGTCCTGCTCGACAGCCAGCAGGACGCGCTGCGGCAGGAGATCGCGAGGCTGCAGGCGGAGTTCGGCGCACTCACGCGCCGGCACGAGGCGCTGCAAGCGGCTGCCGAACGCGCCGAAGCGGAGCGCACGACGTTCGCAGATCGGGTCCAGGCAGGCGAACAACGCAATAACGCGAAGCACGCCGCGGTCGAGGCGGCGCGCGTAGCACACGCGGAACTCGAACGCGGTGCGGTGGCGGAGGCCTCGGCGATCGGCAGTGCGAACTCGATGGCGCAGGGACTGCGCGCCGACAACGAGCGCCTCGCGGCCACGCTCGCGCCGCACGTCGAACGCCTGCTCGAAGCGAGCCGCAACCCGACACAGCCCGTGGATCTGGCAGCGATGCTCGCGGTGAAGGCCTGGCACTGGGCGCCTTACGACGCCGACGACCCCGCGCGACCGGCGGTCTACAACACCCTGTGGCAGGTACTGAACCGGCTAGATGGCGAAGCCGCGCGCCGCCTGATCGACCCCGGCGCCGCCGCGGCCGGCAAGCTCGCGACGACGCGCGCCGAAGTGCTGGCACAGGCGCTGTGCGAGCGCGCCGCCCGGCCGTTGACCGAAGCCGAATGGCGCCGTTTCATGCCTGCGGGGGCCTGCTTCAGGCCCGAAGCCGCGCAGCCCTGCACGCGCTGACACACCGGGCGCCCGGACACGCTTATTGCCTGATGTCGGCCCACTCGGCTCCGGTCAGACCTTGAAGTTGCTGCGGTCTGAGGGGAAACACCGAAAATGGCGTCCCCGCTGCGGCCCAGACGGTTTCGAAGCGTTGAAGATCCTTATCGAGCAACACCTTCACGGGCTGCGAATGCCCGATCGGCGCGACACCGCCAATCGCATAACCAGTGGCTGCACGCACGAAATCCGCGTCTGCGCGGACGAGTGGTTCTTCCACCTTCTCGGCGACCTTGGTTTCGCTGACCCGATTGTCTCCGCTTGCAACCACGATGATCGCCCGGCCGCTATTCCTGCCACGAAAAACGATCGATTTGGCAATCTCGGCAACCGCACAGCCAATTGCTGCAGCTGCCTCGGCACTGGTCCGCGTGGGTTGTTCGAACTCGACGACTTGGGTATCGATACCGGCGTCGATCAGGAGCTGCAAGGTGCGCAGGGCCGTGGGGTGCTGGGCGGGCTTCATGGGAACAGGGGAAGGCAAAAGCTGCGATGGTAGCGCGTGAGTCGGGTAGCGGCCACACCATCAAAGTTGCATCGGCTATGGCCTCCCAGGCCCCCCTGGCGCGTCGAGGTGGCTGGCCGCCCCCGGAGGGCCCGCTTCCTGCACGTTTGTAACTGGTGTCCATGCCAGCGCCAAGCGGTGCCAAGTGGCGCGGGACGTCACAGATTGGCAACCAAAGCGCACAAAGCAAAAGGCCAACCCCGAAGGATTGGCCCAAGTGCTTGAATCTATGGTGCTGTTGAGAGGAATCGAACCTCCGACCTACTGATTACGAATCAGTTGCTCTACCAACTGAGCTACAACAGCTAAGGGGGCGGAATATACCGCAGGGTTGGGCGGGCTTCAAGTCCCTGCTGCACGCGGGCAGCGAATTTTCCCGATTCCGGCGGTGACAGACCAGTACGTGAAGCGGCGGCGAACGCGCGAGCACCTCCGCCGTTAAACATTTCACGGCCGCCACAACTATGACGAAGGTTATACTCCGCCGAGCCACACCAGAAGCTTGATGGCGCACTTAATCCGTTCCTGATCTATCCAAGAGCCATCAATGAAAGACAACTCAAAACTCGGTACCGGCTTGATGTTTCCAGTGTGGTTCAGCCTTGCACTCGGCATTACGGCCGCGCTGGTTCTGCGCTTTGTTCCCGACGCGGGCGCCTACGCCTGGCTGATCGTGATCGCCATGGGCCTCGCTCTTGCGGCAATCCAGTTCATGGCCCGCACGGGCGCGCTGCGTCGGCTCGGTGGTGACATGCCCGAGGTGGATCGATTGTTGACTGGATTGTCCGAGGGGCAACTGCTCAGCACGCCGACCGATGCCCCGGCCGGCAGCCTGTCCGCATCGGTACGCGCCGTCCAGCTGTCGCTGCGCGGCGTGATCGACGGGGTCGCCGGCGATGCGGCGGAGATGACGGCAGGTGTGCGACGGATTTCCGCCCAGACGACGGAAATGGCACTGACGCTGCAATTGCAGGCGAGCACCAATCGCGAAGTCGAGACCGCGATCCGCGAGATCGATCGCAACATCGACCTGGTGTCGGGACTGGCATCGGAAACCGAGGCGGACTCGCGCGAGGTCGCCGAATTGTCGCTAAGTGGCGAACGGTTGGTAGCGGGCGCGTCGGAGAAGATGGCGCGCATCGTCGAGTCGGTCAATTGCTCGGCGGCGCAGATCGGTTCGCTGGTCGAAAGTACCAAGGAGATCGGCAGCATCGCCAATATCATCAAGGAGATCGCCGACCAGACCAATCTTCTTGCGCTGAATGCGGCGATCGAAGCGGCGCGGGCGGGCGAGCAGGGGCGCGGGTTTGCGGTGGTCGCCGACGAGGTGCGCAAGTTGGCCGAACGTACGGCCGGCGCAACCGCGGAGATCTCCAAGATGATCGCCACCATTCAGACCGACACGAAAGCGGCGGTGGCGCAGATGGAGTCTGTTTCGCCGGAGCTTGAAAGCGGTGTCGACGAGGCGAGAGACGCAGCGCAGATGCTGCGGCAGATCAAGGAGCAAGCGCACGGCACGCTGACGAAGATTTCCGAACTGGCCGAGGCGACCGCCAAGGAAAGTGCGCAAGCCAAGGAAATCGTCGCCGGAGTCGAGAACATGATCGCGGCGGCAGAGAAAACCGAAACCATCATCCGCGAGACCTCCGCGACGTCGGAAAGCCTCGAGAATAGTTCCGCCAGCCTGCTGCGCCGGCTCGACTTCTTCACCCACCTCGGAAATCCGTCGAGCGAGCGCACAAAGCCGGGCCGGACCACCATTTCGCCCGTGATGACGTGGAACGGGGCGCTGGCGACCGGTTATCCCGAGATCGACGAACAGCACCGCAAGCTCATCGACATCGCAAACCGCCTCAACGAAGCGATGCAGCGCGGCGAAGCACGTGCCGGAATTGGTGCGGTGCTGGAGGAACTCATCCGGTACACGACATTCCACTTCGAGTTCGAAGAGAATCTGATGAAAAAGGCCGGCTACCCGGACCTGTTCAAGCATCAACAGGAACACAAGAAGCTGGTCAATGACGTGCTGGCCCGCAAGGCGCGCTTCGACAGTGGCGCCGCGCTGTCGTCAGAGTTGCTGAGTTTTCTGCGCGACTGGCTGGTCAATCACATCATGAAGACCGACAAGGCACTGGCGCGCGGACTCAAGCAGGCAGCCTGATCCGGACAAGGCCCCGACACTGCCAGCCGCTCAGGCGGGCGGCGTGGCCCAGTAGTCGGGACGGCCGTAATGATTCTTCAGGTGGTCGATGAGCAGCCGAACACGTAGCGCGAGGCGCTTACGCTGCGGAAATACCGCATAGATACCCATCGTCGGCGCGGCGAACTCGTCGAGTACCGACACCAGGCGCCCGGCGCGCAGATCGGCGTCCACTTCCCAGCGCGAACGCCAGGCGAGACCGTCACCGGCCAGCGCCCATTCGTGTAGCACCGCGCCGTCGTTGCACTCCAGACGGCCGCTGACCTTGACGCTGATCGATTCGCCCTTTTCATTGCAGAACAGCCAGCCACGCTGCTGCCCCAGCGACAGGCAATTATGCGCGGCGAGATCCTGCGGCACCGCAGGCGAACCATGGCGGGCCAGATAGGCGGGACTGGCGACAACGACGCGGCGATTGTCGGCCAGACGGATCGACACGAGGCTGGAATCGGGCAGTTCGCCGATGCGGATCGCGCAGTCGATGCTCTCATTGACCAGATCCACGACCCGGTCGGTCAGGTCGAGGGTGCAGGACACCTCCGAATTCATCTCCAGGAAGTCGCGCATCAGCGGCGCGACGTGCAGGCGGCCGAAGCCGGCGGGCGCGGACACGCGGATGTGGCCGCTCGCCTTGACGCCCCCCAGGCTCACCGACGCCTCCGCGTTCGCGAGGTCGTTGAGGATGCGCTGGCAGTCCTCGAGAAAGGCCGCGCCCTCGAAGGTCAGCGAGATGCTGCGCGTCGTGCGCGTCAGCAGCTTGACGCCGAGCCGCTGTTCGAGCGCGTCCAGGCGCCGCCCGATAACCGCTGGCGTGACGCCTTCGGCGCGGGCCGCAGCCGAGAGACTGCCGCGTATCGCGACGCTGACGAAGCTTTCGACCTGCTTAAAGGCATCCATTATTTACTTTTGGTACAAGATCAATTGACTGATTAGGGTATTCAGTCTTATAGAAGATATCAATACACTTCATCATCAACGAAGGGTGGAGGAGACGCCGCCCGATATGTAGACGCCCCGTGGCCGGCAGCGATGGCGGTCTCGCAAGGCGCACAAGACCAGGAAACCCGAATGAAACCCTCCGAGCGTATTCGCGCGATCGCCTTCGATGCCTACGGCACGCTGTTCGACGTCTATTCCGTCGGCGCGCTCGCGGAGCAGTTGTTCCCCGGCAAGGGCGAGGCACTGACTGCACTGTGGCGCCTGAAGCAGATCGAATACTCCTTCCTGCGCACGCTGTCGGGACGCTACAAGCCGTTTCTCGAGGTCACCGAGGACGGCCTGGTGTATTCGGCGAAGAAACTCGGCATCGCGATGAACGATGCGCAGCGCCGGCAGCTGATGAATCAGTATGCCTGCCTGTCGCCCTTCCCCGAAAACCTCGGCGCGCTGAAGGCGTTGCGCGCGCTGGGACTGCCGATGGCGGTGCTGTCGAACGGCACCCCCGGAATGCTCGACGTGGCGATCAAGAGCGCCGGCATGAGCGGGCTGTTCGATCACGTGCTGTCGGTGGATGCGGTGCACCAGTACAAGACCGCCGATGCCGCCTATCAGCTGGGCCCCGATGCCTTCGGCTGCCCGGCGCGCGAAATCCTGTTCGTCTCGTCGAACGGCTGGGACGCGGCCGGGGCAACCTGGTTCGGCTACACGACCTTCTGGATCAATCGTGCCCAACTGCCCGTCGAAGAGCTGGGGGTCGCGCCCACCGCAATCGGACAGCGCCTGACCGACATCGTCGAATTCGTGCAGTCGCGTTGCGCACCGCCCCCCCGCCAATGAGTGTGTCCGAGATCCTCATCATCGGCCTTGCGGCCGCAATGGCCGGCGCGATGAACTCCGTTGCCGGTGGCGGCACGTTTTTCTCGTTCCCGGCGCTGCTCGCGGTCGGCGTGCCACCTGTCGTCGCCAACGCCAGCAATGCGGTCGCGCTGTGGCCGGCCAGCCTGTCGAGCGCCTGGGCCTATCGGCGCGAGCTTGCGCGCTTCAGCAAGGGCCTGCTGGCGCTGTCGCTGGTTGCCCTGGTCGGCGGCATTGCCGGCGGGCTGCTGCTGCTATCGACCCGGGATGACACCTTCTCGATGCTGATCCCGTGGCTGCTGCTGATCGCCACGGTGATGTTCGCCGGCAGCGGACAGATCTCCGCCCTGCTCGCGCGCCTGCGCCAAAGCGCCGACAGCGGTCCGTCGCACGGCAGCGCGGGCGGCCTGCTGTTCCAGCTGGCGGTGTCGGTGTATGGCGGCTTCTTCGGTGCCGGCATGGGGATCGTGATGATCGCCGCGCTCGCCATCCAGGGGCATCGTGACATCCACGACATCAACGCACTCAAGAACTGGCTGTCGGCAATCATCTACAGCGTTGCCGTGGTCACTTTCGTAGTGGCCGGTGCAGTCAGCTGGCCACACACCCTTGTCATGATCGTCACCGCGGCAATCGGCGGTTATTGGGGAGCGGTCGGAGCCCGCAAGGTTCCGGCCGTATGGTTGCGACGTTTCATCATCGGGGTGGGCAGCGTCCTGACCACCTACTATTTTTACAAGACTTATCTGAACTAAAGAGCGAGGAATCATGAGCACGAGAATCCAATGCCACCAGCTGCAGGTTGACGCCCAACTGCACCGCTTCATCGAAACCGAGGCCCTGCCCGGCACCGGCATCGATGCCGGCGCATTCTGGAAGGGGTTCAGCGACCTCGCCAACGAACTGGCACTGAAGAACCGCGCCCTGCTCGCCGAGCGCGATCGTCTGCAGGTCGAAATCGACAACTGGCATCGCGCCCATCCCGGTCCGATCCAGGACATGGCGGCCTTCCGTGCCTTCCTCGAGTCGATTGGCTACCTGCAGCCGGTGCCGGCACCGTTCAAGGTCAGCACCGCCAACGTCGATACCGAGATCAGCGAGCAGGCCGGCCCGCAGCTGGTCGTGCCGATCATGAACGCGCGCTATGCGCTGAACGCCGCGAACGCGCGCTGGGGCAGCCTGTACGACGCGCTGTACGGCACCGATGCGATTGCGTCGGACGGCGGCGCGGAAGCCGGATCGGGTTACAACCCGGCGCGCGGCGCTCGCGTCATTGCCTTCGCGCGCGATCTGCTGAACCAGGCCGCGCCGCTCGCCCAGGGCGGCCATGACAAGACTGTGTCCTACGCGGTCGTCGGCGGCAAGCTGGTCGTCACCCTGCAGGACGGCAGCCAAACCGGCCTCGCCGACGCCGCCAAGTTCGCGGGCTTCCAGGGCGATGCCGCGGCCCCGTCGGCCGTGCTGCTGAAGAACAACGGCCTGCATCTCGAAATCCAGATCGACCGCAACCACCTGATCGGCAAGACCGACGCCGCCGGCATCAAGGACGTGGTCGTCGAAGCCGCTGTCACCACGATCATGGACTGCGAGGATTCGACCGCCGCGGTCGACGCCGAAGACAAGGTGGTCGTCTATCGCAGCTGGCTCGGCCTGATGAACGGTACTCTGGTCGAGACCTTCGATAAAGGCGGCAAGACCGTCGTGCGCAAGATGAACCCGGACCGCGAATACACCGCACCGAACGGCGGCGCGCTGCGTCTGCATGGCCGTTCGCTGCTGTTCATTCGCAACGTCGGCCACCTGATGACCAACCCCGCGATCCTGCTCGCCGACGGCGGCGAGATTCCCGAAGGCATCATGGACGGCGTCGTGACCACGCTGATCTCGCTGCACGACCGCGCGCGCAAGGGCAATTCGCGCACCGGCAGCATGTATATCGTCAAGCCGAAGATGCACGGCCCGGCCGAAGCCGGCTTCACCAACGAACTGTTCGGCCGCATCGAGCAGCTCTTGGGCCTGCCCGCCAGCACGATGAAGGTCGGCATCATGGACGAGGAGCGCCGCACCTCGGTGAACCTCGCTGCCTGCATTAAGGCCGCCGAATCACGCGTCGCCTTCATCAACACCGGCTTCCTCGACCGCACCGGCGACGAGATGCACACCGCGATGGAAGCGGGCCCGATGATCCGCAAGGGCGACATGAAGGCTTCGGCGTGGATCCAGGCCTACGAGCGCGCGAACGTGCTGGTCGGCCTCGACTGCGGCCTGCGCGGCAAGGCGCAGATCGGCAAGGGCATGTGGGCAATGCCGGACCTGATGGCCGAGATGCTGAAACAGAAGATCGGTCACCCGAAGGCCGGCGCAACGACCGCATGGGTGCCGTCACCGACCGCCGCCGTGCTGCACGCGCTGCACTACCACCAGGTCGATGTGAAGGCCGTGCAGCAGGAGATGGAGAAGATCAGCCTTGCCGCCGAACGCGACACGCTGCTCAACAGCCTGCTGACCGTGCCGGTCGCTGCCAGCGCAAACTGGAGCGCCACAGAGATCCAGCAGGAACTCGACAACAATACCCAGGGCATCCTCGGCTACGTCGTGCGCTGGATCGACCAGGGTGTGGGCTGCTCCAAGGTGCCGGACATCAACGACATCGGCCTGATGGAAGACCGCGCGACGCTGCGCATCTCCAGCCAGCACATCGCCAACTGGCTGCGCCATGGCGTGACCAACGAAGCCCAGGTCATGGAGACCTTCAAGCGCATGGCCGCCGTGGTCGACCAGCAGAACGCCGGCGATCCGCTGTACCAGCCGATGGCACCGAACTTCGACAAGTCGGTCGCCTTCCTGGCTGCGAAGGATCTGGTGTTCAAGGGCTGCGCGCAGCCCAGCGGCTACACCGAACCGCTGCTGCACCACTGGCGCCAGGTGAAGAAGGCGCGCGGCTGATCATTGCAAGCCGGCCGGGGTTACGCCCCCCGGTCGTCTCTTGCCCCCACGCAGCGGTCGATGGCGGACGCCGTTTCGGCAATCTCCGCCATCCGCCCGTGCTTGCTCAGTGCATTGCCGGCAGCTTCAGTTCGCCGGCTCGTGCGACAACTTCCGGCGGAAAGGGCTGCGACTTGCGCGTCACCGGATTAAGGCAGACCACGGTGAATTCGCACACCGAGCAGACATCACCCGTTTCGGTGTTGATCAACTCGTGCCGGAAGCGCAGCACCTTCTCCCGCATCTCCAGCACGCCGGTGCGCACGACGATCGTGTCGCCCGGATACAACTCCTTGCGGTAGCTGATGTTCTGCTGCACCGCTGCCAGATGGACCGCCCCGCTGCGCAGTAACGATGGCGTCAAGCCGAGCATCGAATAGAACTGCCAGCACGCCTCCTCGAGAAATTCCATGTAGGCCCGCACGTTGATATGCCCCATGTGATCCCGCTGCCATTCATGCAGCGTGCCGCGTGCCGTCTCCACCATCGTCATTCCTGTCTCCCTTTTTTTCACATCTTCCGTTTGTGGAATCCGAACGATAGGGCCGGTCGCACCAATCGGGCAACATGCGCAAGGGAAAGCGCAGCACTCGCGGTATCATTCGCTGCACCGCAACATTCACTTGATTCGCATGGACATCCTCACCGACATCATCCTGCGCGCTGGCCGCTCGGCCGTCGAACTCGCGCTTTTCGTGCTGCTGCCCGTGATGGTGGTGATGCTGTCGCTGATGCGCCTGCTGGAAGCCAAAGGCGTGCTGGACCGTGTCGTGCACGCGCTCGCCCCGGTACTGCGGCCGGCGGGCCTCACCGGGCTCGGCGTGTTTGCGGCACTGCAGATCAATTTCGTCAGCTTTGCGGCGCCGGTCGCGACCTTGACGATGATGGAGAGTCGCGGCGCCTCCGACCGCCACCTTGCCGCAACCCTGGCGATGGTGATGGCAATGGCCCAGGCCAACGCCAGCTTTCCGATGATCGCGATGGGGCTCGATTTCGGCCTCACCTTGCTGCTGTCGGCCGTTGGCGGCCTGATCGCCGCCGCGGCCACCTATCACGGATTCGCACGCGGACTTTCTGCCGTCGAAGGACCGGTCGACGAAACCCTGCACCATCGCGTCGCCGAAGATGCCAAGGGCGTGCTCGACGTCATCAACCGCGCCGGCGCGGAAGCCTTCAAGATCGCCGTTGGCGCGATCCCGATGCTGGTGCTGGCGCTCGTCGCAGTGATGGCGCTGCGCTCCAGCGGCACGATCGACCTGCTCACCCGGCTCCTCGCACCGCTAATGGTCGCCGTGTCGATCGACCCGGCTTTGATTCTGCCGACACTGACGAAATACGTTGGCGGCGGCACGGCAATGATGGGCGTGATGGACGAGATGCTGCGCGACGGTAGCGCCACGGTCGGCCTGCTCAACCGCAGCGCCGGCTTCCTGATTCATCCGCTGGACGTGCCAGGCCTCGCGGTGCTGATCTCCGCCGGCAAACGGGTGGCTGCGGTGTGGAAACCGGCTGCCTTGGGTGCGGCGGTGGGCATCCTCGTGCGCAGCGTCGGCCACGCCCTGCTGGGCTGAATCCAGCGGTAACGTCGAGCCTGGCGCCCGTGGCAGCAACGGTCCTCAGAACTCCAGCGCGAGGCTCACCCATCCGCGCGGGTCGAGGAACTGCGGGGGCGCGAAATCCGGATCGTCGCGATCCGCGCTCCGCCGGCGAAACTCCGCGCGGCGTCCATCCACGCCCTGCACCGTGAGCGCCAGTTCACCGCGCGTCGGGCCGGCGCGGAAGGGATAGGCCAGACGCACGTCGGTGCGCTGGAAGGCATCCACCGACGTATTCAGCGTCCATTGGAACCAGCCATAGCGGAAGTGCGAAATCGACGCTTCCAGCCCACCGGGCAGTTGCTGCGTCCAGCGCAGCATCGTCGAGTGGTCGGGCGCCGAATGTTCCATGTGGCGCTCGACGTCGGCGGCCGTGAAACGGTTCATCGCACGCAGCGCCGAACTGGCTTCCGAGTCGATCCTGACAAAAGTCTGATTGAGCGTGAATTCGGTACTCGCGCGCGGCCGCCAGCGCAACTGATACTCGGCGCCGCGGATCTCGACATTCTGGCCGTTCACGTAATCCTTGTACGCACCGCAAACCCCGTCGACGAGGCCGAGCACCTCGCAATTGGGCGGTACCAGTCTCAGCGACACCGGGAGGATACGGTCCCTGACTTTTTCCCGGAACGCCCGCACGTCGAGGAACACCCCGTGCTCGCGAAAATCGCCCAGATAAGCGATTTCCTGGACGTCGATCACTTCCTTGTCCAGGCGACCGCTGGCGTCGCGTTCGACTTCGAGTGGAAGAACGCCGAAGGGCAATCCCACGCGAGAGGTATCGAACGCCCCGTAATACTCGTGCGAACGGGATTCCGTCAGCGACGGGATGCGGTGCGCGCGCGACACGCCTGCACGCAACGTCTGACGCGGCGACAGGTGATAATTGACCGCGAGGCGCGGCGCAAGCGAGGTGTCCGAGAGCGAATCGTTCTCCCAGGTCATGCCCAGGTTCGTGGTCCATGCATCGGACGGCCGCCATTCGAAATTGCCGAACAGGCGATGCACCGTCTGCCGCACGGCGTCCCCATCCCTGCCGTAGAACTGCTGTCCGCGCACCGCGTCGAAACGCGCCCCCGCCCCCCAGACGAGGCGCGTTTCGGTCGTCGGCACGAGCGTGTGCTGGAATTCGAGCTCGTCGCGAGTCGTGCTCGTGTGGTAATCGATCGGCAGAACCAACCCCCCATCCCGCGCGACGAACGCGTCATCGTAGACCTCGTTCGATCGCGTATAGCGCAAGGACCATGCTCCGCCGTCGGCCAGGTTTCGCTGCCAGCCGAGCGACAGGAATTCCTTGGTCGCCGTCTGCTCACGCGGGGGATTGGTCGTGGCGTCCGGCTCGCCCGTGCGCAGACCCATTTCGACATTGCCCGCCTGAATCTGCAGTTCATCCTCGGCACCGAGCGGAACGTCGGCGCGCAGATTGACCCGTTGATGACGGCGCCGATCATCGAAATGCTTGACCCCATTGTCGCGCATCGTCTCGGCCGACAGACGCACCGCGGCATCACCGATTTGCATGCCGACACGCGCGTAGCGGTCCGCAACACCGTCGTTGCCTTCGCCGACGCGCACACGCACACCCTGAGAATCGGCGGCTGCATGGGTGATCACATTCACGACGCCGAGAAAGGCGTTCGAGCCATAGGCCGCGGAATTCGAGCCGCGAATCACTTCGATGCGCTCGATCTCGTCGAGCGAGACATCGATCAGGTTCCAGGCAACCCCGCCAAAGAACAGCGGGCTGTACTGCGAACGCCCATCGATGAGGATCTGCAGGCCCCGCGGGTTCTCGTCGGTCATGCCGTGGTAGACGGCATTGGGCGCCCCATTGAAGGAGTGCGCGACGAGGAAACCCGGCACCAGACGCAACAGATCCGCCAGATCGCGCGCCCCCGAACTGCGTATCGTCTCCGCATCGATCACCGTGACCGAGCCCGGCGCGTCCTGCAGCGGCTGCGCCAGCCGTGACACCGACAGGACAATCGGCAGCTGGTCGAAAAATGGGTCCTCGGCAAGGCGAGCCAGTGGCCCGATCTCGTCGGCGGCCAGCGCTGGCCCGGCGACGATCATCATCCATGCCAGCGACGCATCCCGTACCCTCATATTCCATCCCCGTTCGACATTCGGCTCGACTTCGATTCATACATGCGCGTGCGGCACCACGGCACGCCAGAAGCATGGGCTGACGCCTCCTGCAGATGCGGGCCGACACGCCGAATTCGCGCCCACATGTCATCACAACGCAGCGCAAGCGTCATTGAACCAGAAAAACGGGGCGCCGCAATGCAGCGCTTCCCTGAACGGGCAACTCGGCCTTGCAAGACAGAACTTTTCGTGCAGGCCATCCCCACCCGGGGAACGGTCTCTCGGCCGCTCCGACCGCCGACCGCGAATCAGAACCCGAGCACCAGGCTCAGCCAGCCGCGTGGGTGCAGGAACTGCGATGCCGGCACCGTCGCCCTGCCCGAACCGATCATTGCGTCGCGGTATTCTGCGCGCCGGGCACCTACACCCTGCACGGTCAGCGCAAGCTCGCCAGTGGTGCGCGCCATCCTGAAGGGATACGCCAGACGCAGGTCGGTGCGCTCGAACGGGCCGACCGAGGAGTCCGGCGTCCATTGGAAGCGTCCATAGCGGTAATACGTGATCGACGCCTCCAGACCGTGCTTGAAGCGCTCACTCCAGCGCAACATGGTCGCCACGTCAGGCGCGGATCGGTCCATGTGGCGTTCAGCAGCGACCGCAGCCGCAGGGTCGCGGACGTAGAGACGGGAGTTCGCCCGCGAATCGATCGCGATGTAGGTCTGGTTGAGCGTCAGTTCGGTAGCGCTGCGCGGTCGCCAGCGCACCTGGTACTCCAGCCCGCGGATGTCTACATCCTGCCCGTTAAGGAAATCCCGCGCCTCGCCGCAGCCCCGCGCGAGCAAACCAAGCAGATCGCAATTCGGGGCGGACAGCGGAAGAATCGCAGGAACGATGCGATCGCGTACCTGCTCGCGGAACGCCCGCACGTCGACAAACACCCGCTGCTCGCGGAAGTCCCCCAGGTAGCCGATTTCCTGCACGTCGATCGTTTCCTGATCGAGGCCACCACTCGAATTACGGGTAATCTCAACCGGCACGAACCCGGCCTGCGAGCCCAGCAGGGACGAGTCAAAGGCACCGTAAGCGGTGCGTGCGCGCGACTCGGTCAATGTGGGAATGCGGTGGGCTCGCGTGATACCGGCACGTAACGTCTGCTGCGGGCTCAGGTGATAGCTCGCCGAAAGGCGCGGCGCGAGGGAGGTATCGGACAGGGAGTCGTTCTCCCACGTCGCCCCGAGGTTTACGGACCACGCGGCGGGTCTCCATTCAATATTGCCGAACAGGCGATGCACCTGCTGCTTGACCTCCTTGTGCGTCCCGTAGAACTGCTCGGCCCGAACACTGTCGTGGCGCGCCCCCACCCCCCAAACGAGGCGCGTGCTCTCGGTCGGAGCGACGGTATGCTGGAACTCGAGTTCGTCCCGGACCGTTCGAATCCGCTGATCGATGAGGACGAAATACGGGGATGGCAAACCGATCCGCGCGGCCAACGCATCGAGCGCCGGTTCGGAGGCAGAAAACAAGTCCTTGTAGCGCTCCCGCGACCGCGTATAGCGGACGGACAGCCCGACACCATCTGCCGCGTGGTGCGACCATCCCGCCGATACGAATTCCTTGGCGGCGCGGATCTGGCGCGGCGGTTCCCGTGTATCGCCTGGCTGCCCGGCATCCAGCGTCATGTCGACGACGCCTGCCTGGAACTGCAATTCGTCCGAAAATCCGAGCGGCAAATCGGCGCGCAGGTTGACGCGACCGTTGCGCCGACTGTCATTGAAACCGATAACACCCTCGTCACGCATGCGTTCCGCCGACAGGCGCACGAATGCGTCACCCACGCGCATGCCGATGCGCGCATGGCGATCCGCAACGCCGTCGTTGCCCTGGCCGAGGCGCACACGCACCAACTGCGTATCGGCCGCCGCACGCGTGATGACGTTGACAACGCCGAGGAATGCGTTGGAACCATAGGCTGCGGAATTCGAGCCTCGAATCACCTCGATGCGCTCAATGTCGTCGAGCGAAACGTCGATCAGGTTCCAGGCCACCCCGCCAAAAAAAAGCGGACTGTACTGCGAGCGCCCGTCCACGAGGATTTGCAGCCCGCGCGGGTTCTCGTCGGTCATGCCATGATAGACCGCATTCGGCGCGCCATTCGCGGAATGCGCGACAAGGAAGCCGGGCACCATGCGCAGCAGGTCGGCCAGATCGTGCGCGCCGGAACTCCGGATTGCATCGGCATCGAAGACCGTAACTGAGCCCGGCGCGTCTGCCAGCGGCTGAGCAAGCCGCGAGACCGACAGGACCACCGGCAATCGGTCGAAAAAGGCATCCTCGGCCAGCCCGCCCGCTGGCGGCTCGTCACTGGCCAGGGCGGCCCCGGACACCACCGACACCAAGAGAAAAAATCGCGCGCTCGCTAGCATGAATCCTATGCAATTCGGAGATCGACCGTCGCGCATGCCGACCCCGCAGCTCAAGCAAGGACGCGAGTATGCACGGCATCGCGGCGAAGTCGCAAATCGTCCAAAATCTATCGCTTTGGTATTATCACTCGGAACGTGCTGACGGGATACCTGCCATGGCAGCGGCAGTTGTTATTCCCGTGCCATTCTGGCTGGACGAAGACTCGACCGAAGCGGTGACTTCAGCGAGAGCGACATTACCCGGAATGGGCAACTACGCAAGCTCGCCATGCGGCTTCCGTCCCCGTACCTTTGCACCACACCAGACACTAGAATGGTGCCCATCCAGCGCGACAGGAACCAGGCAACCCGATGATCGGCGCACTCACCCTGCTTCTCGTATTCCAGCTCATCGGCGAAGCACTCGCCCGCGGGCTGGGAATGCCCATTCCCGGGCCGGTGATCGGCATGGGGCTGATGTTTCTCGCGCTGGTCCTGCGCAAGGGACCCAACGATGAGCTGCGCGGCACCGCAACGGGCATCCTGCAGCATCTGTCGCTACTGTTCGTGCCGGCCGGAACGGGCGTAATGCTGCATTTCCAGCGCCTGGCCGACGAGTGGCTACCCCTGACGGTCGCACTGGTGCTCAGCACCCTGTTGTCGATTGCCGTATCGGCGCTACTGCTCAATACCCTCGCGCGCCGGACGAAAAGCAAGGGAGAGCAGGCATGAGGCCCGCGCTCGGTGAAATCTGGGTCTATCTCTCGGCGACCCCGCTGCTCGGCCTGACCCTGACGCTGCTTGCCTACCAGGGCGCCTTCTGGCTCTATCGGCGCGCCAACCACCATCCGCTGCTCAACCCCGTGATGATCGCAGTCACCGCGCTGGTACTGGTGCTCACGCTGACCGACACCCCCTATCAAACGTATTTCGATGGCGCGCAATTCGTGCATTTCCTGCTCGGCCCGGCGACCGTCGCACTCGCGATTCCGCTTTACGCCCAATGGGAACGGCTGCGCGGCATGCTGCTGCCGCTGCTGGTCACGCTCGCGGTGGGCTCGCTGACCGCTGCGATCTCGGCCGTGGGCATCGCGGCACTCCTCGGCGCGAGCCGCGAATCCGTGATGTCGCTGGCGCCCAAGAGCGTCACGATGCCGATCGCGATGGGTGTCGCCGAGCGTCTCGGCGGCCTGCCCTCGCTGACCGCGGTGCTGGTCATGAGCACGGGCATCGTCGGCGCAGTCGGCGCGCGCTACGTCTATCAGCTGCTGCGCATCGACGACCACGCGGTGCGCGGCTTCGCCATCGGCATCGCGTCGCACGGCATCGGCACCGCGCGCGCCTTTCAGGTCAGCGAGCAGGCCGGCGCCTTCGCCGCGCTGGCGATGGGACTCAACGGCCTGCTGACCGCCGTGTCGCTGCCTTGGATCCTGCCCTGGCTCGAAAGCCTGCTCGGCTGACGAGCGCCATCGAACTCCTGCCCTGCCAACCACCACCCTTACCATCACCAGGACCCGATCTTGATTACTGCGCTCCTACGCTGGTTCGACCGTACCATCCTGGAACTCGGCCGCGAGATGCGTTGGTCCTACCTGCCACCACTGATGGTGTATGTCGCCGCCGGCGTTTCGGGACTCACCGGCATTGTCGGCACCTTCTTCGTCAAGGACTACCTCGGCCTCTCTGCCGCCTTTCTCGCCGCGCTCGGCTTCTGGGCAGGTATTCCGTGGGCGCTCAAGATGCCCATCGGCCATCTCGTCGACCTGCTGTGGCGGCACAAGGCCGGGCTGGTATACCTTGGCGCGAGCCTGATCGCCGCCAGCCTGATCATCATGATCGGGCTGATCGGCCATCCGGATGCGATGCGCGACATCATGCCGGCCGAGGCCTGGTTCGTACTCTCGACGCTGCTCGCGCCGGTCGGCTATGTCATGCAGGACGCCGTCGCCGACGCGATGACCGTCGAGGCGGTTCCACGCATCGATGCGCAGGGCGCACCCTACCCGGTGGAAAGCGTGCGCCTGATGCACACCACCATGCAGATGCTCGGCCGCGTCGCCATCATCGGCGGCACCGTGCTGGTGTCGCTCGCCAACGTCGCGATGTTCCAGGGCGCCGAAGCCCTGCCCGAGTCCGCCAAGGTCGCCATCTACGTGCGCATTTACGAGCTCGCGCTGATCATCCCGCTACTGTCGATCAGCGGCGTCCTGCTCGCAGGTGTGCTCAAGCGACGTGAAGCAAGGCGTCTGGCGACACTCGGCCACAGCCCCGCGGAAATTTCCCGTCTGGTCCACGACCCCGAAGAAAAGGCCGCGCCGAACTGGTGGATCCTCGGCGGCAGCGCCGTATTCGTCGCCCTCACGCTCGGCGTCGGCCTGTCCGGCATCGCCTACGGCCAGGAACTCATCTTCGCCAGCTCCTTCATCATCATCGGCGTCATGATCGCGCGCCTCTTGCGCGAACTATCGCTGGACGCGCGACGCACCCTGCTCGGCACCGTCATCGTCATCTTCGTGTTTCGTGCGATGCCCGGGCCGGGCGCCGGCGCCAGCTGGTGGATGATCGACGTGCTGGGCTTCGACCAGAGCTTCCTGTCGCGCCTCGACCTCATCACCAGCACGCTCACCCTCGCCGGCCTGTTCCTTTTCCGGCGCGTCATGGCGGAAAAATCGATCGCGCAGATCGTGATCTTCCTCACCCTCGCTGCCACGCTACTGTCAGCCCCGATCATCGGCATGTTCCACGGCCTGCACGAATGGACCGCGGCAATGACCGGCGGTATCGTCGATGCGCGCTTCATCGCCATCGCCAACACCGCGCTCGAATCCCCGCTCGGGCAGGTCTCGATGGTGCCGATGCTCGCATGGATCGCCAACTCCGCCCCGCCGCATCTGAAGGCGACCTTCTTCGCAGTGATGGCGTCCTTCACCAATCTCGCCCTGTCCGCCTCGCAGCTCGGTACCAAGTACCTGAATCAGTTCTACACCGTCAGCCGGGAAGTGCGCGATGCCGCCAGCGGCGCGGTTTCGGTACCCGCCGACTACTCCGAACTCGGCATGCTGCTCGTCACCGTCACGCTGCTCGGCCTCGCGCTCCCGCTGCTGGCAATCGGCACGACGCGCGTGCTCGGCCTGCGCAGCGCCTGAGCATGCAGCCGAAACCGTTGCGCACCCGCTACGACAGGTGGAAACTCTGGAAAAACGGCAACGGGAGGACAACGCCATGACACCCACCTCGGTCCACGACATCCGCAACCTCGCCCTGCTCGGCCATGCCGGTTGCGGCAAGACCACCCTGCTGGAAGCCCTGCTCGTCGCCTCTGGCACCATTGGCGCTGCCGGCAGCATCGAGCGCGGCGACACGGTCGGTGATTTCGACCCCCAGGAAAAGGCCATGGGGCATTCGCTCGCCACCTCGCTCGCGCACCTCGAATGGGCCGGGCACTGGATCAACCTGCTCGACACGCCGGGGCTGCCCGACCTCGCCGGCCGCGCCCTGCCCGCCCTTTCCGCCGTCGAAACGGCTGCGGTGCTGGTCAGCGCCACGGCCGGCATCGAAAGCGGCACCCGCCGCATGATGGAAGCGGCCCGCGACAAGTGCCGACTCGTCGTCGTCACGAAGATCGACACTGCCAGCCCTGCCTCCCTTGCGACGTTGATGGAAGACCTGTGCGCCACCTTCGGCCGCGAATGCCTGCCGATCAACCTGCCCGCCGCAAGTGGCGAGCGCGTCCTCGACTGTTTCTTCGCCCCCGACAGCAGCCTCGCACCGGCTTTCTCCTCGGTGTCCGCCGCGCACGACACCATCGTCGACCAGGTGGTCGAGCTCGACGAAGCGCTGATGGCAAGCTACCTCGAACAGGGCGAATCGCTCGCCCCCGAGCAGCTCCACGCCCCCTTCGAGCAGGCTTTGCGCGAAGGTCACCTGATCCCCGTATGCTTCGTGTCGGCGCGGACCGGAGCCGGCGTCAAGGAACTGCTCGACATCTTCGGCCGGCTGATGCCCGACCCCACCGAGGGCAACCCGCCGCAGTTCCTCAAAGGCGAAGGCGCCAGCGCGCAGGCCGTGGACGTCGCCCCCGACCCCGAGGGCCACGTCATCGCCCACGTATTTCAGGTCGCCAACGACCCCTACCGCGGCAAGCTCGGACTGTTCCGCATCCACCAGGGGACGATCGGCCCGAATACGCAGCTCTACCTCGGCGACAGCCGCAAGTCATTCAAGGTCGCCCACCTGCTGCGTCTGCAGGGCAAGAACCAGGTCGAAACCCCGCTCGGCGTCCCCGGCGACATCTGCGCGGTCGCACGCGTCGATGACATCCACCCCAACGCGGTGCTGCACGACTCGCACGACGAAGACAGCTATCACCTGCCCGCACCGCGTTACCCGCAACCGGTTTTCGGTCTCGCGCTGATCCCGCAGAAGCACGGTGACGAGCAAAAGCTCGCCGAGGCGCTCACCCGCCTGCTCGACGAGGATCCCTGCCTCGAAGTCGGTTTCGATCACCAGGCACGCCAGACCGTCGTGCGCGGCCTTGGCGAGCTGCACCTGAAGATCGTGCTGGAACAACTGCGCAGCCGCTGGAATCTGCAGTTTGAAACCGCCACACCCTCGGTACCCTACCGCGAGACCATCGTCGGCGCCGCCGAAGCGCGCTACCGTCACAAGAAACAGAGCGGGGGCGCCGGCCAGTTCGGGGAAGTCGCGCTGCGCGTCGAATCACTCCCGCGCGGTTCGGGCACCGAACTGGCGAGCGAGGTCAAGGGCGGCGCTATTCCGACAAACTTCCTGCCAGCAGTCGAAAAGGGCGTGCGTCAGGCACTCCACGAGGGAGCGCTGGCCGGCTTCCCCGTACAGGATGTGCGCGTCGTGCTGGTGGATGGCAAGCACCACGCCGTCGACTCCAATGAGGTGTCCTTCGTCACTGCGGGCCGGCACGCCACGCTTGAAGCGCTGCTCGGAGCGCGGCCGGTGGTCCTGGAACCGCTGGTGAGCGTCACCGTGAAAGTTGCGGACAGCCACTTCGGCGAGATCAGCGCCGAGTTCGCCGGGCGCCGCGGACACCTGACGACCACCGAAAGCCCCGCAAGCGGCTGGACGCTCCTCACTGCGATCGTACCGATGGCCGAGATGGATGGCTTCGAAGCGCGTCTCAAGGCGATCTGCGCCGGCGAGAGCGAATTCGCCGTCAGCGCCTGCGGCTATGAACCGGCCCCCCAGGACGTCCAGCAGCGCCTCGCCAAGGCCCACGCCAGCCACGGCAATGGCCAATAAGCGCGACTGGGAGCACGCATCGCGATGAAACTCACCGAACGGCATCGAGCCTACTGGCGCAGCAACCTGTGGCTGACCTTCTCGCTGCTGTCGGTGTGGTTTCTTGTCAGCTTTGTCGCCGGCTACTATGCGGACGAGCTGAACCGGTATTCCTTTATGGGTTTTCCGCTGGGCTTCTACATGTTCGCCCAAGGCTCGCTCATCACCTTCACGATCCTTATCGGTATCTACGTGCTGGCGATGAACCATCTGGACCGGAAGTACCAGATTGGCGAAAAACGCTAACCACGCGCGTACCTTCCGACCAGAAAAAAACCCCGCCGTCTCATCGCGAGAGTGCGGGGTTTTCAGGCCAGGTGCCCTGTCAGGGACGCCCGTTCAGACGCATTACATGCGCTCGATCATCGCATCGCCGAAAGCCGAGCAGGACACTTCCTTCGCCCCCTCCATCAAACGGGCGAAGTCGTAGGTCACGACCTTGTCGGTGATGGCGGCTTCCATGCCCTTGATCACCAGGTCGGCAGCCTCCTTCCAGCCCAGGTGACGCAGCATCATCTCGGCGGACAGGATCAGCGAACCCGGGTTCACCTTGTCGAGACCGGCGTACTTCGGCGCGGTCCCGTGGGTCGCCTCGAAGCAGGCGTACTGGTCGGAGATGTTGGCACCCGGCGCGATGCCGATGCCGCCTACCTGCGCGGCCAGCGCATCGGAGATGTAGTCACCGTTCAGATTGGTCGTGGCAATGGTGTCGTACTCGGCGGGACGCAGCAGGATCTGCTGCAGGAACGCGTCGGCGATCGAATCCTTGACGACCACCTCGCGACCGGTGTTCGGATTCTTGAACTTGCACCACGGGCCGCCATCGATCGGTTCCGCACCGAATTCCTTCTGTGCCACTTCGTAAGCCACGTCACGGAACAGGCCTTCCGTGAACTTCATGATGTTGCCCTTGTGCACGATCGTCAGCGACTTGCGGTCGTTGGCGATCACGTACTTGAGCGCGGCACGCACCAGACGCTGGGTTCCTTCGACCGAAACCGGCTTGATACCGATGCCCGAAGTCTCGGGGAAACGGATCTTCTTGACGCCCATTTCCTTCTGCAGGAACTCGATGACCTTCTTCACGGCGTCGGAACCGGACTGCCACTCGATGCCGGCGTAGATGTCCTCCGTGTTCTCGCGGAAGATCACCATGTTGGTCAGCTCGGGGTTCTTCAGCGGCGAGGGCACGCCCTTGAAATACTGCACCGGACGCACGCACTGGTACAGATCCAGTTCCTGGCGCAGCGCGACGTTCAGCGAACGGATGCCGCCGCCGACCGGGGTCGTCATCGGCCCCTTGATGGAGACGGAGTATTCCTTGAGCGCATCGAAGGTTTCCTTCGACAGCCACTCATCCGGACCGTAGATCTGAGTCGACTTTTCACCGGCGTAGACTTCCATCCAGTGGATCTTCTTCTTGCCGCCGTAGGCCTTTTCGACCGCTGCGTCGATGACCTTGATCATCACCGGAGTGATGTCGACACCAATGCCGTCACCCTCGATGAACGGGATGATCGGATTGTCGGGGATAGCCTGACCGGGAACAATTTTCTGGCCGCCGGCGGGGACCTTGATCTTGGATGTGCTCATGCCTACTCCCTCTTTATGTGGACACGCTTCGATTGATTCAGCTCTTCACTGAAAACCCTTGGCTTGCAGCTTGGGCGACCGTCTCGCATGCCAATCCCCTGCAGGTTCATGTAATGCGGATGATGCGTCCCTCCAATCCAGACTTCAATTATGGCCCAAATCCCCAACACCTTCCTTACACCGCAATGAATTCGATGCGTGTGGGCAGACGCGCGACAGCCCACGGCCACGAAGAAGGAGGCATAAAAAAGCCAGCGCGCTTGCGCTGGCTCTACCTTCCAGATCCCGCCGGGCCGCACCGCGAGGCACGGCCCGGCGGGAACAGCACGGCCGATCAGGCAGCGACTGTCGCCAGGACGGAATTGAACGTGGCGCTCGGACGCATCACGGCGGTGAGCTTTGCCGGATCGGCAAAGTAGTAACCGCCGATGTCCACCGGCTTGCCCTGCACGGCGCTCAGTTCCGCAAGGATCTTCTGCGCGTTGTCGGCCAGCGCCTTCGCCAGCGGCGCGAAGCGGTCCTTCAGCTCCGCATCCTCGTCCTGCGCGGCCAGCGCCTCGGCCCAGTACATGGCGAGATAGAAGTGGCTGCCCCGGTTGTCCAGCTGACCGGTCTTGCGCGAGGGCGACTTGTCGTTCTCGAGC
The DNA here is from genome assembly GCF_012910955.1 of Aromatoleum diolicum. Classification (GTDB taxonomy): domain Bacteria; phylum Pseudomonadota; class Gammaproteobacteria; order Burkholderiales; family Rhodocyclaceae; genus Aromatoleum; species Aromatoleum diolicum. Next base: position 32,712 of record NZ_WTVQ01000036.1, read on the forward strand.
AACTTGCCGGTCGCCTCGTCGAGCGTCCTGGCGAGCAACTTGGCCTTGGCGTTGCCGGTCTTGATGCCCATGTCTTCGAGCGACACCGCCAGCGCGAGGAACTCGCCGAGCGAATCCCAGCGCAGGTGGTTCTCCTCGACCAGCTGCTGCACATGCTTCGGCGCCGAGCCGCCCGCACCGGTTTCGTACATGCCGCCACCGGCCATCAGCGGCACGATGGACAGCATCTTGGCGCTGGTGCCCAGCTCCATGATCGGGAACAGGTCGGTCAGGTAGTCGCGCAGGATGTTGCCGGTCACCGAGATCGTATCGAGGCCGCGCACGACGCGCTCGAGGGTGTAACGCATCGCTCGCATCTGCGACATGATCTGGATGTCGAGACCGGTGGTGTCGTGATCCTTCAGATACGTCTCGACCTTCTTGATCAGCTCGGCTTCGTGCGGACGATACGGATCCAGCCAGAACACCGCAGGCATGCCGGAATTGCGGGCACGCGCGACGGCCAGCTTGACCCAGTCGCGGATCGGGGCGTCCTTGACCTGGCACATACGCCAGATGTCGCCTTCCTCGACGTTCTGCGTAAGCAGCACTTCGCCGGTGGCCAGATCGACGACGCGCGCCTCGCCGTCTTCGGGAACTTCGAAGGTCTTGTCGTGCGAGCCGTATTCCTCGGCCTGCTGCGCCATCAGCCCGACATTGGGCACGGTACCCATGGTGGTCGGGTCGAAATTGCCATTGGTCTTGCAGAAGTTGATCATCTCCTGATAGATGCGGGCAAAGGTGCTCTCCGGCATCACTGCCTTGGTGTCCTTCGGCCGGCCATCAGCGCCCCACATCTTGCCGCCGAGGCGCATCATCGCCGGCATCGAGGCGTCGACGATGACGTCATTCGGCGCGTGCAGGTTGGTGATGCCCTTGGCCGAATCCACCATGGCCAGCTCCGGACGGTGTTCGTGGCACGCGTGCAGATCGCGGATGATCTCCTCGCGCTTGGATTCGGGCAGGGTGGCGATTTTCTCGTAGAGGTTGGACATGCCGTTATTGACATTGACGCCCAGCTCGTCGAACAGCTTGCCGTGCTTTTCGAAGGCCTCCTTGTAGAAGATCTTCACGGCGTGACCGAAGACGATGGGGTGCGAGACCTTCATCATCGTCGCCTTGACGTGCAGGGAGAACATCACGCCGGTCTTGCGCGCGTCCTCCATCTGCTCTTCGTAGAACTCGCACAGTGCCTTCTTGCTCATGAACATGCTGTCGATGATCTCGCCGTCCAGCAGCGAGACCTTGGGCTTGAGCACGATGTTCTTGCCGCTCTTGGTGACCAGGTCCATCTTGACGTCGCGCGCGCGGTCCAGCGTCATCGACTTCTCGCCATGGTAGAAGTCGCCGTGGCGCATGTGCGACACATGGGTGCGCGAGGCGGGACTCCATTCGCCCATCGAGTGCGGATGCTTGCGCGCGTAGCGCTTGACCGCGGCGGGCGCACGACGATCGGAGTTACCTTCGCGCAGCACGGGGTTGACCGCGCTGCCGAGTGCCTTGCCGTAGCGCTGCTTGATGATCTTTTCTTCGTCGGTCTTCGGCGCCTCCGGGTAATCCGGAATCGCGAAGCCCTTCTTCTGCAGTTCGGCGATGGCGGCCGTCAGCTGCTGCACCGCGGCGCTGACGTTGGGCAGCTTGATGATGTTGGTGTCCGGATCCTGCGTGAGCCGGCCCAATTCGGCCAGGTTGTTCGGGACCTTCTGCTCGTCCGTCAGATAGTCCGAGAATTCGGCGAGGATACGGGCCGCCACCGAGATGTCGCTCTTCGCGATGTGGATGCCGGCCGGCGCGGTAAACGTCTCAATAATCGGCAACAGCGAGTAAGTCGCCAGCAATGGCGCCTCGTCGGTGAGCGTGTATATGATCGTCGAACTCTTATTTGTCATAACTTTCTCCCTCATTATCTTTGTAAGGCGAAGCCGAGCGGATGCAAGGACCAGCCGAGACACATCCGTGAAGGGCTTGATCGCACCCGGACATTTTCTGGCGGCGCATAATTATAGTCCTCCCGTCGCGCTTGATCGCAGCCAAATCCACGATGTTCAGCCGTCGAATGCCGAGCGCTGCGGGATCGGCCGCCACGTCGCCGTATTGCACCAAGTCCGGGCACGGTGCAGTGCCTGCCGGGGCAGATGCTAAGATCAGGAAGCCGAGCCGGCATCGACGCCGGAACCACCCTCCGGCCGCAACAGCACCCGGACAGGAGCAAGCATGGACGCCGTACCCGGAGAAAATTTCGTCGCCCAATCGATCGCGCAGGCCCTGATCGAAGGTTTCAACAAGCACTACCGAATCTTTCGCGAAACCTCGCGACGGGCCAAAGAAGGCTTCGAAGCTGCCGAGTGGCAGGCGCAACTCGCGGCCGTGCGTGATCGTGTGCAGTTCTATGATGACCGCGTCGATGAAACGGTCAAACGCTTGCACGAGGAGTTCGACGCCGATTCGCTCGACGACAGCACCTGGCAGCAAGTCAAGCTCTACTACATCGGCATGCTGATCCGGCACAAGCAGCCGGAACTGGCCGAGACCTTCTTCAACTCGGTGTGCTGCAAGATCCTGCATCGCACCTACTTCAACAACGACTACCTGTTCGCCCGCCCCGCGGTGTCGACCGAATACATCGAGTCCTACCCGCCGGTGTACAGCAGTTATTACCCGCGGGACGAGGGCCTGCGCGCGACGGTGCGACGCATCATCGAGGACTTCGACTGGCAACGCCCCTTCGAGGACCTCGACCGCGACATCGACCTGATCATGCGCACCGCCTACAAGCACCTCGGCGAGTGGCCCGACATGGAGGTCAATTGCCAGATCCAGGTGCTCTACTCTGCCTTCTACCGCAACAAGACCGCCTACATCATCGGCAAGGTGGTCAATGGCTACCAGGAATATCCGTTTGCACTCGCGGTACGCCACAACGACGCCGGCCGGCTGGAAATCGACACCATTCTTCTCGATCCGTGGCGGATTTCGGTGCTGTTCTCGCTGTCGCGCGCGTATTTCATGGTGGACATGGAAGTGCCGTCCGGCTACGTGCAGTTCCTGCGCTCGATCATGCCGAACAAGCACCGTTCGGAGCTATACACCATGCTGGGCCTCGGCAAGCAGGGGAAGACGATGTTCTTCCGCGACCTGATCGCACACCTGCGCCACTCGAACGACCAGTTCGTCATCGCGCCGGGCATCCGCGGCATGGTGATGCTGGTGTTCACGCTGCCGTCCTACCCGTACGTGTTCAAGATCATCAAGGACGTGTTCGGCGCATCGAAGAACATGGACCGCGCGACGGTCAAGCGCAAGTATCTGATGGTGAAGCAGGTCGACCGCGTCGGACGCATGGCCGACACGCTGGAGTTTTCCTACGCCGCACTGCCGCTGTCGCGCTTCCACCCCGAGTTGCTGGAAGAACTGCGCGCGCTGGCACCGTCCTCGTTCGAGATCGAGGGTGATTCGGTCATCATCAAGCACCTCTACATCGAGCGCCGCATGACGCCGCTCAACATTTATCTCGAACGCTCCAACGACGAGCAGGTCGACCAAGCCGTGCGCGAATACGGCAACGCGATCCGCGAACTCGCCACCGCCAATATCTTCCCCGGCGACATGCTGTGGAAGAACTTTGGCGTCACGCGCTACGGCCGCGTGGTGTTCTACGACTACGACGAAATCGAATACATGACGGACATGAACTTCCGTCACATCCCGCCAGCACCGTTCCCCGAAATGGAGATGTCCAGCGAGCCATGGTATTCGGCCAGCCACATGGACGTTTTTCCGGAAGAGTTCGCCACGTTCCTGCTCGGCGCGCCACGCGTACGCAAGGCTTTCCTCAAGCACCACCGCGACCTGCTCGACGCAAGGTTCTGGCAGAAAGCGCAGGCTTCGATCCGCAGCGGCTACGTCGAAGACTTCTTCCCCTACCCGGAAGAATTGCGCTTCTGCCACATGATCGCCACCCGGGTGGAAACGGAAGACCAGGCTGCCTGACCGCGTTCAGGCGATGCGGACCGCGTCGCTGCGCGCCTCGCCAAGGTTGTCGCGCCAGCTCACCGCAATTTCATCGCCGGCCGCGCCCCCCGCGATACTGAACGCCAGGTAGGGGTTCGTCGACATCGAGGGGCCGAAGGCGGCGGCGAGAACCACCTTGCCGTTGTGTCGCACGCTGACTTCGGTGATGAAGTGGGCCGGCACCCGATTCCCTTCGGCGTCCTTGCGCAAGCCGTTTTCCATCGGATGGGACAACAGCATCCGCAGCTCGGTGACGCCATCCCCGCGAACCGCGCGAATGCGCGTCGGACTCGTCATCGCCACGCCCCCCTGATGCTGCCAACGGTCATACGCCGCACCCCCCCACGGTGACCTTCACATCGCGCCGGGCGACGAAAAACTGCCCGTCTGCCTTTACCAGCACATGCACGGCGGTCGAGCGGCTCATCTTCACCCGCGTGTGCACCTCGGGGAGCATCGATGCCGACAGCACAAAACTCGCGGCAACCTTGTAGGGATTTTCCTCGATCACGACGACGATTTGCTCCGTGCGCGGCAGTCTGCTCGACACCCCGAGCGGCACCGCCCGGCCATCCTCGGCGACATCGGGCAAGACAATGCGGATCTCCTCACTGTCGCGCGCCGCCTGCGCACCGAGCGCCCTCAACGCGCCGTCGAGACTGTCGGCATCAAACACGGCATCGTCACGCGCAGCACGCGCCGCAGCCGGTGTCACCAGCCCCGTCGCCACGAGCATCGCCCAGAGTCCGATACCGCCGCCGGCCTTCAGGGCATTCCTGCGCTGCCGATCCATCCTGCCCCCGCTTGCTGTCGTGCCAGCCAATCCGTCACTCACCACCGAAACCTGCCCATCCTGCATCGAAGAACCGGATGCCACCGGCAATCGCACAAGCGATAATCACTCGTGGCGACCGCTCGCGCCCGCCCGCGATATACTGCCGCGCCGCCATCCACGCTCCTGTCGCGTGCCCCTTGGCACCGCAACGCCCCCGCATGGAGGACTCCCGTGACCGGCCAGTTTACCCTCGCCGCGCTCTGTCTGCTCGCTGCCGCTGCCCATGCGAGCACGCCGGACGCTGCTTGCACCGGGCATGCACGCAATCTCGCGGCGAACTGCACTACATGCCATGCCGCCGACAGCCACGATGCGTCCCCCCTTCCCCGTCTCGCGGGCCAGACCAAAGCCGAGCTGCTGCAGAAACTCCACGCCTTCCGCACGGGTGAGCGTGCGGCCACGGTCATGCACCAGATCGCGCGTGGTTACACCGAGGAACAACTCGAGCTGATCGCCACGTATTTCGCCGCACACCCCTGAGCAGCGCAACCGAGCAATGATGAACCGACGCAAGTTCCTGAAGGCTTTCAGTCTGGCGGCAAGCACCCCCGCGTGGAGCGGCCTTGCCGGCTGCGCCGCCACACCCGCGCACGGCACGCCCCATGTCATTGTGATCGGCGGCGGATTCGGCGGCGCAACGGCGGCAAAATACCTGCGAATGTGGAGCGAGGGCCGCATCGCGGTCACGCTGATCGAACGCGAGGCGCACTTCGTGTCGTGCCCGATCTCGAATCTCGTGATCGCCGGCCTCAAGAACATGGCCGACATCACCGCTGATTACGACAAGCTGAGCAAACGCTGGGGCGTGCGAGTCGTGATCAGGGAAGCGATCAGCATCGACATGGACAAGCGCCGCGTGCATCTGGCCGGCGGGGAACGACTCGGCTTCGACCGCATCGTGCTGTCGCCGGGCGTCGACTTCATGCCCGAACAGGTCGAAGGGCTCGCCGGCAATGCCGAGCGCATCCCCCACGCCTGGAAGGCCGGCCCACAGACGAAACTTCTGCGACGTCAGCTCGAAGCGATGCCGGATGGCGGCGTCTTTGCCCTCCACATTCCCAAGACGCCCTATCGCTGCCCGCCCGGTCCTTACGAACGCGCCTGCGTCGTGGCCCACTATCTACGGACGCACAAGCCGCGCGCGAAACTGCTGGTGCTCGATTCCAACAGCGAAATCCAGTCGAAAAAGGCGCTTTTCGCGCACGCGTTCGACGGTCTCTACCGCAAGATCATCGAATACCGGCCGGACAGCACGCTCGTGTCGGTCGACGCGAAAGGCCTTCGCGCAGAACTGGAGTTCGACACCATCCGCGGCGACGTCCTCAACGTCATTCCCCCCATGCGTGCCGGCCGCCTCGTCGATGCACTCGGCATCGAACTCGTCAACGGGCGCTGGGTGGATGTCGATTGGCTGACGATGGAAGCGCGCGGCGCACCGGGCGTGCATGTGCTCGGCGACGCCACCTTCCCCGCGCCGACGATGCCCAAGTCCGGCCACATCGCAAATCAGCAGGCCAAGCTCGCCGCTGCGGCGATCATCGAGCTTCTCGCCGGGCGCACACCCGATTCGGCACCGATGCTGATCAACACCTGCTACAGCTTTGTCGACGACCGTAACGTGGCGCACATCAGCTCGGTGCATCGCTATGACGCAGGCGAGAAGACCTTTCTCCCGGTCGCCGGCGCGGGCGGGTTGTCGGCTGCAGCCAACGAAGCCGAAGGCCGCTACGCTCTCGCGTGGGCGCAGAATATCCGCACCGACATGCTCGACTGACGCGTCAACCGACGCTCACCAGCCGAGCTCGAGCATCCACGGCCCTGGCCCCGCCCGCAGCGCCTCGCGTACATACGCAACGGTTTCGGCCGGCAGGCTCGCGCGATCGAACCAGCCCAGGGCATCGCACTTGTCCGGCTCGCACACCTCCGGGTCCCCCGACCAAGCGGTCGCGCGCAAGAAAAAATCGATCCGGTTGGTATCCGACAGGCGATGCACGACCCCGACATTCGCCAGCGCCTGCGGATCGATCCGCAGGCCCGTTTCCTCCAGCATTTCGCGCACCGCCGTCTGCCGCAATGACTCGCCCGGCTCCACATGTCCGCCGGGAAGGCTATACAAGCCATCGAAAAAGCCCGTCCCGGCCCGCCGCATCAACAGGATGCGACCATCCCGCTCGACCAGTACATGCACCCCGACGGGAACGCCCTGATGCATTCAGTGCTTGCCCGTGCTGCCAAAGCCACCGTCGCCACGATCGCTCGCCGCGAATTCGTCGACCACGTTGAAACCGACCTGCAGCACCGGCACCACGACCAGTTGCGCAATGCGCTCCATCGGTTGCACCGTGAAGGTTTCGCGCCCGCGATTCCACACCGAGACGAATATCTGCCCCTGGTAGTCCGAGTCGATCAGACCGACGAGGTTGCCGAGCACAATTCCATGCTTGTGCCCCAAGCCGGAACGCGGCAGCACCATCGCCGCCAGCCCCGGGTCGGCAAGGTGGATCGCCAGCCCGCTGGGAATCAGCGCCGTATCGCCGGGATGGAGACTGATCGGCGCATTCACGCAAGCGCGCAGATCGAGGCCCGCAGCCCCGGGCGTTGCATAGGACGGCGAATGGCTGCGCAGACGCTCGTCGAGTATCTTGACGTCAATTCGATGCATGTTTTCTGTTCCCAGACATTGTCAGTAACTTGGCCAGATGTTCGACGATCTTCTGCGCCACCTCGGTTTTTGGCGCGCGTTCGATCGGGTGGCGACCCGCATCGTCGTACAGGATCACCTGGTTGTCGTCGCCGCCCAGTCCATCCTGCACCAGATTGCCGACAAGCATCGGCAGGCGCTTCGCCCGTCGCTTGCCTTCGGCATAGGCGTCGAGATCGCGGCTCTCGGCCGCAAACCCGACGCAGAACGGCGCAGCCGGTCGCGCGGCAACTTCGGCAAGGATGTCCGGATTCGGCGTCAGCGTCAGCGTCAGCTCCGCCGACGATTTCTTGACCTTATGCTCAGCGGCCTCAAGCGGGCGGTAATCGGCTACCGCGGCGACGCCGATGAAGACATCCGCGCCCGATAGCGCTGCCATCACCGCATTGCGCATCTGCAGCGCACTGCGCACATCGACGCGATCCGCCCCCAAGGGGGCCGGCAACCCGGTCGGACCGCTCACCAGCACGACCTCAGCCCCCGCCCGCACGCAAGCCTGCGCCAGCGCGTAGCCCATTTTGCCCGAACTCGTATTGGTAATGCCGCGCACCGGATCGATCGCCTCGAAGGTCGGTCCCGCGGTCAGCACCACCTTGCGACCGGCCAGCAACTTCGGCTGGAAAAATGCGAGCACATGCTCGAACAGCTCTTCGGGCTCGAGCATCCGTCCCATGCCGACCTCGCCGCAAGCCTGGTCTCCCGCCCCCGGTCCGAGCATGGTCACGCCGTCGGCGGCCAGCTGCGCCACGTTGCGCTGCGTCGCCGGGTGCTCCCACATCTGCCGATTCATCGCCGGCGCCACCAACAAGGGACATTCACGCGCCAGGCACAGCGTGCTCAGCAGATCGTCCGCCCGCCCCTGCACCAGCTTCGCCAACACGTCGGCGGTGGCCGGCGCGATCAGCACCGCATCCGCCCCCCGCGTCAGGTCGATGTGCGCCATGTTGTTGTCCATGCGCGCATCCCACAGGTCCGACCACACCGGATTGCCCGACAGGGCCTGGAAGGTCACCGGCGTCACGAAACGCGCCCCGCCATCGGTCAGCACCACATGCACCTCGGCGCCCGCCTTGCCGAGCAAGCGCACCAGTTCCGCCGACTTGTACGCGGCGACTCCGCCGGTCACCCCGAGCACCAGCTTGCGTCCCTTCAATTCGCGCATGACATATGCCTTACAATTAAATGATTCATCTCACGAGCACCTCCCGATATGGCAATCACAGACTGGCCGGCAGACGAGCGACCGCGCGAGAAACTGCTCGGCCGCGGCGCCGAAGCCCTTTCCGACGCAGAGCTCCTGGCGCTATTCCTGCGCGTGGGCATCCGCGGGAAAAGCGCGGTAGATCTCGCCCGCGACCTGCTCGCGTGCTTCGGCTCGCTCACGCGCCTGTGCGCCGCTCCGGCAAACGAGTTTGCCGCAATCCCGGGCATGGGGCTGGCGAAGTATGCCCAACTGCAGGCAGTGATGGAACTGGCGCGGCGCGCGCTCACCGAGCAGATGACGACCACCGACGTATTCGATTCCCCTTCGGCCGTGCGCGACTGGCTGCGACTACGCATCGGCAGCCTGCCGCACGAAGTCTTCTGCGTGCTCCTGCTCGACGCACGCAATCGCCTGATCGAAGCTGTCGAGCTGTTCCGCGGCACCCTGACACAGACCAGCGTATACCCGCGCGAGGTCGTCAAGCTCGCACTCACGCGCAACGCCGCCGCGGTGATTCTCGCCCACAATCACCCCTCCGGCGCCAGTGAACCAAGCACCGCCGATGAGCTACTCACGCGCAACCTCAAGCAGGCGCTCGATCTCGTGGATGTGCGGATTCTGGACCATTTCATCGTCACCGCCCACGCCCGCCCGCTGTCGTTCGCCGAGCGCGGACTGCTTTAAGCTTTGCACGAACAACAAACCGCGGAAAATCATCGGAAAAACGCAAGCTTGTCTTGCCCATCGACGTATGTCTGCGCTATCATCCACGGTTTTCCGCAATCCGAATTCCCTGGAGCATCGTATGGCTCGCGTCTGTCAAGTGACCGGTAAAGCACCGATGGTGGGAAACAACGTTTCCCACGCTAACAACAAAACCAAGCGTCGTTTCCTCCCGAACCTGCAAAACCGCCGGTTCTGGAGCGAATCCGAAAACCGCTGGATCCGCCTGCGCGTATCCAATGCAGCCCTGCGCACCATCGACAAGAAGGGCATCGACGTGGTCGTGTCCGAGCTGCGCGCCCGCGGCGAGAAGATCTAAGCACTGCGCCACAAGCGCGCAGCAACTGAACGGAGATTCAAATGGCTAAAGGCGGCCGCGAAAAAATCAAACTGGAGTCGACCGCAGGTACCGGTCACTTCTACACGACCTCGAAGAACAAGCGCACCACCCCGAACAAGCTTGAGTTCAACAAGTACGATCCGGTCGCGCGCAAGCACGTTCTGTACAAGGAAATCAAACTGAAGTAATCCCCGCCTGCAGGCTTCGGCCTGCTCCAGGGACGCAACACCCAAAACAAGAGGCCGCCGGAGTGATCCGGCGGCCTCTTGTTTTTCCGGAAGCCATTCCGCTGACGCGAAGCGGCAATCCGGATTAAAGGGACATCAAGCCTTCTGGATGTTAGAGGCCTGTTTACCCTTCGGACCCTGAGTAACATCGAAGGAGACCTTCTCGCCTTCTTTCAGAGTCTTGAACCCGCTCATGGTGATCGCGGAGAAGTGAGCGAACAGATCTTCGCTACCGTCGTCCGGAGTAATGAAGCCAAAGCCCTTCGAGTCATTGAACCACTTAACGGTACCAGTTGCCATGTTGCCTTAATCCTTGAAGATTACTTAAAACGATGCGGGGTTTCCCCCTTCAGTGCATCCATGCCGAGCGAAGCGTTACCAGTACTGCCAAGCCAGACCACAGGCGCAGCCAAGACTCCAGGACCAGCGCGTTGAACTTTGCATTTCGCACGGTTTTGCTTTTACGCATTTGTCAGCACAGCGTCAACATTTTCGTTTTCTCATGAATGCCGCATTGCAACAACCAATTCCACTGCGGCGTAGCGCCCTGCTGCACCATGCAAATAAATCCAAGGCACATACACCGCCAGACCTCGGTTTGCAGCGCAATATTCGCGCCGTTGTTTTTGCGCACCAGAATCAACGGAAGCCAAACCCCTTGCTGCTGTTGCACTCTGCTTCGACTTCATTAGAATGAAACTCATGGCCACACAAAAGCAGGGCGAGTACATACTCGAGGCGGAGCGCTCTCGCACCAAGCCCCCGCCACTATACAAGGTGCTTTTGCTGAACGACGATTTCACGCCCATGGACTTCGTCATCGTCGTGCTGCAGAAATTTTTTGGCATGGACCGCGAACGGGCTACACGGGTCATGCTCCAAGTCCACAGAGAGGGCATGGGGGTATGTGGCGTCTTCGCAAAGGACGTCGCGGCGACCAAGGTGGAACTGGTCGTGTCCTTCGCCCGTCAGCACCAGCACCCGCTGGCATGCGTGATGGAGGAAAATTGAGAATGATCGCGCAAGAGCTTGAAGTCAGCCTGCACATGGCCTTTGTCGAAGCACGACAGAAGCGGCACGAGTTCATTACCGTTGAACACCTGCTGCTGGCCCTGCTCGACAACCCGTCGGCAGCCGAAGTCCTGCGCGCTTGCGCGGCCAACGTGGACGAGTTGCGGCGGGAACTAACCAATTTCATCAACGAGCACACCCCCAAGGTCGAAGGCACGGACGAGATCGACACTCAGCCGACTCTGGGCTTCCAGCGCGTGATCCAGCGCGCGATCCTGCACGTTCAGTCGTCGGGCAAGAAAGAAGTCACCGGCGCGAACGTACTGGTCGCGATCTTCGGCGAAAAGGACTCGCACGCAGTCTATTTCCTGCAGCGCCAGAACATTTCGCGCCTGGATGTGGTGAATTTTATTTCGCACGGGATTTCGAAGGCGCCGCAGCAAGGCCCGACACCGCCCGCGAGCAAGAGCGAATCCGAGCAGGGCGAACAGGAATCGGAAAGCGCGCAGGCCAATGGCGCACTCGAGAACTACACTCAGAACCTCAACCAGCAGGCCCTGATCGGCAAGATCGACCCCTTGATCGGGCGCGAACGCGAACTCGAGCGGGTGATCCAGACCCTGTGCCGGCGACGCAAGAACAACCCGCTGCTAGTGGGCGAAGCCGGTGTGGGCAAAACCGCGATCGCCGAAGGTCTGGCGCGCTGCATTGTCGAAGGCCGGATTCCGGAAATTCTGGATGGCGCCCAGGTATATGCATTGGACATGGGCGCACTGCTTGCCGGCACGAAGTACCGGGGCGATTTCGAGCAACGACTCAAGGCGGTGCTGAAACAGCTGCGCGAGACGCGCAATGCGATCCTGTTCATCGATGAAATCCATACGCTGATCGGCGCTGGTGCCGCGTCGGGCGGTACGCTGGATGCATCGAACCTGCTAAAGCCGGCACTGTCCTCGGGGCAGTTGAAGTGCATCGGTGCCACGACCTACTCTGAATTCCGCCAGATTTTCGAGAAGGACCACGCCTTGTCGCGGCGCTTCCAGAAGGTCGACGTCACAGAGCCCTCGGTGGCCGAAACGGTAGAGATCCTGAAAGGACTGAAGAGCCGCTTCGAGGAGCATCACGGCGTCAAGTATTCGACTGCCGCGCTGACCTCGGCTGCGGAGCTTTCGGCACGCTACATCAATGACCGGCAGTTGCCCGACAAAGCCATCGACGTCATCGACGAAGCAGGCGCCGCACAGCGCATTCTGCCGAAGTCGAAGCAGCGCAAGACGATCGGCAAGACCGAGATCGAGGATATCGTCGCGAAAATTGCACGCATTCCGCCGCGTACTGTGTCCAATGACGACAAGACCGCGCTGAAGAACCTCGAACGCGATCTGAAGAATGTGGTCTTTGGCCAGGAAGCCGCTATCGATGCGCTGGCGAAGGCGATCAAGATGTCGCGCTCCGGCCTCGGCAATCCGGCGAAGCCGATCGGCAGCTTCCTCTTCTCCGGCCCCACCGGCGTCGGCAAAACGGAGGTCGCACGGCAACTGGCCTTTATCATGGGCATCGAACTGGTGCGTTTCGACATGTCGGAATACATGGAGCGCCATGCGGTAAGCCGCCTGATCGGCGCGCCGCCAGGATATGTCGGGTTCGATCAGGGCGGCTTGCTGACCGAAGCGATCACGAAGAAGCCGCACTGCGTCCTGCTGCTCGATGAGATCGAGAAGGCGCATCCGGACATCTTCAACATCCTGCTGCAGGTGATGGACCACGGGACGCTCACTGACAATAACGGCCGTCAGGCGGACTTCCGCAACGTCATCATCATCATGACGACAAACGCGGGCGCCGAGACGATAAACAAATCGGTGATGGGTTTTTCGGCAAAACGCGAGGCCGGCGACGAGATGGCCGAGATCAAGCGGATGTTCTCGCCCGAGTTCCGCAACCGGCTGGACGCGACCATTTCGTTCAAGGCGCTCGACAACGAGATCATCCTGCGCGTGGTCGACAAGTTCCTGATGCAACTTGAAGCACAGTTGCATGAGAAGAAGGTCGAAGCGCATTTCACCGACGAGCTGAAGGGCTGGCTGGCGGCGGAAGGTTTCGATCCGCTGATGGGAGCACGCCCGATGGCACGGCTGATCCAGGACACCATCCGCTCGGCGCTTGCCGACGAGTTGCTATTCGGGCGACTCGCGCATGGCGGCAAAGTGACCATCGACCTGGGAGAGGATGGCAAGGTCAAGCTGGTGTTCGACCAGATGGAAACGGCCACGGTCTGACGCACGCGGATCAAGTCGATACAAAGGGGCAGCCTGTGGGCTGCCTTTTTTTGTATCGTCGGCTGGTTTATTGTCCCTGCCTCCTTCCGGTCCGGCGGTATCGCGACGATCGCCGAGGGCCGTAAGTTTTTCATCTCGCGTTCAAATTCAGACAAAAGGAAGCAAAGCATGGAAATCCAGACCGCCGACCTCTGCGACGCTCACGAGGGAAAACTCCGCGTTGTCAGCCCGATGTTCCGCAGCTATGGCGGACGCACCGCCTTTGGCGGGCAGATCGCGACATTGAAAGTATTCGAGGACAACTCGCTGGTGCGTACGGCGCTCGAAAGCCCCGGTCACGACAAAGTGCTGGTGGTGGACGGCGGCGGTTCGATGCGCTGCGCCCTGGTCGGCGACCAACTCGCACTGCTGGGTGTGAAGAACGGCTGGGCGGGAGTGATCGTGTACGGCTGCATCCGAGACTCCAAGGCGATCGGCACGATGGATCTTGGGGTTTTCGCGCTCGGCACACATCCGCAGAAAAGCATAAAGAAGGGGGCCGGCGATGCGAATATCGCGGTGAGCTTCGGTGCGGTCACCTTCGCGCCCGGACAGTACGTCTATGCGGACGAGGACGGCGTCGTTGTTTCCGAGACTGCACTGCTGTAACGCTGCTTGCCATCGCATCGACCGCGTAGCGCCGGCGGAGACACCCCCCGACCGTCGTCAGCCACCAAGTCCCGTGCCTGCGGCAACGCGTGCTCCAGGAAGCGAAGAAACGGGGGCACGCCTTGCGCAGCGCAACAGTTTTTCATTTCACAAAGCCAATTGCTATTTTGTATAGTGAAATAAAAATCGTAACTAACTGATTTTATTGCTTCAAATAATTTCTTATATCTTATATAAGACTTATTGCTGCAGAGCGAAAACCTTCCTATACTCTTTCCCATTCGAGCTCGTCTTCATCACACGGCGCGCATCGAAAGCGAGAGATTCGACCCGGCCCCTGCAAGCACGGCCGGGCGAGAAAATGCGTTGATTCACGCTTATATATTGTCAGCCAAAAAGGAACTTGCCATGACCCTGACCCGCGAACAGCAAATTGCCGCCATCGAAAAAGACTGGGCCGAAAACCCCCGCTGGAAAGGCATCAAGCGCACCTACTCGGCTGCCGATGTCGTCCGTCTGCGTGGTTCGATCCAGCCCGAGAACTCGCTGGCCCGTGCCGGCGCCGAGAAGCTGTGGAACCTGGTGAACAACGAGCCGTACGTGAACTGCCTCGGCGCGCTCACGGGCGGTCAGGCGATGCAGCAGGTCAAGGCCGGCGTGAAGGCGATCTACCTGTCGGGCTGGCAGGTTGCCGCCGACAACAACTCCTACGCCGCGATGTACCCGGACCAGTCGCTGTACCCGGTGAACTCGGTGCCGACGGTGGTCGAGCGCATCAACAACACCTTCCAGCGCGCTGACCAGATCCAGTGGTCGAAGAACGTCAATCCGGGTGACAAGGGCTACGTGGATTACTTCGCGCCGATCGTTGCCGATGCCGAAGCTGGTTTTGGTGGCGTGCTGAACGCCTATGAGCTGATGAAGGCGATGATCCGCGCCGGTGCAGCCGGCGTGCATTGGGAGGACCAGCTGGCTTCCGTGAAGAAGTGCGGCCACATGGGCGGCAAAGTGCTGGTGCCGACTGCCGAAGCCGTGCAGAAGCTGATCGCGGCACGTCTGGCAGCCGATGTGTGCGGCGTGCCGACCCTTGTGATTGCTCGTACGGACGCCGAAGCCGCCGATCTGCTGACCAGCGACTATGACGAAAACGACAAGCCCTTCCTGACCGGTGAGCGCACCGCCGAAGGTTTCTACAAGACCAAGAAGGGTCTCGAGCAGGCGATCTCCCGCGCGGTGGCCTACGCCGAGTACGCCGACCTGGTGTGGTGCGAGACCGGCACGCCGGATCTGGAGTTCGCACGCAAGTTCGCCGACGCCGTGCATGCCAAGCACCCGGGCAAGATGCTGGCCTACAACTGCTCGCCGTCGTTCAACTGGAAGAAGAACCTCGACGACGCGACCATCGCCAAGTTCCAGCGTGAGCTGGGCGCGATGGGCTACAAGTACCAGTTCATCACCCTCGCCGGTATCCATTCGATGTGGTACAACATGTTCGATCTGGCGCAGGACTACGTTGCCCGTGGCATGTCGGCCTATGTCGAGAAGGTCCAGGAGCCCGAGTTCGCTGCGCGCGACCGTGGCTACACCTTCGTGTCGCACCAGCAGGAAGTCGGCACCGGTTACTTCGACGATGTCACCACCGTGATTCAGGGTGGCGTGTCCAGCGTGACCGCTCTGACGGGTTCGACCGAAGAAGAACAGTTCCACTGACCACGTTGAATTGGGCGGGCCGCCATCAGGCCCCCCCAAAGCAAAAGGCCGCGCCCACAAGGCGCGGCCTTTTTCATGGTACCAACGCAGGGAACCGCGGCATCCTCATTCGACAGTTACGCTGCGGGGCAAGCCACGGAAGCCAGCGGCCCGTCCTTCGTAGTTGTCGTGCCGCGGACTCAGCTGGTGGCGCCGGGCTTCATCCCGCGCTCCATGCGGTCGGGCCCCTTGCCGCCGCGTCC
>NZ_WTVQ01000037.1 GCF_012910955.1 Aromatoleum diolicum
CGATCGCCGACATCGAGAAGAAGATCGCCGAGTTCGGCCAGAAGGCCAAGGACGGCAAGCTCACGCTCGACGAGCTCACCGGCGGCACCTTCTCGATCTCCAACGGCGGCGTGTTCGGTTCGATGCTCAGCACGCCGATCATCAACCCGCCGCAGTCGGCGATCCTCGGCATCCACGCCACCAAGGACCGCCCGGTGGTGGAGAACGGCCAGATCGTCATCCGCCCGATCAACTACCTGGCGATGTCCTACGACCACCGCATCATCGACGGGCGCGAAGCGGTGCTCGGCCTGGTGGCGATGAAGGACGCGCTGGAAGATCCGGCACGACTGATTCTCGACGTGTAATTCACATACTGCGTGGCGAACCGCTCGGGCGATCGCGTCCGGGCGGTTCGCCACGCTTTTCCATATTCCGGAGTAAACAATGGCTGACAAGCAATTTGACGTACTCGTCATCGGTGGCGGACCGGGCGGATACGTCGCGGCGATTCGTGCTGCGCAACTGGGCTTCAAGACTGCATGCGCCGAGTCCAACCCGTACGCTGACCCCAAGGGTGAGCCGCGCCTTGGGGGCACCTGCCTGAACGTGGGCTGCATCCCGTCGAAGGCCTTGCTGCATACCTCGCACCTGTTCGAGGAGGCCGAGCACGCCTTCCCGACCCAGGGTATCAAGCTGAGCGGCAAAGTGAGCATCGATGTGCCGGTAATGATCGAGCGCAAGAACAAGGTCGTGGACCAGCTCACCGGCGGCATCAAAGGCCTGTTCAAGAAGAACAAGGTAACCTTCCTCGCCGGTCACGGCAGCTTCGAAGGCAACGGTGCCGGCGGTTATGTGGTCAAGGTCGGCGCCGAGACCGTCGAAGCCAAGCACATCATCATCGCTACCGGCTCCAAGCCGCGTCATCTGCCCGGCATCCCGGTCGACAACAAGATCGTCTGCGACAACGTCGGCGCGCTCGATTTCGATTCCGTGCCGAAGAAGCTGGGCGTGATCGGCGCCGGAGTGATCGGTCTCGAAATGGGCTCGGTGTGGCGACGTCTGGGTTCGGAAGTGACTGTACTCGAAGCCTTGCCCGATTTCATGTCGTTTGCCGACGTTGACGTCGCGAAGGAAGCGCTGAAAGTATTCAATAAGCAAGGGCTGAACATTCAGACCGGCGTGACGATCGGCGAAACCAAAGTTAGCAAGAAGGGTGTGTCGCTTGCCTATACGGACAAGGATGGCAAGGAAGCCAAGTTCGAGTGCGATCGTCTGATCGTTTCGGTCGGCCGGGTGCCCAACACCGATGGTCTGAATGCTGCGGCGGTCGGGCTGAACGTCAGCGATCGCGGTCAGATTGTCGTCGATGGGCACTGCAGAACCAACCTGCCGAATGTATATGCCGTCGGTGACGTGGTGCGTGGCCCTATGCTCGCGCACAAGGCGATGGAAGAGGGCGTGATGGTCGCCGAGATCATCGCCGGTCAGGCGGGTCACTGCAACATGGACACCGTTCCCGGCGTGATCTACACCTCGCCGGAAATTGCCTGGGTCGGCAAGACCGAGCAGCAACTCAAGGCCGAAGGCATCGCCTACCGTGCGGGCAAGATCCCGTTCATGGCCAATGGCCGTGCGCTGGGTTCGGGTGATCCGACCGGTTTCGTCAAGATGCTGGCCTGCGCGCAGACCGACCGCATCCTGGGTGTGCATATCATTGGCGCGAATGCCTCGGAGCTGATTTCCGAAGCCGTCGTGGCGATGGAATTCGGTGCCGCGTCTGAAGATCTGGCGCGTATCTGCCATGCTCATCCGACGCTGTCGGAAGTGGTGCACGAAGCCGCGTTGGCGGTGGATAAGCGTCCGCTGCATTTCTGATCGGCAGCTAGCCTCAAGAGGGGTGGCGCGGGATAATCCCGACCACCCCTTGTTTCGTTTTGATTCTCGTATCAGGCAGTCCTACATGTCCCACCGCGCTCTCAATGTTCCTCAGCACGGGATGCTCGACGCCTATGAGGCGCAGCTCAAGGCCCGTGGCTATAAATCCGACCCGGAACAGCGCGCCGCTGCGCAGCGGTTGCAGCAGATGTATACCGAATTGGTCGGCTTCAAGGCGGCGCGTCGTGGAACCTTGCGCAAGCTATTCGTGCGCGCGCACTTGCCGCGTAGTTTGTATTTCTGGGGGGGGGTGGGGCGCGGCAAGAGTTTCCTGATGGACTGCTTCTTCGATGCGGTGCCTTATCGGCGCAAGCGCCGCGTGCACTTCCATGCCTTTATGCAGGAAGTGCAAAACGATCTGAAGAACTTCAACAACGCGCCAGATCCATTGCAGCGCGTGGCCGATCGGGTGGCCCGCCAGACGCGCCTGCTGTGCTTCGACGAGTTTCACGTTTCGGACATCGCTGACGCGATGATCCTTGGGCGTCTGCTTGACGCGCTATTTGCGCGTGGCGTCATCTTCGTGATGACGTCGAATTACCCGCCGGATGGCCTGTATCCGAACGGCCTCCAGCGGATCAATTTCCTGCCTGCAATCGAGATGATCAAGCGCCGCTTTGACGTTGTCGAGGTGGATCACGGTACCGACTACCGGCTGCGCACACTGGAAAAGATCGAGATTTACCTTGTTCCGGGAGGGGCGGTGGCGGATCGTAAGATGCGCGAGGACTTCCGTCGCTTGTCCAGTTGTGAAGCCATTGCGGGGGAGATTGAACTGCTGGAGCGCAAACTCCCGGTGCTCGCACATGCGCCGGGAGTCATCTGGTTCGATTTCGCGACTCTGTGCGGTGGTCCTCGCTCGCAGAACGATTATCTCGAGGTCGCGCGGGAACATCACACGCTGATTCTTTCCGGTGTGCCGCGCCTGACCGCCGGCAACGCCTCCGAGGCGCGACGCTTCACCTGGCTCGTCGATGTGCTGTACGACCATCGCGTCAAGTTGATCATGAGTGCCGAAGTCGAAGCTCCAGAGCTCTATACTGAGGGGCACAACGCGCACGAATTCGTCCGCACCGTCAGCCGTCTGATTGAAATGCGCAGCCGTGACTACCTTGCCGAGGCGCATCGCGTTGAATAGTAGATGTGGTCGGCCGTCGCCGCGCTGCGCGGGCAGATCGGGCTGCGCGCACGTCATCCGATGAACGATCTCGAAACCGCCTTCTCTCCTGATGGACCACTAGCAGCGGCCATTCCTTCGTTTCGACCGCGCGCCCAGCAATACGACATGGCACAGCGGATTGCGGAGGCGCTCAAGGAAAACCGCGTGCTGGTCGCCGAGGCCGGTACCGGTACAGGCAAAACCTTCGCCTATCTGGTGCCGGCACTGTTGTCGGGCGGCAAGGTCATCCTGTCGACGGGGACGAAGACGCTGCAGGATCAGCTATTCAATCGTGATCTTCCAACCGTCCGTGCGGCGCTGAAGGTGCAAATATCGATTGCACTCCTGAAGGGCCGGGCGAATTACGTCTGCCCCTATCATCTTGAACGCAACGCGCGAGACGGACGCTTTTTGACTGCGCAGGACGCGGCTGATCTGCGCGCCATTACGCGCTTTGCCCAGACCACGCAGACCGGCGACAAGGCCGAGTGTACGGCGGTGCGCGAGGATTCCGCTGCGTGGATCGCGGCCACCTCCACGCGCGATAACTGCCTCGGTCAGGAGTGCCCCAACGTCAAGGAATGCTTCGTGCTGGCCGCACGTCGTGCGGCGATGGATGCCGATGTGGTGGTGGTCAATCACCACCTGTTCTTCGCCGATGTGATGTTGCGCGACGAGGGTATGGGGGAATTGCTGCCATCGTGCAATGCGGTGATCTTTGATGAAGCACACCAGTTGCCGGAGACGGCGAGCCTGTTCTTCGGCGAAAACGTGTCGACCGCGCAGCTCCTCGAGCTCGCCCGCGATACGCGGTCCGAGACCCTCGCCGGTGCGCGCGACTGCCGCGAGCTGATCGACGCGACACGTGCATTGGAAAAGGCCGCGCGCGATCTGCGGCTCGCGTTTGGTGCCGAGCCCGCGCGACTATCGGCCGCCCAAGCGGCCGCCGTGCCCGAGTTCGACAAGAGTGTCGCAGCCTTGGGCGACGAGCTGACCCGGTTCGGCGAGATTCTGGGGACACAGGCAGAGCGATCCGAAGGGCTTGCGAACTGCCTCCGTCGCACCGGCGAGATCCAGGAGCGCCTTGCCCGCTGGCGTGCACCGGATTCCGCGGAACTGATCCGCTGGATCGAGGTGTTCAGCCAGTCTGCAGCCCTCAACGCCACTCCGCTGCATGTGTCCGGCGTGTTCCGCCGCCAGTTGGAAAGCCATCCGCGTGCATGGGTGTTTACGTCGGCGACGCTCGCGGTCGGCCAGGATTTCAGCCATTACTGCAATGAGCTCGGCTTGAGCTGGCTCGAGCCGCCGCCGATGACCGCGGTATGGGGTAGCCCGTTCGATTACGGTGAACAGGCCTTACTTTACTCGCCCACCGGAATGCCCGATCCGAATCATCCCGATTACATCGAAGCGGTCGCGCGCACCGCGATGCCACTTATCCGGGCCGCGCGAGGGCGCACCTTCGTGCTGTGCACGTCGCTACGCGCGATGAAACGCATCCACGGTCTGATCGCCGATGGCCTCGAGCGCGCCGGCGACAAGTTGCCACTGCTGTTGCAGGGTGAGGGCTCACGTACAGAATTGCTTGAGCGCTTCCGCCGCCTCGGGAATGCCGTCCTTGTCGCCAGCCAGAGTTTCTGGGAAGGGGTCGATGTGCCCGGCGATGCCTTGTCGCTAGTTGTCATCGACAAGCTGCCGTTTGCACCTCCCGACGACCCCGTACTGGCCGCCCGTGTCGATCATTTGCAGAAAAGTGGTCGCAATCCGTTCATGCACTACCAGCTGCCGCGGGCGGTAATCAACATGAAGCAGGGGGCCGGCCGGCTGATCCGCAGCGAGCGCGATCGCGGCGTGCTGTGCATCTGCGATCCGCGCATGATCGACAAGCAGTACGGCAAGATCGTGTGGCGCAGCCTGCCGCCGATGCGGCGAACGCGTGTCGAGGCTGATGCCGTTGCCTTCCTCGAGCAGCTTCCTCCCCCCGCGGCAACCTGAAGCGCGTCAGGCCCGACAATTCCAGAGGTGTCGCCATGACTGCATCGCTCAATACCGAACGCGACCCTTTGCTGCAAGCCCTTGCGGGCGGTGATTGCCTGGATGTCGCGGAACGCCTGAATCGCGGGTGCCAGTGCGTTTCGCTCGATCACGAGCGGCTGCGGGCGGAACTGGAGCGTGATCCGCGCGATGGCGCCTTGCTGGCGACCATCAACGCCACGCGCCCACACCTGTTTGCCGATTCCGTCGCCTTTGTCGCTGGACGGCATCTTGAACGGATCGCCGATGTCGTTGCTGCGGTGGAAAACGTGGTGTCACTGCCGGCGTGGCAGTCGCGAGTGCTTGAGCAGGCACCCGCCAACGCGCGTATTCAGAGTGCGGCGGCAGGCGTGTTTCTCGGCTACGACTTCCATCTTGGGTCGGATGGACCGAAGCTCATCGAGATCAACACCAATGCCGGCGGAGGGCTGCTCAACGTCGCACTTGCACGGGCACAGCGTGCGTGCTGCGCCGAAGTCGCTCCGCTGGAAGCTGCCGTCTCCGCGGGTAGTCCGGCGGATCCGGAAAGCGCCTTCATGGACATGTTTCTCGCTGAATGGCGCGCCGTGCGAGGCGATGCGCCTTTGCGCACGATTGCGATCGTCGATCATGAACCGCAGACGCAGTATCTGCTGCCTGAGTTCCTGCTGTTCCAGCGTTTGTTCGAGCGTCGCGGATTCGTCGCCTATATCTGCGATCCCTCGGTCTTGCGTTTCGCCGATGACCGACTGTGGCTCAACGACGTGGTCGTCGACCTTGTGTACAATCGGCTGACCGATTTCGGCCTGAGCGAAGTGCAACACGCCGCTCTGGCGGATGCTTGGCGAACGCAGTCGGCAGTCATAACGCCCCATCCGCGCGCGCATGCGCTTTATGCGGACAAGCGCAACCTTGCGCTGCTGTGTGACGATGAACTGCTTCAGACGCTCGAGGTGGATGCACGTACGCGCACCATCCTCGCCGCAGGCATCCCGACAACCCGAAGAGTGTGGCCCGATGACGCCGAAATGCTCTGGCGCGAGCGACGCGGCCTGTTCTTCAAGCCGGCAAGCGGTTTCGGTAGCCGTGCAGCGTACCGTGGCGACAAACTTACCCGCAGCGTGTTCGAGTCGATCCTCGCAGGCGACTACATTGCGCAGCAACTCGTGCCGCCCAGCGCCCGTCGGCTGTCCGTGGGGGGCGTACCGACCGATCTAAAGATGGATCTGCGTGCGTATGTCTATCGTGGGCAAATGCAGCTTGCGGCGGCACGCCTTTATCGCGGGCAGACCACCAATTTCCGCACCCCTGGAGGCGGATTCGCGGCCGTGGTCGCCTTGCCGTGCACGCAGACCTGATCACTGTTGTATTCTCCAAGATGTCTCCCAACGCGGTATTCGCACGATGATCATATTCGGCATCGCCGGTTGGTCCGGCTCCGGCAAGACCACGCTGATCGAAACGCTGATTCCGGAGTTTTCTGCCCGCGGGCTTTCGGTGTCAGTCATCAAGCATGCCCACCACGGATTCGATCTTGATCGCCCCGGCAAGGACTCTTATCGCCACCGTGCAGCCGGCGCTACCCAGGTGCTGATGCTGTCGGGCGAGCGCTGGGTACTGATGCATGAACTGCGCGGGGCTGCGGAGCCGACGCTGGAAGACCAGTTGCGCCTCTTGTCACCGTGTGACGTGGTGCTGATCGAAGGGTTCAAGGCTGCTGCGGTGCCGAAAGTCGAGGTGCACCGACCGGCGCATGGCAAGCCTCCGTTATGGCCAGATAATCCGCACGTTGTTGCCGTCGCCAGCAATGCCCCGATCGAGTGCCCGCTGCCCGTGCTGCCGCTCAACGATGCTGCCTCAATTACCGATTTCATCCTGAGTTACGTTCCTCGTTATGAATCCAAACATGCTGTCGTTTGACGAGGCGCTCGCGACCCTGCTATCCCGGGCGCGACCGATCCGCGAAATCGAGATGGCCGATACCCTGGTGACGCAGGGCAGGGTGCTCGCGTCGGATGTCTGTTCGCCGATCTCGGTGCCAGCACTCGACACCTCCACCATGGACGGATACGCCGTACGTGTCGCCGACGTTTCCGTAGTCGGTGTCCGCCTGCCTGTTTCTCAACGCATACCGGCGGGCAGTGTCGGCCACCCCCTGCGGGTCGGCACGGCGGCACGCATCTTTACCGGGGCGCCGCTACCGTCGGGCGCCGATGCTGTCGTGATGCAGGAATTGTGCGAACATCAGGACGATGCGGTGATCATCAACCATCTGCCGCGTGCGGGTGAGGCGGTGCGCCAGGCAGGCAGCGAAATCGCTGCCGGTGAAGTGATCCTGGCGGCGGGCACTCGCATACGTGCCCAGGAAATCGGCCTTGTCGCATCGGTTGGCATCGCTCAGCTTGCGGTTGTCCGACGCGTGCGTGTCGCCCTGTTCTCGACGGGTGACGAGCTTGTCATGCCAGGTGAGCCCTTGCCTCCGGGAGGGGTATACAACTCCAATCGCTTCCAGTTGCGCGCGCTGCTCGAACAGCTGGGTTGCGAAGTCAGCGATTTCGGTATCGTCCCTGATCGCCTCGATGCCACCCGTGCGGTGCTGCGCGAGGCTGCGCAAGGGCATGAGCTGATCCTCACCAGCGGTGGCGTATCGGTCGGTGAGGAAGACCACGTCAAACCCGCTGTCGAAGCCGAAGGTTCGCTCGATCTCTGGAAGATCGCCATGAAGCCCGGTAAACCGCTTGCCTACGGGCGAGTGGGGTCGGCAGCCTTCATCGGCCTGCCTGGCAATCCCGTGTCGAGCTTTGTGACCTTTCTGATGATGGTCCGCCCCTTCATCCTCGCGACCCAAGGGGCGAATACGGTGAAGCCGCGCGCGCTCAACCTGCGTGCGGACTTCGACTGGCCGCAACCCGACCGGCGGCGCGAATTTCTGCGTGCGCGCGTCAATGATGCGGGAGGCGTCGAGATCCATGCCCATCAAGGGGCCGCCGCACTGTCATCGATTGTCTGGGCCGACGGCTTGGTGGATGTCGCGGCGGACACACCCGTCGGGCACGGGCAGACGGTCCGGTTCCTGCCATACAGCGAATTAATGTATTGAAATCATGACTGTCAAAATTTTATATTTCGCTTCGCTGAAAGACGCCCTAGGGTGTGCCGAGGAAAACTTTTCGCTACCGTCCGGCGTTTCGACCATTGGTGAACTACGCAACTTCCTCGCGGAGCGCGGCGACAACTGGAACGCGCTGGCTGAAGGGCGCAACGTGCGCGCTGCGCGCAATCAGCGCATGGCTAGCGCTAGCGATTCGGTGGTCCCCGGTGACGAGATTGCGTTCTTTCCGCCAGTGACGGGAGGTTGAACCATGTCGGTAAGCGTGCAACAGGCTGATTTTGATGTAGGGGCCGAAATCGCTGCGCTGTCGCAGGACCGGCACGAGGTCGGTGCGGTGGCGAGCTTCGTGGGTCTGGTGCGCGATATCAGCGGCGGCTCAAATGTCGCTGCAATGACGCTCGAACATTATCCGGGGATGACCGAAAAATCCCTTGAAGAAATTGTCGAGCAGGCCAGGGCGCGCTGGAGCCTTTACGCTGTACGCGTGATTCACCGCTTTGGGCGGCTGGAGCCGGGCGATCGCATCGTGTTTGTTGGCGTTGCCGGTGCACACCGCGGCGAATCGTTCGCCGCCTGCGAATTCATCATGGACTACCTGAAAACCCGCGCCCCGTTCTGGAAACTTGAAGAAACACCCGAGGGGGCGCACTGGGTCGATGCTAGAGACAGCGACGATAGCGCCGCTGCCCGCTGGGAGAAAGAGTGAGGCGAAGCTGAAACGGGGATACTCGGGTCGCGGCAGGCACGCGTCATCCGCTGGGCTGAATTTTTCTCAAGTACAAACAAATACGGCGCCCGCGGGCGCCGTATTTGCGCCGGTCGGGGCGTTACTTCTTGCCCTTGGTGCCGGTCTGCTGATTGAAGATCTGGAACGCGTCGGTCGAAGCACGTGCCATCTGCTCGAACGCCGAGCGGGTCGTGTCCATCGCGGTCTGGATGGCCGACATCGCGTTCTGATCGGTAATAGGAATCCCGGAGAACATTTTCTGCATGGCTTCGAAGACATCCTTGCCGCCGCTCGACAGCTGCTCGCTGACCAGCTTGCCGACCTCGGCCTGAGTGCGGCTGGCCAACTCGGCCATTTCGCGGGCGCAGCCCAGCATCTTCTCGGTCGTGCTCTGAGCGTACTGCGAGCGCAGAGCCAGCAAGTCTTTCGGATCCTTGGCGGTCGACAAGGCCTTCGCGTTCTCGACACCTTCCTCGAACAGGCTCTTGGCCGTGGCAACCTGCAGCTCCATGATGCGCTGCGAGTTCTCGATCGACATCTGCGCCAGACGCATTGCCGCTTCGAGGTTTTTCTTCTGGATTTCGTTGAATTGATCCTGCTTGGTCGCCATGTTCTTCCTCCACGAGCGCTGTTAAGTATCTAATGCTTCCCTGGGGCTCAAAGCTGCGCCTAAGGGTATTCCTGCAACATAGCACATGAGGAGTCATTCAGCGCCCCGCTGCAGGTCAATCCGGATTATTTCAACATGGATGGTGCGTTGCAGCAATAGCGTAAGCGCCAATTTGTAAAATATGCTGTGCGCTCATTGCCCACAATGAGCAGTAGTCAGTCTGAAATTTGCCAGTTGAATCGGCGTCAGCCGTCCCCATCTTCGGTCACAACCCGTTCAGCTACAAAGGATTCCCGCCATGCGCTTTGACAAGCTCACCACCAAGTTCCAGCAGGCACTGTCCGACGCACAAAGCATCGCGGTCGGCAACGATCAGCAGTTCATCGAGCCCCTGCACCTGCTGCTTGCAATGCTGGCTCAGGACGACGGTGGCACTGTGTCGTTGCTGCAGCGCGCCGGTGTTAATGTGCCGCCACTCAAGCTTGCGCTCGATAAAGCGCTCGCCAGGCTGCCCAAGGTTGAAGGTCACGGCGGCGAGGTGCAGATCGGACGCGACCTCTCTAACCTCCTGAATATTACCGACCGGGAAGCGCAAAAGCGCGGCGACCAGTTCATCGCCAGTGAAATGTTCCTGCTTGCGCTCGCCGACGACAAGGGAGATACCGGTCGTCTCCTCAAGGAGCACGGACTATCGCGCAAACCGCTGGAGGCCGCCATTGTGGCAGTGCGGGGTGGAGCCGGGGTGGGTAGCCAGGATGCTGAAGGACAGCGCGAGGCGCTGAATAAGTACTGTCTCGATCTCACCGAGCGGGCCCGCGCCGGCAAGCTTGACCCTGTGATTGGCCGCGACGACGAAATCCGCCGTGCGATCCAGATCCTGCAACGTCGTACCAAGAACAATCCGGTACTAATTGGCGAACCGGGGGTCGGCAAGACCGCCATCGTCGAAGGCCTCGCTCAGCGCATCGTCAATGGCGAAGTGCCGGAAACTCTGAAGGGCAAGCGCGTGTTGTCGCTTGATATGGCGCAGCTGCTTGCCGGTGCGAAGTATCGCGGCGAGTTCGAGGAACGGCTCAAGGCAGTACTCAAGGAAATTGCCCAGGAAGAAGGTCAGATCATCGTCTTCATCGACGAGCTCCACACGATGGTCGGGGCCGGCAAGGCCGAAGGCGCAATTGACGCCGGCAACATGCTCAAGCCCGCCCTCGCTCGCGGCGAACTGCACTGCATCGGCGCAACCACGCTGGATGAATACCGCAAATACATCGAAAAGGACGCGGCGCTTGAACGGCGTTTCCAGAAGGTGTTGGTCGACGAACCCTCCGTGGAATCCACCATCGCCATCCTGCGCGGTTTGCAGGAAAAGTACGAACTCCACCACGGCGTCGATATTACGGACCCCGCGATCGTTGCCGCGGCGGAACTCTCACACCGTTACATCACGGACCGCTTCCTTCCGGACAAGGCAATCGACCTGATCGACGAGGCTGCCGCACGCATCAAGATGGAGATCGACTCCAAGCCGGAAGTCATGGACAAGCTCGAACGCCGTCTCATTCAGCTCAAGATCGAGCAAGAGGCGGTGAAGAGAGAAACCGACGAAGCTTCGCAGAAGCGCCTGCTGCTCATTCGCGACGAAATCGACAAGCTCGAGCGCGAATTTGCCAATCTCGACGAGATTTGGCGTTCGGAAAAGGCGAGTGTGCAGGGCAGTCAGCACATCAAGGAAGAAATCGAAAGGCTGCGCGCCCAGATGGCCGAAATGCAGCGCAAAGGGCAATACGACAAACTCGCCGAACTGCAGTACGGCAAGCTGCCGCAACTCGAAGCGCAACTCAGTGCGGCTGAAACTGCGGGGGGCGGTGAGCGCAAATTCAAACTGCTGCGCACTCAGGTCGGTACCGAGGAAATTGCCGAGGTCGTGTCGCGCGCGACCGGCATCCCGGTCAGCAAGATGATGCAGGGCGAGCGCGAAAAACTGCTCAAGATGGAAGACCGCCTGCACCAGCGCGTTGTCGGCCAGGATGAGGCGGTGCGCCTCGTCGCCGACGCCATTCGCCGCTCGCGCGCAGGGCTGTCCGATGAAAACCGTCCCTATGGCAGCTTCCTGTTCCTCGGCCCCACCGGTGTTGGCAAAACCGAGCTATGCAAGACGCTCGCGGAATTCCTGTTCGACTCGGAAGAACACCTCATCCGCATCGACATGAGCGAGTTCATGGAGAAGCATTCGGTCGCACGCCTGATCGGCGCGCCTCCGGGCTACGTTGGTTACGAAGAGGGCGGGCATCTCACCGAACAGGTTCGTCGCAAACCCTATAGCGTCATTCTTTTTGACGAAGTCGAGAAGGCGCATCCCGACGTGTTCAACGTGCTGCTGCAGGTGCTCGACGATGGGCGGATGACCGACGGTCAGGGGCGCACGGTCGACTTCAAGAATACAGTCATCGTCATGACCTCGAACCTTGGTAGTCAGATGATCCAGCAGATGTCCGGCGATGACTACCAGGTCATCAAGCTTGCGGTGATGGCCGAGGTGAAGAGCTATTTCCGTCCGGAATTTATCAATCGGATCGACGAGATCGTTGTGTTCCATGCGCTCGACGAAAAGCACATCGCGAGCATCGCACGCATACAGTTGAAGTATCTCGAAAAGCGGTTGGCACGCCTCGACATGGCTCTGGACGTTTCCGATTCCGCTCTGGCTGAGCTGGCAAACGCCGGCTTCGACCCCGTATTCGGCGCCCGTCCGCTCAAGCGTGCGATTCAGGAACGGATCGAAAATCCGCTCGCCAAAGCTATCCTCGAAGGACAGTTCGCACCCAAGGACAAGGTCGTCGTCGACGTCGAGAAGGGGCACATCAGCTTTGCCAAAGCCTGAACACCACGGGGCACGAAAGTGCCTGAGCGGGAAAAGGCAGTAGCACCGGGGGGCGCGGTCAAGCGATGGCGCGCCCCGGTGTTCAGTCAATAGGCATTGCGGTCGCGCAGAACCATCAGCACCGTCTTGATGATGATCCACAAATCGAGCGAGAGCGACCAAGTGCGCAAGTATTCCAGGTCGTGCTCGATGCGCTTTTCCATTTTCCCGATCGTCTCGGTCTCGCCCCGATAACCGCACACCTGTGCCCAGCCGGTAATACCCGGCTTCACCTTGTGGCGCACCATGTAGCCTGTAATCAGCTTGCGGTAGGTCTCGTTGTGGGCCACCGCATGGGGGCGAGGGCCGACGATGCTCATGCGACCCTGGAGCACGTTGATGAACTGCGGCAGTTCGTCCAGCGACGTTCGGCGCAGCATCGCGCCCACCCGCGTGATGCGCAGGTCATTGCGCGTCGCCTGCTTCACTTCCTTGCCGTCGTCGCAAGTCGTCATCGAGCGAAACTTGTAGACAACGATCTCCTTGCCGTCGAGCCCGTAACGTCGCTGCCGAAAAATCACCGGCCCCGGCGAACTCAGCTTCACTGCTGCAGCAATTGCCAGCATCACCGGTGAAATCAAGGTGAGGATCAGGATAGACAGCACGATGTCCGAGCTTCGCTTCACGAAACCGTCGAATCCGGTGAAGGGCGTCTCACAGACTGCCACAACGGGCATCCCGCCAACGTGGTCGACTCGTCCCTGGATGAGATCGGTAAGGAAGATGTCGGGCGCGAAGAAGATCGATACGGTCGTATCCTTCAGGTCGTCCAGCAGTTTCAAGATGCGCGGCTGACTCGCCATCGGCAACGCCAGATAAATATGATCGATCGCGTTTGCATTGACGAACGCCGACAGCTGATCGAGCCTACCCAGAATAGGTGCGTCACCCACCCCCTCGAGCCGGTCGCGACCGCGGTCATCGATAAATCCGGCAAAGCTGACGCCATTGAAGGGGTTTTGAACAAACTCGCGCGCCAGGCGCAGTCCAGTCTCGTTGCATCCCACGACCACCGCGCGGCGCTGGTTGCCGTCCAGCGCCATTATACGAGGCAGCAGTCTTCGTGCGCATGCGTGCATCAGCAGCGAAGCCGCCGGCAGCGTTGCCAGCCATACCGCGATCATCCGCTGTGGAAAGTAGTGCACGTAGCCGCTCGCATAGCCAAATGCCAGAAGTATTGCTGCCATGCAGATCCAGCTCGACAGGGTATTGCGCACCATGCGGCGCGGTCGCTCCCGCAGGTGAAAGTCGCCGGGAAAGGTCAGCGAAAAAGCGATCAGAGCAAGGATCACGTACGGCGGACCGAAGCGTTCGCCATAAGCTCCGGCGACGGCAAACAGCAAGGCAATGGCAACCACCGGATCCAGGAAGGATTCGATTGTACGGACCGCTGAAAAGGTACCACGCCAGACCGTGCCCTGTTTGTATGTCGATGCAAACATGGTAAAAGCCATCGTTTAGGTGCGGCGCAGCATATCGCACTAAAACTCATAAGTCATTTACAGATTGCATATATACATGGCTAATAACTGCATTGAAAACAGCTTGATATGCGTGAAACATATTAACAGACCGCACATAACGCCTACGTGTGCAAGCGCCTTGGCCTTCATTGCGTTCGCATTGAGTGCGAATGCGATTGCAGCAAACGAAGACTCCGCGGATACGCTCGAACTGCTCGTTCAGCAGGATTTGGAACGCGACAGCAATTTATTTCGCATGCCTGACGGGACGCGGCCGGTCATTGATGGGCACGTGCATCCCCGGTCCGACCTTGTCCGCACTACGACAGTCGCTGGTCGATTCGATCGCAACTTCAGCCGTCAGCGCGTGAATGCCGAATTCGGCGTGACCCGCAGTGACTATCAGGAATTTGCTTACCTCGACTACACCGCCCGCAACGCATTTGCGGCCTGGGAGTGGGCGCTCGGCAATCAGTGGAGGGGGGAGCTTTCCGCCCGGCAGAACGAGGCGCTGCGCAGCTTTGCCGAGCGCAACAACACCGTGCGCAGCGTCAACACCTACCGCCGCTATGCGTTCGACGCCAATTACCAATTGCATCCCCGGTGGTCGCTGGGCGCTGGGCTCGCGAACGTCATTAGTAGTTACGATGATCGTCTCTCAGCCAGTTCGGAGTTCGTCGAGGACGCAGTCGAACTCCGTGCAACATTTCGCCCAGGCTCCGACAACAGTCTTATGCTCGTAGCACGCAATGCGGACGGGCGTTATCCGGAACGGATCGCCGGGCCGACCGCGGTGACCGACTATGGACAACGCGATCTGCAAATGCGCGGTGACTGGCGTGCAAGCGGCCTGAGTCGCGTCTTCGGTTACCTCGGGTACACGTGGCGCGATTACCCTGGGCTGTCGGAAAAGAACTTCAGTGGTGTAACTGGCCGCGTCGGCCATCACTGGACGCCCGGCGGCAAGCTCGCTATGCGCGTGACCGCAAGGCGTGAGATCGGCGCGCGCGAAGATGTGGTCGATAACTTCATCATCACGCGATCGCTTGCGATCGAACCGGAGTGGAAGGTTTCCAGCAAGGTCAGCCTTCAGGGGCGCCTTGAATGGCTGGCGCGCGACTATGGCGGCAACCCGTTCGTCGTCGCGACGAACGATCGCCAGGACATCACGCGCATCGCCAGCATCGGCGGCGTGTGGAGTCCGATGCGGGATCTCGGGCTGGCTCTTGCGATCCGGCGTGAGTCTCGGTCGTCATCGGGTGCGGGCTTCGGCTACAGGTCAGACAGCGTCCTGTTCAGTGTGAAATATGCGTTATGAAAAATATAAAATATGCTAAAGGTTCTTTTACATATGGTGAAAGGATATGTAAAATGTTGTGGCGCAACAAATTGAAACAATGCCGTTCGCGTTTTTCGCCCTTCGCAGGGGGCGAGCAAGACCAATCGCAGTAGAGGCTCGCAGGAACTACTGGGTTCCTGCCCGTGCGAGTCCTGCTTGCGAAGTGGCCTGTCGTTCGCCGCGGTCCTGTGCAACCAACATTTTCATGCCGAGAACTGATCGCATGCATCCAAAGCAAAAACTGATCGTGGCAGCCTTGTTGACCCTTACGACTGCTGGCGCTGTCAGCGCAGGCACTCTGGAAGGAAGCACCTTTTCACTTACGTACAACGATTCAGCGCTGCAGTATTACGGCAATTTGAGCCTTTCCCAAGGCGGATTTGGCGTGGAGTTCTTCCCGACAACGTTCGCTGCATCGTCTTCGAGCGTGTTCTCGACGCTCGATCTGACACTTCAGGCCAAGTCGGGCTACGTGCTAAACAGCGTCTCCTTGATCGAAAACGGATGGTGGAACGGGGCGGCGGGGTCCGGAGGGGCGCAGTTGATTGTCGCCGCAGGCGGAAGTCCGGTTATGGACTCCTTTGTGGTGTCGGCAAACGATGGCTTGGGCTTCCAGACCTGGTCGGGCTTTGCGCATGCGGAACTGGATGGCGCTACCGATGCGACGGTGAGCCTGATGAATTCATTCCTTGCTCAACAGGGAACGCAACTTGGTCTGCAGTATGGCGCACTGACGTTTGATCTTGCCAGCGTCGCGCCCGCCAACATTCTTCCTGCGGTTCCGGAGCCCGAGGGGTACCTGATGCTGCTGACCGGACTCGGAATGGTCGGCTTCATCGTACGTCGCCGCACGGTCGCGCACGGCTGAAGCGATAAATTGCAGTGACGCATGCCGTCATGCTTAGTGCAGAACAGACAGGAATACATACATGAAGCGGAAGCTCATTCTGGTTGCCGCAAGCCTGATGGCGTTTGCCGGGGCTGGCAGTGCAAGTGCAAAAACCGACACGACGGATAGCGATCAAGCGATCTCGATTTCAACGATCGATCTTCATGGCGCCGGTTTCGATGCCACCATTTCGTACGATAGCGCCTGGTCCAGCGCCTTCGGCACGCCGACATTGAACGGCAATTCGCTGACTTTCGGCTCAGGCTCGGGATGGTTTTCCGCATCGGTTCCCGGTTCGGAAATCACCATTTCACCGTCATTCAGCGTGGTGATCTCGGCCACCAACGGGAACTCTCTGGATAGCGTCCTGATGGGAGCAAGCGGTAGCTATTCGCTTTCGGGCGCGAATACCGAGGTGTTCGGAAAAATCGCCTGGGACTTTGATCAGGATGCGATTGCGAACCCTGGTGGCAATATTTCGGTGGGCGCAACGACTCAGAGCGCCAAGGACTCGGCATCGGGGCTCTGGAGTCAAAGCGCTAACTGGACACTGCTTAACTCCAAGTCCGTAGCGTTTACGATTACACCCGAGCTTACTGCGTTTGCTAACGGTAACAACAGAACTGCATCTCTTGGTCTCAGCGAACTGACGTTCGGCGTCTCGGTCGCTCCGGTTCCTGAACCGGAAGCCTACCTGATGATGCTGGCCGGGCTCGGCATCATCGGGGGTGTTGCGCGTCGGCGTTCGGCGGGGCGCTAATCCGTCGGTTCGCAGATTCGAAGGACGGGCCCGCGTGCGGGCTCGTGTCGAGTGCAGATGAGGGCCGCGGATGGCGGTCTTCTCGGGAAGGCAGCGACGCGTCGTCGCGAAAATCCCGTCGGTGGTTTCATGGCGCATGACCTGTCCATCGAGCCCGGTTTGCACTGGGCTCGATGGACAGGTCATGCCCATGTGTGCGGTTAATAGCCGGGCGGCCAGGGCGTTCAACATTACGCAGTTACTTCCGGGATCAGGTCGATGGCATATGAAATGCACAAAGGATTTAGGTCCAGGAAGTCATTATCAGATGACAAATAATCTTCTGGCTTACGCTTCAATAACGCTCGCGACGTTACTGCTTGCCGGCTGCAGTAGCGGCGATTCGCAGAAGCTTGTCTCGCAGGTTGCTGCACGGGTAGGCGGGCACGAGATTACCGTACATCAGATCAACGCTGCGCTGGCGCGGCTTGGCAATGTCGGACCGGATCAGCTCAAGCAGGCGAGCTCAGCGGTGCTCGAGCGGCTCATCGACCAGGAACTGCTGATTGCACAGGCCGAAGAGCAGAAGATCGATCGCGACCCGGCAGTCATGCAGGCCCTCGATGCGGCGCGGCGCGAGATCGTGGCGCGTGCCTACGTCGAGCGTGTGGTCGGTCAAGTGGGGCGTGCCAACCTTGCCGAAATCAGTCAGTTCTATCGTGATAATCCGGAGTTGTTCGCCAGACGTCGCGTTTATGCCATTCAGGAGCTGAATGTCGCCGCGGTGGCCGAACGTCATGCGGAAATCCGTGCGGTACTCGACAAGGCCGCGAACATGGATGAGTTTGTTGATTGGTTGCGGCGCGAAAACATCAGCTTCACGCCGGGGGGCGGCGTCAAGCCGGCGGAGGATCTGCCGCTGGCGGCACTGAAGCAGCTGTTCAAGATGCGCGACGGGCAGACCGGTGTCTTGAGTACGTCTAATGGCCTGCACGTTGTGCACCTCGCCGGTTCGCGCGAGCAACCACTCGACGAAGCGGCGGCGGTGCCGTTGATTGAGCGTTACCTTGCGAGTCGCAAGAAAGGGCAAATCGCGCAAGACGAACTCAAGCAACTGCGCGAACGGGCAAGCATCGAGTACGTGGGCGAATTCTCGGCTCCCGCCACAGCGGCGTCCGCGAGCCCGGCTCCGGCCCGCGGGGCAGCCTCGCAGGCCGGGCCTGCGGTACCGGCAACAAGTACCGCCGCCCCGACCCTGTCACCGTCGGCCATGGAAAAGGGCGCGGGCGGTCTGAAATGAGCAGTGTCACAGTCATGCAATACAACCGCATTTCTCCCTCCACGAGTCAGCGTCCGGGAAACACCATGAGTCATCGCGCCCTAACGGGATTCGTCTTGCTGCTGCTTGCACTGTTGTTCTGGCTTGGCATCGTATCCCCGGCGCGTGCCGAAGTGCTCCAGAACAACCCCGGTGTGGCTACCAGCGAATACGTTCTCGGACCAGGTGACATCATCCGTATCACCGTTTTCCAGAACCCGGACCTGACCACCGAAACGCGCGTCGCTGAAACCGGCGCCATCACCTTTCCGTTGATCGGCACGGTGACCGTCGGTGCACTCAGTGTGCCCGCCGCGGAGCGTGCCATCGCCAGCCTGCTGCGTGATGGGGGTTTCGTCCTGCATCCGCAGGTGAGCATCCTGCCGGTGCAGATGCGCGGCAACCAGATTTCCGTGATCGGTCTGGTCGGCCGTCCCGGGCGGTACCCGCTGGAAACGACCAACCTGCGCTTGTCCGACATGCTGGCAATGGCGGGTGGTATTGCCCCCAACGGCGCCGATACGGTGGTGTTGATCGGCACACGTGGCGGCAAGGCCGTGCGGGAGGAAATCGACATTCCGTCGATGTTCCTGAAGGGCGGCGAAAACGACCTTCCATTGGCCGGCGGCGACATCTTGTACGTGCATCGTGCGCCAACCTTTTATATCTACGGTGAGGTGCAGCGCCCGGGCACATTCCGGCTGGAGCGCAATATGAGCGTCATGCAGGGGCTGGCGACCGGCGGGGGTGTCAATCAACGGGGCACAACGCGCGGCCTGCAGGTACACAGGCGCGATGCCGAAGGGCGCCCGGAAATCATCGAAGCCACGCTCGACCACCTGCTGAAGCCTGACGACGTCATCTTCGTCAAGGAAAGCCTCTTCTGATTTTCGGGAATACCCAGCAATGACCTTTCAGCAGTTTCTTCTCATCCTTCGTGCCCGCTGGCTCGTTGCACTGGGCGTGCTCGGTGTCGTGGTTGCCACCACGCTCGTCGTCAGTCTGTTGATCCCGAAGCAGTACAGCGCCGAAACGGCGCTGGTGATCGACGCCAAGTCGTCGGATCCGATCATGGGCGCGATGCTGCCGCCACAGATGATGGCAGGTTACATGGCGACCCAGGCCGACATCATCAACTCCAGCCGCGTCGCGGAGCGTGTCGTTACGCTGCTGAAGCTCGACGGACTGCCCGCGATCCGAGAGCAGTGGCAGGCCGAAACCGGCGGGCAGGGGGCTTTGCAGGTGTGGGTCGGCGAATTGCTGCAGAAGAAGCTCGTCGTGCGTCCGTCGCGTGAGAGCAATGTCATCAGCATCGTCTTTTCGGGCGCTGATCCCGAGTTCGCCGCCGCTGTTGCCAACGCGTTCGCGCGTGCTTACATCGAAGTGAATCTCGAACTCAAGGTCGAACCGGCGCGTCAGTATGCGCAGTGGTTCGACGAGCGCAGTGGCCCGCTGCGCGAGAAGGTCGAGGCGGCCCAGAAGCGGCTGTCCGACTATCAGATCCAGCATGGCATTGTCACCACGGACGGTCGTATCGACGTCGAAAGTGCCCGGCTGGGAGAAATTTCGACGCAGTTGGTTGCCGCCGAAGCCCAGCGCATGGATAGTCGTTCGCGCCAGAGCCAGACGGGGTCGGCCGACACACTGCCGGAAGTGCTGCAAAGCGGCCTCATTCAGGGTTTGAAGGCCGAGCTGGCGCGTCAGGAAGCCAGTCGCGAGCAACTGGTCTCGCGCGTCGGCAAGAATCACCCTGATTACGCGCGCATCGAGGCGGAGATCAAGTCGCTGCGCGAGCGCATCGTCGGCGAAACGCAGCGCGTCGCCAGCTCCATTGGCACGGCCAATCGTACCAATGTGGCACGCGAAGGCGAACTTCGCGTAGCGCTCGAAGCGCAGAAAAAGCGCGTGCTGGAGCTGCGCGAACGTCGCGACCAGATCGCCGTGCTGCAGCGCGATGTCGAATCCGCTCAGCGTGCCCACGACCTGGTTGCCCAACGGCTCAGCCAGACCAGCCTGGAAAGCCAGACCCAGCAAACCAACATTGCCGTGTTGACGCCCGCAACCGCACCGCTCAAGCATTCCAGCCCACGTATCACGCTCAACCTGGCACTGGCCATGTTCCTCGGCACCCTGCTCGGGGCGGGTACGGCCCTGCTGCTGGAACTTGTGGATCAGCGCATTCGCGGTCCCCAGGACCTCGATCAACTCGCGGATGCGCCCCTGTTGGGCATCATTCCTGCGTCAGCATGAGGTAACGCCCACATGAACGCCCCCACGCCCATTTTCGGCATTTGTGCAGGACAGCGCTCCATCGGCGCCATTCTCATCGACGCCGGCCGTCTCAAGCCTGAAGATGCCGAGCAGATCCTTCGGCTGCAGCGTGACAAGGGAATGCGCTTCGGCGACGCCGCGCGGCAGCTCCAGCTGGTAAGCGACGCAGATATCGATTTCGCCCTGTCACGCCAGTTCGACTACCCGTATCTGCAGCGCGGCGAGAGCGGTGTTGCGGAAGAAGTCGTCGCTGCTTACAACCCCTTCCTCCCACAAGTCGAAGCACTGCGCGCGCTACGCAGCCAGCTCATGCTGCGGTGGTTCGACCCGGAGGCCGGTCCCCGCAGTCTTGCCATCACCAGCCCCGGTCGTGGGGAAGGGCGCTCCTGGCTGGTTGCCAACCTGGCGGTGGTCTTCTCGCAACTGGGCGAGCGCACAGTCATCATCGATGCAGATCTGCGAAATCCGCGCCAGCACGTCCTCTTCGGCGTCAACAACCAGATGGGCTTGTCCGCCGCACTGTCCGGCCGTGGTGGCCCCAACGTCGTGCAACGCGTATCGGCGCTGGTCGACCTCTCCGTGCTCCCTGCAGGCGCGCTCGCGCCCAATCCGCAGGAACTCATTGGTCGCCCAGCCTTCACCGCACTGCTGAAGGAACTCGCCCGCGAATACGACGTGATCCTGATCGATACCCCCGCCGCCTCCAGCTACGCGGATGTCCAGACGCTTGCGGCACGTGCCGGCGGCGCGCTGCTGCTGGCCCGCTGTCATGTCACTAAGGCCGCTGTGACGCGTGCCCTGTCGAAGGATCTCCACCAGGCCGGCGCCAACCTGGTCGGCACGGTTCTCAACGAAGCCCGCTGACCCCTCGCCCGTCGCTCAATGAACAGCCACAACTCGCCCGCCGCGTGCGCTGAACCCACCAATGTGCCGAATCGGCTTGCCGACCTCGCGCCATGGCTGGTGGTGCTCGCAGGGCTGTGCTTTCTGTATGCGCCCAGTTTCATCGATCTATTCACGGGGCTCTGGAGCATGGACGAACAGGCTCACGGCCCGATCGTGCTCGGGGTCTCGCTGTGGCTGATGCATCACAACTGGCCGCAGATGCTGCAGGCAAGCAAAGGCCGTCCTACCTCGGCCATCGGCTGGCCGGTGCTGGTGTTCGGTCTGTTGCTCTACGTCCTTGGTCGCTCGCAGGACATCCTGATCTTCGAAATCGGCTCCTTTATCTGGGTGCTCGCCGCGGTCGCACTGCTGCTGCGCGGCAGTGCCGCCCTCAAGGCGCAGTGGTTCGCGCTGTTCTTCATGCTGTTCATGATTCCGCTGCCCGGCACCGTGGTCGATATGCTCACCATGCCAATGAAAATGGCGGTGTCCTACGTCGCGGAACACATCCTCTTCGGGGTGGGTTACCCCATCGCGCGGTCTGGGGTCATTCTGCAGATCGGCCAGTACAAACTCCTGGTCGCCGACGCATGTGCAGGCCTGCATACCCTGTTCACCCTTGAAGCCCTCGGCCTGCTGTACCTCAAGCTGGTGCGCCACGATTCCTTGTTTCGCAATATTGCGCTGGGCGTCCTTATCGTTCCGATTTCTTTCACGGCAAACGTCATTCGCGTGATGGTGCTTACGCTAATCACTTACCACTTTGGTGATGCCGCGGGGCAGGGGTTCTTGCACGGGTTCGCAGGGATGGTGCTCTTTGTTAGTGCGTTGCTGATAATCATAGGGGTGGACTGGCTGTTGCAGTGCGGTGCAAGAACTAGCATGCATCGGAAATTAGACAGGG
Organism: Aromatoleum diolicum; assembly: GCF_012910955.1. Classification (GTDB taxonomy): domain Bacteria; phylum Pseudomonadota; class Gammaproteobacteria; order Burkholderiales; family Rhodocyclaceae; genus Aromatoleum; species Aromatoleum diolicum. Next base: position 22,264 of record NZ_WTVQ01000037.1, read on the forward strand.
ACGTTTCTCAAGCATGAACAAGCATTGGCGATCGTTGTGAGTGGATTGGCTGGGTCCGTGCCTTATTATTCGTTGAAGTGCTCGCTGTTATTATGCGCGCTGATGATTTCGTCCTTCTTTGCCGCGATAGAGTTAAAACCCGTTAAGTCGTTTCCGGAGTCACAGCCTCCCGTCGACTACGAAAATATAATTCCAAGGTCGTTCAGTGCTTGGAACGAAGTCGAGTCCGGCGTTGTCGAGGTCGTGAATCCGCAGCAACAGCAGGAACTTGATGCTATTTACAGTCAAGTTGTCACCAGATTGTATCGACACACATCAAATGGCGAGATGGTCATGCTTTCGATTGCCTACGGCGATACACAGTCAAAGCAGAGCCAGGTGCATAGACCTGAGCTTTGCTATCCAGCTCAAGGGTTTCAGATTTCGTCGGTCTCCAGGCACGACATGTACATTTCCGGGTCGAATCTTCCAGTGATGCGGTTGATTGCGACACTGGGCCCGCGGCGCGAACCAGTCACCTATTGGATAAGGCTCGGAGATCAAATCGTTAATGGAGGCTTGGAGCAAAAAATCACGACGATCAAGGAGGGGTTGGCGGGGCATGTCGCCGACGGACTTCTATTCAGAGTGTCAAGTATTAGTGCAGATACTGCGCGGGCGTTCCAAGCCCAGGAACTCTTTGTGGACGACCTGCTTCGCTCAATTCCTGACCATAGTGCGCACCTATTGATCGGTCGAGTACGGGAGAAATCATGACCGGGGCCACTTTCGTTCGCGCAACCGAAGACCTTAATGTTCCGCTGACTTGTGTTCGTGACTCAGGCGTCCGCTCGAAATCTGCGCGGCACTACGCGTTATTAGAGCAAGGGCTAATCTCGGGAAGTAATTTCCTGCTGTACGTATATGCTGCTCGTATGCTGCCAAAGGAGGAGTGGGGTGCGTTAAGTTTCGCTTTGGCGTCGCTCCTCTTACTTCAGGGGTTTCAACGTGCATTTGTGACTTTGCCGATGATCACTTCTGGTGAGCTGCAAGGCTCGGGCTTGACCAGCCTGTTTTTCTGGCGCCAACTTCAGGGGTGGGTGACGGGGCTGACCTTGCTAGTCATCTGTGTATTCATTCTCTTGAGTTCCTTTGCTTTCGCAGGCTGGGTAACTGACAGTGCCATGCTGACCGCAGCCCTTGTCGTTCCTTTGTACTACCTTGAATTCGCAAGGCGCGTCGTGATCATTACCCTCTCAATGAAGCGGCTCCTGATAATGGCAATCGCGTATTCGGTGTCGCTTCTACTCCTTGTACTAATTGCGTATGGCCTGGGGGTCGCCACTCAGCTTAAGAGTTTGGTCGCGGCAATGATTGTTGCAAGCGTCGTCAGTTGTCTGGCGAGTCGTGTTGCGCTGTTACCGACAAGGGGCCAGTATCAGAGCGGGAACTGGACTCCGAGTTCTATTCTGCATTTCGGCCGATGGGCTGCGGCTTCTTCATTGGCTTATTCCGGCTACAATTTTGCCGTCCAGGCGATTCTTGCAGCGATCGCGGGGCCCGGCGCTCTCGGAGCATTCGCCGCAGCCAGAAATTTGACTCAACCAATTGGTACGCTGATCCAGGCGATGGATAGTGTGGACAAACCCCGGGCAGGGCACGCGCACGCCAAGTCCGGGATGTCCGGCCTATTGCGAGTCATTAGACAGTCGTGGTTATGGCTTTTAGGGTTATCTTTGCCCTATCTGATCACCATATCGTTCTTTTCCCCGCAGCTACTTGAACTGATTTATGGCGAAAAGTATGCGGACGCCTGGCTGCTAGTATCCCTCTGGTGCTTGGTGATGCTCGCGATGATCGTGACGCAGCCAATTGAGACCGGGTTGTATGTCTTGCGCCGTCCGGACTGGCTTTTCTTTGGACGGGCGACCGCCGCCATTCTCGTCCTGATCGTGACGCCTTGGTTAGTAATTCGGTGGGCTGCCACGGGAGCTCTGATTGCACTGGCTGCGGGGTGGGGACTGGCTGGCCTTTTTGCGTCGGTCCAGCTGCTAAGGGTGCGAAATAAGGAGCTTGTGTGAGTAGATATTTTCGCGCGTTGGCTAGCTCGGTTGGAATGCCTATGCAACAAGCGATCGGTTGGCAGATGCCTCTGATTGCCATTGTGATGGCGATGGCATTCATAACGGGTTTGGCTATTCCAAACCTGACAGTAGATTCCTTAGCTGATTTACTCATTTCGGTTTGCGGACTCGGTGCCGCCGTTGCGTTCGGTGTCATCGTTTATTTCGCGGCGCGAGCGCGGCCGAAGGCCATCTTCGCATTTTTGACGATTTCGGCTTTCTTGGTCGATGCAACCTTTCGACAACGGGAAATGGCGGCGCAGGGAATAGACGGCCAAACTCTCCTCAAGCTCATAATTTGGATCTGTTGGTTGGTCGTCGCGGTGATTTCCACCAGAAATTGCGTATCTATCGCTTTTCAAGGTGATATTAAGTGGCTATCTATATTCTCGTTACTAGCGCTCGGTAGTACATTATATTCACTGACCCCCGCTTATACGTTCGGTGCAGGTGTGGCGGCTATCGCATACTGTGCCTTGGCGGTTTGTGTCGTGAATCGACTGAGTAGAATCCAGATTCTTTACGGATTGCTGCTTGGTCTTTGTATTCCCTTGATGATCTCAGTGCTTATGTTTTCTGTTGGTGCCGGTCTGGCGCGAATGGAAGGCGGCACTGTATTTCGTTTGGGGGGGGTGCTTGGTTCGCCAAATGCGCTTGGACGATCTGCGGCACTCGCAATCCTTATTGTTGGCGTTCTCGTCTTTTCCTACAAAATCTCCGTACATAACTGGCGTGTGCTTGGCCCCTTGTCGATTGCTTTAGTGTGTCTTTTTTTGTCAGACAGCAGAACGTCCGTTCTAGCGGTGTTCGCAGCCTTCGGGCTTCATGTGCTGCGCGGGCATGTCGTCGTTGCATTTTGCGGGTTTATTTTAGTAACCATCCTGGCGCTGGTTTTCTTAAATGCTGACTTTGGGTGGGAGCGCCTTGGAGCTGCGCTATCCAGAACGGGACGTCTAAGTGAAATAACCACCCTTACTGGTAGAACAGATATTTGGGCCGCTTCGTGGGCAGCCTTTATTGAACGACCAATCCTCGGATATGGTTTCGGAGCAACTAAAGTTTTGCTTCCGGAAGTATTCAGGACGTATTGGGGTTTTACGGTTACTCAGGCGCACAATTTTCTATTGCAAACATTGGTTACGACCGGACTTGCCGGATTTGCGTTTGTTCTAATTGCGATCGCTCGACAGGTTGTTGCGTATATAAAGAAGCCCACAATGTTTCAAACGGTGATTTTGGGCTATATTCTCGTTCAAGGTTTGACAGAGGCGGGCCCAGTGGGGCCTGCGCCAAATATAGTTACTCTGTTCTGGGCACTTAGTTTGTGCTGGGATCGCGGTCGAGACGAGCCCGACAGCATGCATTTTTCGGCAATGGAGCATCGATGACTGCGCCGTGTGTTGCCCATGTCTGTGCGGACTATCCTGATATTTTTCGACCGAGAAATACACCTGTAATCGAACGTCTGGTCGGCGGTCTTGCGCCGCACGCAAGAAACGTCGTGATCTCGATTTCTCGTGTAAGCAATCCTTACGATCAGGCGGTGGCGAGGGAGGGCGACGTGTGGGCCATTCGGTATTTCGCACCACCTTTCGGCGTTCTGCATACCTTCTTCCTCGACCGACTTGCAAAGCAAATCGCTGATTTGTTCCGGCGAGAAGGGGTTAGGCCGCGATTGCTGCTCGGCCACAAGTTCACCGTTGAGTCATATATCTGCTGGAAGTTGTCTGGAATGATGGACGTGCCGTATATCGCCGGGTTTATGGGTAATACGGATTGCAAGATCTTTCGCGCGAAAGTTTTCTCAAGGAAAAGCTTTCGGCGAGTGGCTGCAAACGCGCGCGCTCTAGTGTTCGCGACGCCTTGGTCTCTGGAATATTTCAAGCCGAGATTGTTGCAACCGGCGGACGTTCTGCCCGAGCGGTGTCACTTGATACCCTACATTAGCGGAGAAACCATCTGCCCGACTCGCAGCGATCCGCCGAATACGCAGCGCTTCATCACGATTTGTCGGCTGGATGTATGGCGACTTAAGAACATTGGTCGCTTGATTAAGGCGATTCGTGTATTGCGAAGTGAGGGTGGAGATTGGTGGCTTGATATCGTCGGGTCTGGTTCCGAGCGGTCGCTAAGACAATTGAAAAACTTGATACACGAAAACAATGCCGAGTCTCACATTCGTCTTCTGGGTGAAAAGACGCGTGCGGAAATTGACCTGCTTCTGCCGGAATACACTGCAATGGTGATGCCAAGTTTTCCGGAGAGTTTCGGGTTGGTCTACGTGGAGGCTTTGGCGAAGGGAGTTCCGATTATGACCGCCATGGGAGCGGGGTTCGACGGCTTCTTTGAGGGGCGATTTCCTGGTGTCGTGGTCGCACATGATAGTCTCGCGGCGATCGTTCAAGGGCTGCGAAAATTGTCCGATGATAGCGAAAAATTTCGTGAGCAAATCAATGAATTGGTAATAGATTTTAGAAAATTTGATCGCGAAAGTATTGTCAGTCGATATGCTGAATTGATTTACAGTGCGATATGACTAAGTGGATTTTATTTTTTCGACGAGTTTTAGCGTTTGCGCTTTTCTTGATGTCTTCGGGAGTTGCAATCGCACAGTGTAGTGATGCGCCGCTGCAACTCAATGAGCGAAAAGTTCAGATTTTTTGGCATGACGACTTCGCTCGGGACCTTGTGGACTGGGGTGAGGTGCGCTTTCAGTTCGGTCGCGAAAATATCTCATTCGTCAATTATCAGGATGGTCCGTATAGCAAGACGCTTCGAGTGGCTTACCCGAAGGGGTCGTATGATCCAGGGAGCTCGGCAAAGGGCGTGGCGCCGATGGGTGGAGCTCAGTTTACGGCCCATTTGTCGCATATGAACCTGCCGAGCGTTGAGTCGGTGATTCTTTCCTACTCAGTTCGGTTCAAAAATGATTTTGATTTCGCAAGAGGCGGGAAACTTCCTGGTTTATACGGTGGTATCCCACGCTCGGGCGGAATGATTCCGACGGGTAGGGACGGATTTAGTACTCGAATTGTCTGGCAAGCAGGAGGGGCGGGCGCGCTCTATGCATACCTTCCCACGAGTGTGGCCTGGGGAACGTTGTTTGGCCGCGGTAGTTGGTTTTTTCGCGCCGGAAAATGGGTTGAGGTGAGTCAGGAGATCAGATTAAACACTCCTGGACTTGACGACGGCAGCGTGGCGATATGGATCGATAGGCAACTTGTGCATGAGGCTTGCGGCTTGAGATTTCGTGATGTTGATGAACTGCGTATTGACGGGATTTTTTTTAGCACCTTCTTTGGCGGAAACGATGCGTCCTGGGCGAGTTCCGACGATACTTATGCTGATTTTGCTGATTTTAGGGTGGCTGTGCGTAAATTTTAGATGTCGCAAATGTCGTTTTGGTTGAAGTGACTGATTATTTTTGAGTTTCTGCTTGCCGATGGCTGCTAGGAATTGAAATGAAAAAGATATTGGCTGTCGCGTCCGGTGGTGGGCACTGGGTGCAATTAATGAGATTGCGGCCAGCGTTTGTTGGTGAAGAGGTAACCTTCATGACGACGAATGCCGGCTATGCTCAGGACGTTGGAAACGCATTGGTTGTTGTTGAGGACGCGAGTCTGTGGGAAAAGATAAAACTAGTGAAAATGTTCCTGCAGGTCGCTTGGTGTGTTTTTCGCTTGCGTCCCGATATTGTTATTACGACCGGGGCAGCGCCGGGTTTTGCCGCAATTGTGTTCGGAAAAGCTTTCGGAGCTAGGACTATCTGGATTGATAGTATTGCGAACTCCGAAGAGCTTTCGATGAGCGGCCAGAAAGCCAGACGGTGGTCCGACGTGTGGCTGACGCAATGGGAGCATCTGGCGCGTCCGCAAGGGCCTGAATACTGGGGAGGGGTGCTGTGATCTTTGTCACAGTCGGGACTCAGCTGTCGTTTGATCGGTTGATTAATGCGGTAGACGATTGGGCTGCAAGAAAACCTGGCGCCGAGATCTTTGCGCAAATCGGTCCGTCGCTTCGAAAGCCGAGGCAATTCGAGTCTGTAGCTATGCTTCCGCCCGATAGGGCGATGCAGTTATTCGTTGGGGCGGACGTCATTGTGTCCCATGCCGGTATGGGTTCGATTCTGACGGCACTGAAGTTTCGTAAACCAATAATAATTATGCCGCGGCGAGCAGAATTGGGGGAGCACAGAAATGATCACCAAGTGGCAACGGCGAAGTGGTTGGCGGGACGGACCGGAATTCATGTTGCCAGCGATGCACAGGAGCTTGAGCGGCTGCTCAATCAGGGAATGGCTCTAGCCGCAGGAAGCGAATTAAGTGACGGCGCTGATCCGAAGTTTATTTCACGGTTGGAGGCAGTTATCAGCCGTAATTGAGGACGATGTATGAAGATTACGGTTATTGGTACGGGCTACGTTGGCCTTGTAACTGGCGCCTGCCTGTCCGAGATGGGCAATGATGTGGTGTGTCTCGACGTCGAGCCGGAGAAAATCCGTCTTCTGAACGATGGCGGTATCCCGATCTACGAGCCGGGACTGAAGGAAGTGGTCCAGCGGAACGTCATTGCTGGGCGTCTGCGTTTTACGACGGATACCAGATATGCGGCAGCGCACGGCACCATTCAATTCATCGCCGTGGGAACGCCGCCTGACGAAGACGGGTCCGCTGACTTGCAATACGTGGTGAGCGCCGCGCGGGAAATCGGTCGGCACATGACGGATTACAAGGTCGTGGTGGATAAGTCCACGGTTCCGGTGGGAACGGCTGACAAGGTGAAAGCAGCCATTGAGGACGAACTGAAGGCACGCGGGGTGGTGGTGCCGTTTGCCGTGGTGTCGAACCCGGAGTTTCTGAAGGAAGGCGCTGCCGTAGAAGATTTCATGCGCCCCGACCGCATCATAGTGGGGGCAGAAGACGAGCAGGCGATTCTCCTGATGCGCGCCTTGTATGCACCGTATGTCCGCAATCATGACCGTTTGCACGTTATGGATATCCGTTCGGCCGAACTGACCAAGTACGCGGCGAACGCGATGTTGGCGACGCGCATCAGTTTCATGAACGAACTCGCGAATCTTGCAGAAGTGGTTGGCGCGGATATCGAGTCGGTCCGGGTGGGGATCGGTTCCGATAGCCGGATCGGTTATTCATTTCTGTATGCGGGTTGTGGTTACGGCGGATCGTGTTTTCCGAAGGATGTTAAGGCGCTGATCCGGACCGCAAGGGATAGCGGAACGGATCTGAAGGTGCTCGAATCGGTCGAGGTCGCGAACGACGCGCAAAAGCGCGTCATGACGTCAAAGATCAAGGCGCGCTTCGGATGCGATCTGGTGGGACGGCACTTCGCGCTGTGGGGACTATCGTTCAAGCCGGATACGGACGACATGCGGGACGCACCGAGCCGCGAGCTTGTCGCTGAACTGTTGTCAGCCGGGGCGACGGTGAGTGCCTATGATCCTGTTGCGATGGATGAGGCAAAACACGTGTTCAAGGGCGTCGAGGGCCTGTCCTACGCGCCGAACCCGCTGGCTGCTTGCGAGGGCGCTGATGCATTGGTGATCGTGACCGAGTGGAAGGAGTTCCGCAGTCCGGACTTCGACGGCATCAAGGCGCGCTTGCGCGAGCCGATCGTTTTTGACGGGCGCAATATCTTTGATCCGGAACTCGTGCGCTCGCGCGGGTTGGAGTACGTGGGCATCGGTAGGCGCTAAGTTCAGCCGGTTCGCTCGTGTGGCGTTGGCCGGGTTTGGACGGGCGGCCCATGCAATGCGATAATCCTCCAATTGTGCTCGCGGCTCGCACTGCTTGCCCTCCCTTCAAGGTCTTCACGGAATAACACGATGTTAGAAGCAGTTCGCAGTAACAAGCGCGTTGCGCAAGTCATTCTGGCGCTACTGATTGTGCCGTTCGCCTTTTTCGGGCTGGACTCGTATTTCAACGATGCGCCGGGCGGGAAGGAGGTGGCGACCGTCGGGGCGTCGAAGATTTCCATGGTGGAGTTCGATCAGGCGCTGCGCGAGCAGCAGGACCGGCTGCGCGAGTCGATGGGGGGGGAGGTGGATCGGGCAATGCTGGAGTCCGAGCCGATTCGTCGTGCCGTGGTCGACAATCTGGTGAATCAGCGTTTGCTTGCGCTGCATGCGGCGGACAGCCGGATGGTGGTAACGCAGCAGCAGTTGCAGCAGGTGATCGCCGGGGTAGAGGCGTTCCAGCAGGACGGGCGCTTTTCGATTGAGCGTTACGAAGCGGCCGTGCGGGCGCAGGGTATGACGCCGGCGGTGTTCGAGTCGCGTCTGATGCAGGATCTGCGCGTCCAGCAGATTGCGCAGGCCGTGGGTGAGTCGGCGTTTGCGGCAAGGACGTCGGTGCAGCGGTTCCTGACCGCTCAGCTGGAAGAGCGCAAGGTCAGCGAGATGCAGTTTCCGGCGGGCCGGTTTCTGGCGGATGTGAAGCTTGCGGATGACGCGGCGAAGCAGTTTTACGAAGCGAATCCGGCACGTTTCGAGCGCCCGGCCCGGCTGCGTGCCGAGTACGTGGTGTTCAACCAGGATGCGCTGTTGGATCAGGTCGTGATTTCCGACGATGTGGCGCGCAAGTTCTATGAGGCCAATGCCGAGCGCTTTGGTCAGCCGGAAGAGCGCAGTGCGCGGCACATCCTGATCTCGGCTGCGGCCGATGCGTCGGCTGACGAAGTCGCCAAGGCGGGTGAGAAGGCGGCGGCGATTCTGGCGCAGGTGCGCAGCGATCCGAAGCGGTTCACCGAGCTGGCGAAGGCGGAGTCGCAGGATCCTGGTTCGGCGTCGCGGGGAGGCGATCTGGGCTTCTTCGGGCGCGGGGCGATGGTGAAGCCCTTCGAAGACGCGGTGTTCAGCCTCGGCAAGGGGCAGATCAGCGACGTGGTGCGTTCGGACTTCGGTTTCCACATCATCGAGGTCACCGACATCAAGGCGGCGCATGCGCGGCCGTTCGAGCAGGTCAAAACGGAAATCGTCGAGGAGCTGAAGCGCCAGGATGCGAGCAAGCGGTTTGCAGAGCAGGCCGAGGTGTTCTCGAATACGGTGTATGAGCAGCCGGACAGCCTGAAACCGGTGGCCGATGCGCTGAAGCTCGAGATTCGCACGACCGATTGGATTCACCGCGATGGTGGGGCCCTGGGTGACTTTACCAACGAGAAACTGCTGAATGCGCTGTTTGCGGACGACGCCGCGAAGAATGGCCGTAACGTCGAGGCGGTGGAAGTGTCGCGCGGCACGCTGGTGTCGGCGCGGGTGCTGGAGTTTCAGGCCGCGCAGCGTGTGCCGTTTGACGAGGTGAAGGCGTCGATAGAGCAGCAACTGCGTACCGACGAGGCGGCGAAGCTGGCCACCGCGCGCGGGGAAGCGGCACTTTCCGCCCTGGTCAAGGGTGAAGCCGTGAGCGGCGACTGGACTTCGGCGCAGACGGTGCAGCGGAGCAAGCCGACGCTCGCCCCCGCGGCGACCGCGGCGGTGTTCGGTGCCCCAGCCGCGAAGCTGCCTGCCTACGCGGGGGCGGCGATGCAGGACGGTGGTTATGCGGTTTTCCGCATCGAGAGCGTGAATCGTCCTGAGGTCACGAAGGATGATCCGCGCCTAAAGGCGTTGGCGGGGCAGTATCAGCGGCTGATGGCGGAGCGCGATTTTGATGCTTTCCTGACGGCGCTGCGTGATCGTTACGCGGTGGAAATCAACACCGCAGCGGTACGTCCGCAGCAGCAGTGACCGGTGAGGCTTGCGGGGCGCACCGGAATTCGACAGTTAATCTCGTAACTATCTGATTTCGTTAGGTCAGACTTTAAAACGCTCCACTACAACAGCGTCAGTTGTTGCGGCGCGACCGGTTTTTTCACCCTGAGGGCACTGAGGACCTCGCTCTGATCGGAGTTAATCGAAGACACCCCTGTCACCGGCTCGGCGCCGTTCAGGCGAATGCGATGGTGCTGAATGCGATGCAGTTGTTCGAGGGCGCGCTCCGGGGTCAGTCCGGTGTCTGCCGCGCGCAGTCGGGCGCGCATGATCCGGTGCAGGATCAGCGCCATGAAGCAGATCGATGCATGCGCCCGGATCCGTTCGGGCAACCGGTGATACACCGGCCCGATCTCGATCTCGGATTTCAGCACCTTGAAGCCGCGCTCAATGTCGGCCAGCGACTTGTAGCGTCCGACGATATCCTCGGGCGTCATATCCTGCGTGTTGGTCACGAGCAGCAACTTGCCATCCATCATCTCCGCCAGCGCACGAGCCATCGCGTCGATGTCATAGCTGAAGAGTTCGGCCGGTAGATCGACCTTGATGATCTTTGACAGGTGCGCCTCGCACACCGCATGGTAGAAGCGCGCCTTGGCGCCGCTGTCCGAGAGCTTGCGCCCCCGGCGTTTGACGCCTTCGTCCTGATCGACCAGTTTGCCCGCCCATTGGTCACCCAAGGCGATGAGTTCGTTGATCTGCTCGCCGCGCCGTTGTGTCTGCGCCGCCGCCGTTGCGGGGTCATGCGCCACCACCAGGCGCAGTCCGTTCCAGACCAACTCACCGCTCACCTCTTGAGCGGCCGAGATGCAGTGGTTCTGGTGGAAGTCTCCCAGCAGATCGGCAAATTCGTGATAGCGCCGGCCCGGTACGGCGATGATGAATTCCAGTGTCTGCCCGTTGGCCAGCCGGATCGCCTGTAGCGCGTCGAGATTGTCCAGGCTCAGCAGCCCGCGGTCGGCCACGAGGATGAGCCGGCGCACCTTGGGAAAGCGCTCAAGGACGGTCGTGAGGGTGGGCAGCAGCGTCTTTGTCTCCGAGGCGTTGCCCGCGAAGAACACCTCGTGATAGATCGGCAACCCCTCGGCGGTCTGCACCACCCCCAGCATGAATTGGCGCGCAATGAGTCCTTCCTTGGCCATGCCGAACTGACGCACGTCACCCTCGACGGTCGTCAGGCCTTCGGTGCGGATCGTGGTGAGGTCGTAGAACACCACCGACAGCTCCTGATCGATCAGCGGGCGCAGCAGCCCGGCCACCACGGCATCGACATCGGCCTGGTGATCCATCAAGGCGTCCATGCTGCGTAGCAATTGCTGGTGGGTGATCGCGGTGACATCGACTTCCGGCAAGGCGACCGTCTCCACCCAGCGCAGCACCCCGAGTTTGGAGTCCGGATCACACAGCCGGTTGAGCACCATCACCCGGATCAGGGCTTCGATGTCCGTGGTGTGGCGCGTCTTGCGAAACACCCGCCGCAGCGCGCCAAAGCCCAGCTCTTTCCATAGTTCCGTGAGTGCCCAGACATCACCGAGCGCGCGGGCCGATTCGAACGAGACCGACGGCGCCGGGGGCTTGGCCGCCAGCGGCTCGTGGCCAGCAACCTTCAGCAAACCGCTGATCACCGAATCGAGCTCGCCGCCCACCTGATCGAGCCGTCCCAGCGTCGCCACGGTACGCTTCTTCACCCGGCCGGCGTCATCCCGATAGGACTCGACGAGCTGGACGTAGCGGCGCGAGCCGGAGGTGGTGATTTTGACATGCATGCCGCCACTTTAGCAGCACTACATGTAACGTCAATATTGACGATTACTATTACAAACGTGCCACCACACGACTTTTTGAAAAATAGGCCTACAACCCGCATAAACACTGGCTCGATTGCTCAAAAAACGGCGTTTTTGGGGCTGAACTGTCGAACTCGGGGGCGCAGATTGCGCCCGGCGGCCGCCAGAAAGTAAAAAGCCCGGCACTTTTGCCGGGCTTTTTGACGTTTGGGTTGCGCGTCAGCTGGTGCAGGTCTGAGCGTCGCCAAGCCTATTATTGCGGTTCGGCGTTGCCCAAGGCGGTGGTGTTGAAGCCGCCATCGACGTACATGATTTCGCCAGTGACGCCGCTGGCGAGATCCGAGCACAGGAAGGCGGCGACATTGCCTACCTCTTCGATCGTGACATTGCGGCGCAGCGGGGCGTTGTGTTCGTTGAAGGACAGCAATTTGCTGAAGCTGCCGATGCCCGAAGCGGCCAAGGTCTTGATCGGGCCGGCGGAAATGGCATTGACGCGCGTGCCTTCGGGACCGAGACACACGGCGAGGTAGCGCACCGCTGCTTCAAGGCTGGCCTTGGCGAGACCCATGATGTTGTAGTTGGGCATGGTACGCACGGCGCCGAGGTAGGACATGGTCAGCATCGAGCCCTTGCGGCCCTTCATCAACGGCCGGGCGCCCTTGGCAAGCAGCGGGAAGCTGCAGGCACTGATTTCCTGCGAGATGCGGAAGGCGTCGCGCGAGAATCCGTCGAGGAAGTCCCCTTCGAGGGCGTCGCTCGGGGCGAAGGCGATCGAATGCACGAGGCCGTCGAGATAGTCCCACTTTTGCGACAGTTGTTCGTACAGCGCCGTGATTTCGGCATCGTTCTGCACATCGCACGAAAAGATCAGGTCGGAATCGAATTCTGCGGCCATCTTGGCCACACGTTCCTGGAAGCGCTCGTTCTGGTAAGTGAATGCGAGCTCTGCACCTTCGCGGTGCATGGCTTTTGCAATGCCGTACGAAATCGAGCGGTTGCTGAGCAGTCCGGTGATCAGAATGCGTTTTCCGGCGAGAAAGCCCATTTTCGGTAGTGCTCCTTCTTGATAGTCGGCGGATTATAGCTGATGGGTCAGGTGGTCGACGTGCTGTCCCGCCGGCCGAGCGGGATCTTGTGAGCGATTTGTTGTGCGCGGGTTGCTCGCGGTAATGGGCCGGGCGGTTGGTGGTTCGTCTTGCAGGTAGAATCGCGCCTCATGTTCTGGCGTCTGTGCTCCCTTCTCGCGATGTGCGTTCTGCTGCCGGCCTGCGGCCAGGTGTGGAACGATCCGTATCCCGCTGCGGAGCGGGGGCGGAACATCATGTATACCGCATTTACGGATCGCCCCAAGCATCTCGACCCCGTGCAGTCATATAGCGAGGACGAGGCTACCTTTCTCTACCAGATCTATGAGCCGCCGCTGCAGTACCACTATCTGAAACGGCCTTACACGCTCGTTCCGGGCAGCGCAGCAGAGATGCCTGTAGTGCGCCGCTACGACGCGGCCGGGAAGGAGTTGCCGGAAGGCGCGCCCGCCGAGCGGGTGGCGCGGAGTGTGTATGAGATCCGAATTCGTCCGGGGATCCTCTATCAACCGCATCCGGCGTTTGCGCGCCGCAGCGATGGCAGTTCCCGTTATATGGATCTCGCCGCCGATGATCTGAACGACGTAAGGGGGCTGGGCGATTTCGCGGAAACGGCCACGCGTGAGCTGGAGGCGGACGACTTTGTTCATCAGATCAAGCGCCTGGCACATCCGCGTCTGCATTCGCCGATTTTCGAGCTGATGGCGGAGTACATGCCGGGGCTGAAGACGCTGCAGAAGCAACTAGCGGAAGAGGCGGCACGCACACCCGGCTGGATCGACCTGAGTGGATTCGAGGTGCCAGGAGTCGAGGTGGTCGACCGCCTTACTTACCGGATCACTCTGAAAGGGGTTTATCCGCAGTTTCTGTACTGGTTGTCGATGCCATTCTTTGCGCCGGTGCCGCCAGAGGCCGACCGTTTTTTCGGGCAGCCGGGGATGGCCGAGCGCAACTTGACGCTCGACTGGTGGCCGATCGGTACCGGACCGTTCATGTTGGCGGAGAACAACCCGAATGCGCGCATGGTGCTGGTTCGCAATCCGAACTTCCGCGGAGAGAACTATCCGTGCGAAGGCATGGCGGAGGACCGTGAGGCCGGCCTGCTGGCCGATTGCGACAAGCCGATGCCTTTCATCGACACGGTGGTGTTCTCGCGCGAGCGCGAGGGCATTCCTTACTGGAACAAGTTCCTGCAGGGGTACTACGACGCGTCGGGTGTGTCGTCGGATAACTTTGATCAGGCAGTCAGCATGACGAGCCAGGGAGAGGTGATGCTGTCCGACGGGATGAGCGCTCAGGGCATCCAGTTGCTGACATCGGTATCGCCGTCGGTGTTCTACCTCGGTTTCAACATGCTCGATGCCCTGGTCGGGGGCGGCGAGAGCGTCGAGGGACAGGCGCGCGCGCGCAAGCTGCGTCAAGCGATTTCGGTGGCGCTCGACATGGAGGAATTCGTGTCGATTTTCCTCAACGGTCGCGGTGTGCCGGCGATGCATCCGATCCCGCCCGGCATCTTCGGTGCGCGCGACGGCGAGGCGGGCATCAATCCGGTGGTGTACGAATGGCGCGACGGACGCGCGGCGCGTCGGGGCATGGACACGGCACGACGCCTGTTGGCCGAGGCCGGTTATCCGAACGGCCGCGATGCGAAAACCGGCGAGCCACTGATCCTGAATCTGGATACGACGCCTGGCGGTCTCGGCGACAAGGCGCGCTCGGATTGGCTGGCGAAGCAGTTCCGCGAACTTGGCGTGCAGTTCGTGGTGCGCGCGACCGATTACAACCGCTTTCAGGACAAGATTCGCGAGGGCAATGCACAGCTGTTCTTCTTCGGCTGGAATGCGGATTACCCCGATCCGGAGAACATGCTGTTCCTGTTGCACGGCGCGCAGGCAAAGGTAAAGGATTCCGGCCAGAACGCCGCGAACTACCGCAATGCAGAGTACGACCGCCTTTTCGAGCAGATGAAGGGGATGCCGGACGGCGCTGAACGACAGTTGGTGATAGACCGCATGGTGGCGATCCTCCAGCAGGATGCGCCATGGCTGTTCGGATTCCATCCGAAGGCGTATTCGCTACAGCATGGCTGGGTGCTCAATCGCAAGCCGGGCAGCATGGTGCGCAACACGCTCAAGTACCAGCGCATCGATCTCGCGCGACGCGACGCGGCGCGAGCGGAGTGGAACCGGCCCGTGGTGTGGCCGTTGGCCTTGGTCGGCTTGTTGTTCGTCGTGATCGTCGCTCCCGCGGTGCTGCATTACCGGCGTCGCGAGCGCGCGACCGGCGTGGTGGGAGTGCGCTGATGTTTGCCTACGTGGTGCGCCGTCTGCTTTATGCGCTGCCGATCCTGATCGGTGTGAATCTCATTACCTTCGGACTGTTCTTCGTGGTGAATTCACCCGACGACATGGCGCGCATGCATCTGGGCGTCAAGCGCGTGACTCCCGAAGCGATCGAGCGCTGGAAGGCCGAGCGGGGCTATGACCGGCCGCTGTTCTTCAATGCGCAGGCGCCCGGACAGGGGCGGATCACCGAGACGATCTTCTTCGAGAAGTCCTTGCGCATGTTCGCGTTCGACTTCGGGCGCGCCGACGACGGGAGGAACATCGGGCAGGAGATTCGCGACCGGATGGGGCCTTCGTTGGCGCTTGCGTTGCCGACCTTTGTCCTCGGCCTGTTCGCTTCGGTGGCGTTTGCGCTGATGCTGGTGTTCTTCCGCGCGAGCTATCTCGACTTCTGGGGGGTGGTGTGGTGCGTCGCGATGATGTCGATCTCCAGTCTGTTCTACATCATCGGCGGGCAGTGGCTGGTGTCGAAAGTGTGGGCGCTGGTGCCGATTTCGGGCTACGCGCCGGGTCTGGATTCGGCACGTTTCCTGATGCTGCCGGTATTCATCAGCGTGATTGCCGGGGTGGGGTCGAATGCGCGCTGGTATCGCACGATCTTTCTTGAGGAAATCTCGAAGGACTACGTGCGTACGGCGCGCGCGAAGGGTTTGTCGGAACTGGCCGTGCTGTTCCGCCATGTTCTGAAGAACGCGATGATTCCAATCCTGACCGGAGTCGTCGTGGTGATCCCGCTGCTGTTCATGGGCAGCTTGCTGGTTGAATCGTTCTTCGGCATTCCGGGCTTGGGAAGCTACACGATCGACGCGATCAACGCGCAGGATTTCGCGGTGGTGCGTGCTATGGTGTTCATCGGTTCGGTGCTGTATATCGTCGGGCTACTTTTCACCGATATCTCGTACACGCTGGTCGATCCCCGCGTGAGGCTGGAGTAGCGCATGAATTTCCAGCCTGTTCTGTTGTTGACAGATGTGCTGTTCTTCCTGCTACTCGCCATCGGCTGCGCAACGGTATTTTATGTCCGGCGCAGCGAGCCGTTGCGTGCTGCGTGGCGCAAGGTCGGCAGTCGGGCCAGCGGCATGGCTTCGGCGACGATCTTGCTCGCTTTTCTCGCTGTGGGGCTGGCCGACAGTCTGCACTATCGGCCACAGCTACCGTCGGCTGCGATCGGGAACGGGGCGGCGCAGACGAATGCGGATCCCACTGCTGCGGCCTCGCATGTGTCGTATTCATCCGAGGTGTTGAGTGTGCTCGATGCACTGCTTGCACCGTTGCGCACCCGTGTCGAGAAGACTTACTCGGCGCCCTTTGCCGCGGAGTTGTACGCGCGCGAAACGGTGGAGCTGCCGCTTGGCGGGCAGGCGCGCATCTACCCTCGGCTGGCCCATGGGGCCGCCCATCTGGCCGATCCGTCGGTCGAGCGTGCCGGGGACCTCGCGCGCCGCATGACGGCAGGCGTGGCGGGGGCGATCCTGGTGTGGCTGGTGGTGGCAGGCGGACTGACGACGGCCCTGGCTCGATGGCGCGGGCATGGGCTGGGTGAGGCGGTCGGGGCGCTGGCGCGTGGCAGAACGCTGCTGGCATGGCGTGCGGTGCTTGTGACCTTGGCCGCGATCCTGATCGTAGTGGGGTTAAGCATTGCGTTGGCGCCGCACTACCATGTGTTCGGCACCGACAAGGTGGGGCAGGACGTTCTCTACCTGTCACTAAAGAGCGTGCGCACCGCGCTCATCATCGGCACGTTGACGACGCTGGTGATGCTGCCCTTTGCGGTCGCGCTGGGCATCATGGCGGGCTATCTCGGTGGCTGGGTCGATGACGTGATCCAGTACCTGTACACGGTGCTCAACGCGATTCCCGGCGTGCTGCTGATCGCGGCGGCAGTGTTGATGATGCAGGTGGTGATCGACACCCATCCGCAATGGTTTGCAACTGCGGCCGAGCGTGCCGACGCACGTCTGCTGGCGCTCTGCATGATCCTTGGCATCACCAGCTGGACGGGCCTGTGTCGGCTGTTGCGCGGCGAGACGCTGAAACTGCGCGAACTCGAATATGTGCAGGCGGCACGCGCCTTCGGCGTGGGGACACCGGCAATCCTGCGTCGTCACGTGCTGCCGAACGTGATGCACATCGTGATGATTGCGTTGGTGATGGATTTTTCCGGGCTGGTGTTGGCCGAGGCGGTACTGTCCTACGTCGGCATCGGCGTCGATCCTACAACCATCAGTTTCGGCACGATGATCAACATGGCGCGAGCCGAACTCGCGCGCGAGCCCATGGTGTGGTGGTCCTTGATGGCGGCCTTCGCCTTCATGTTCGTTCTGGTACTGTCGGCAAACCTGTTCGCCGACGTCGTGCGCGACGCATTCGATCCGCGCCGGGGTTGATGACCGGCTATTGATGGTGGCCGGCGCGAATGGTCGGTGCGAACCAAGCGCCGCCTTGCGCGTCTGACCCAAGGCATCCCCAACCCCGGTCGCACTCCAATAATGACAACACTTGAATTCGATAACCGCTTCGTCCGTGAACTGCCGGCTGATCCGGAGCCCTCGCCGAATGTTCGGCAGGTGCACGGCGCGTGTTACTCGCGCGTAATGCCGACGCCCGTCAGCGCGCCGCGGCTGATTGCATGGTCCCGCGAGGTGGCAGAGACTCTCGGTTTCGACGAGGCGGATATCCATTCGCCGGAGTTTGCACAGGTGTTTTCCGGCAACGCCCTGCTACCCGGCATGGAGCCTTACGCGGCGTGCTACGGAGGGCATCAGTTCGGCAACTGGGCAGGTCAGCTTGGCGACGGTCGTGCGATCACGCTGGGCGAATCGATTAATTCCGCCGGCGAGCGCTGGGAACTGCAGTTGAAAGGCGCCGGGCCGACGCCGTATTCGCGCCGCGCCGACGGGCGTGCGGTGCTGCGTTCCTCGATCCGTGAGTTCCTGTGCAGCGAGGCAATGCATCATCTCGGTGTGCCCACGACGCGCGCGCTGTGCATCGTGGGCACCGGCGAGGCCGTGGTGCGCGACATGTTCTACGACGGCCGCCCGGCGGCCGAGCCCGGCGCGGTGGTGTGCCGCGTGGCGCCATCCTTCATCCGCTTCGGCAATTTCGAGATCCTTTCTGCCCGTGGGGATGAGGGCCTGCTGACGCAGTTGGTCGATTTCACCATTTCGCGCGATTTTCCCGAACTGACCGGCAGCCCGCAAACCCGACGCACGGACTGGTTTCATGCGGTCTGCGAGCGCACGGCACGATTGATGGCGCACTGGATGCGCGTCGGCTTTGTGCATGGAGTGATGAACACCGACAACATGTCGATCCTCGGGCTGACGATCGACTACGGTCCCTATGGCTGGATTGACAACTTCAATCTCGGTTGGACGCCGAATACCACGGACGCCTCGGAGCGCCGCTACCGCTTCGGCAACCAGCCGCGTATCGCCCAGTGGAACTTGTTGCAGCTGGGTAATGCCCTGTATCCGGCCTTCGGCGAGGTCGAGCCGTTGCAGGACGGACTGAGCCGCTACGCGACGGTTTATGAGGAAGAAAGCCGTAGAATGCTGGCCGACAAGCTCGGACTCGCGGCCTTCCGCGACGGCGACGGTGCGCTGGTGGAAACCCTTTACGAGTTGCTCACGCGTGCCGAAGTCGATATGACGATTTTCTTCCGTGGTCTGGGATCGATGGATCCGAAGGTGCCGTCGCTCGAGCCTTTGCGCGATGCGTTTTATGCGGAAGAGACAATCGCGCACGAGGGCGAGGCATTCAATGCCTGGTTGGCGCAATACGCTGCGCGGGTGCGTGAGGACGGAATTCCGCTAGAGCAGCGGCGTGCGCGAATGAACGCCGCCAATCCGCGTTATGTGTTGCGCAACTACCTCGCGCAAGAAGCGATTGACGCCGCCGAGCAGGGCGATGACACGCTGATCTTCGAGTTGCTGGATGTGATGCGCCGGCCGTATGAGGATCAGCCGGGACGCGAGCGCTTTGCCGCCAAGCGGCCGGACTGGGCGCGCAACCGCGCTGGCTGCTCGATGCTGTCCTGCAGTTCGTGAATCGGGCTTCGTGACGCGCCGGATCAGACCTTTTCTCTCATCAGGCGCGCCTTCTCGCGTACCCAGTCGCGATGCTTTTCGTCCTCGCGCTTGTCGTATTGCTTCTTGCCCTTCGCCAGACCGATCTCTACCTTGATGCGGCCTTTCGTGTAGTGCAGGTCGAGCGGCACCAGCGTATAGCCCGCACGTTCGACTTTGCCGATCAGCTTGGCAATTTCTCCTGCGTGCAGCAGCAGTTTGCGCGTCCGCACGGGATCGGTCTTGATGTGCGTGGACGCCTCCGCGAGCGCCGAGATATGCATCCCGAGGATGAAAATTTCCTCGCCGCGAATGATGACATATGCTTCCTTGATGTTCGCGCGACCGGCGCGGATCGCCTTGACTTCCCAGCCTTCGAGCACGATCCCGGCCTCGTACTTCTCCTCGATGAAGTAGTCGTGATGGGCCTTGCGATTGTCGATGATGCTCATGGGTGGTTTGAATCCTGTGCGTCCGGGCGTCGCGCCGACTGCCGCGCGGCGCCTTGCGGTAGAATCGCGCATTTTAGCAGTTCGGCGATGCGCTCGTCCTTATACCCTCATGGCTGACGTCAAGAAGCAGGTCCTGATCGAGTTTACTCCCGCACAGATGTTCACTCTGGTGGATGGTTGCGAGGATTATCCGCAGTTTCTGCCCTGGTGCGGTGGGGCGGAGGTGCATGCGCGCACCGAAACGCTGACGGTGGCGACGATCCACATCAGTTACCACGGCATCAAGGCCAACTTCACCACCGAGAATACCAAGCGTGCGCCGCTGGAAATGAATATCCGGCTCAAGGAAGGTCCATTTACACATCTGGACGGGTGCTGGCGCTTCATTCCCCTCGGTGATACTGCCTGCAAGATCGAATTCAATCTGCATTACCAGTTTTCTAGCAAGCTGCTTGAAAAGGCGCTCGGGCCTGTGTTCAATCACATTGCCAGCACCTTCGTCGATTCGTTCGTCAAGCGCGCGCAGCAGGTGTATCGGAAGGGATGACGACTATGGCCGAATTCATCAACGTGGAAGTGTCCTACGCGCTCCCAGGTCGCCAAGAGCTGGTGAAGGTACGTGTCGCCGAGGGGGCAACGGTACGCGATGCGATCGACGCATCGGGCATTCCCGCCAAGTATCCGGATATCGACTTTGAAGGGGGCAACAAGGTGGGTGTGTTTGCCAAGCTCACGCGGCTCGATACGGTCCTGCGCGACCGCGACCGGGTCGAGATCTATCGTCCCTTGATCGCCGACCCGAAGGCGGTGCGCAAGAAGCGCGCGGAGGAAGGCAAGGTCATGAAGAAGGGCGGCGGGCCGGCAGAGGAGTGAATGGCTAACGCACCTTCGCGGGTGCGGTTTCGTTCAGTTCGTTGATGCGTCCCGGTGTCCGCGGAGCGCGGTGCGATGGGGCGATCCGTTCCGTGTGGCGGGCTGCACTTGTCCTACTTGCAGGTTGCGTCGATGTATTTCTGCGTGCGTTCGATCTCGGCACGACGCCCGGCATCATCCACTAGCTCACGCTCCCCTTTGCTGTTGTAGCGCGAGAGCCGCTGGCCCGACTGCAGTGCGACGAGTTGGCCGCGCGCCTGTTCGCAACTGCGGGCACGTTCGTCGGCCTGTTGACGTTCCTTCTCGGCCTTCGCCTCGGCCTCGGCGGTCGCAGCACGGCGCTGGCGAAATTCGACTTCCTTTTCCGCGATGGTCTTGGGTTTTGACGGGTCGGCTTTCGTACCGTCGGTTTTTGCAGCGTCAGCCTTCGCCGCATCGGGTGTGATGCCGTTGGCGTCGGTCGTGCCTGCCTGGCTTGCGTCTTCTTCGGGCGCGGCTGGCGTGACGGGGCGGGCCGCGCCGCGAAGTTTCTTTGCGTTTTCTGCCGCTGGTGGAGTGTCCGAGTAGTTGATGCGACCTTGCGCATCACGCCATTGGTAAACTTCCGCTGCAGCGGGCAGGGTAATAATCAGGCTCAGTGCGAGCAGGCTTGCGCGGCGCATCGGTCGGACTCCATTGGAAAGCGCCGCTTACCATGTGCGGGCACCATCTGTATAATACGGATTTGGCCGAAAGGATAGAAGCCATGCGAGTGATTCAGAAGGCGCTGACGTTTGATGACGTCCTTCTCATCCCCGCCCACTCAACGGTTCTCCCCCGCGATGTCAGCCTGCGGGCACAGCTGACACGCAACATCCGCATCAACATCCCCCTGGTTTCAGCCGCAATGGATACGGTGACCGAATCCCGCCTGGCAATTGCGCTGGCGCAGGAAGGCGGCATCGGCATTCTGCACAAGAATCTGGCGGTGAAGCAGCAGGCGGCGATGGTGGCGAAGGTGAAGCGGTTCGAGTCGGGCGTACTCAAGGACCCGATCACCATCGCGCCGACAATGAGCGTGCGTGACGTGGTCGCACTGACGCGACTGCACAAGTTCTCCGGTCTGCCGGTCGTCGAGGGTAAGCGCGTGGTGGGTATTGTCACCAACCGCGACGTGCGTTTCGAGACGAATCTCGACCAGCCGGTGTCTGCGATCATGACGCCGTTCGAGCGTCTGGTCACTGTCAGGGAAGGTGAGAGCCTTGAAGAGGCGCGCAGGCTGATGCACAAGCATCGTCTGGAGCGTGTGCTGGTGCTGAACGACGCGGCAGAGTTGCGCGGACTCATCACCGTCAAGGACATGATGAAGTCCACGGAACACCCGCTGGCGGCCAAGGATGATCTGGGTCGCCTGCGCGTCGGTGCTGCAATCGGTGTCGGCGCCGGTACCGAAGAGCGCGCCGAAGCGCTGGTCGAGGCCGGTGTCGATGTGGTTGTCGTCGACACGGCACACGGTCATTCGCAAGGTGTGCTGGACCGGGTCAATTGGGTCAAGAGGAACTTCCCGCACGTTGAGGTCATCGGCGGCAACATCGCCACGGCTTCCGCGGCGAAGGCGCTGGTTGATGCCGGCGCGGATGCCGTGAAGGTCGGAATCGGTCCGGGTTCGATCTGCACGACGCGGATCGTCGCCGGGGTGGGGGTGCCGCAGGTCACCGCCATCGACAACGTTGCGACGGCGCTGGCCGGTTCCGGTGTGCCGCTGATCGCTGACGGCGGCATCCGGTACTCGGGCGACATCTCCAAGGCGATCGCGGCCGGGGCGAATGTGGTCATGCTTGGCGGATTGTTCGCCGGCACGGAAGAAGCGCCTGGCGAAACCGTCCTGTATCAGGGACGCTCGTACAAGTCGTATCGCGGCATGGGGTCGCTCGGCGCGATGCAGCAGGGCGCGGCGGATCGCTACTTCCAGGAATCCGACGGCAACGCCGACAAGTTGGTGCCCGAAGGAATCGAAGGTCGTGTGCCTTACAAGGGACCAGTTACCGCAGTGATTCACCAGCTGGTGGGTGGCCTGCGCGCATCGATGGGTTATCTTGGCTGCGCGACCATCGACGAAATGCACAAGTCCGCCCAGTTCGTCGAGATCACCTCGGCGGGCGTTCGCGAGTCGCATGTGCACGACGTGCAGATCACCAAGGAAGCGCCCAACTACCACGTGGATTGATCCGATCCTGATAACAGAAGGCGGCCCCAATGGGCCGCCTTTCCTTTTTCCGTACCCGAGACCGTCGCCATGGCTCACCAGAAAATTCTCATCCTCGATTTCGGCTCCCAGGTCACCCAGCTGATCGCGCGCCGCGTGCGCGAGCAGCAGGTGTATTGCGAGATTCACCCGTTCGATGTGTCCGCAGAATTCGTTCGCGAATTTGCGCCGGCCGGTGTGATCCTGTCCGGCGGTCCGAATTCCGTCTATGAAGCGGTCGGCTGGCATGCACCGCAGGTCGTTTTCGAGCTTGGGGTGCCGGTGCTTGGCATCTGCTACGGCATGCAGACGATGGCGCAGCAACTGGGCGGCAAGGTGGCGAGCTCCGGCAAGCGCGAGTTTGGTTACGCCGAGATTCGTGCCCGGGGCCATTCGGAGCTGTTCCGCGGCATTCAGGACCGGACCAACGACGAAGGCCATGGCTTGCTCGATGTGTGGATGAGCCACGGTGACAAGGTCACCGAGCTTCCGCCGGGCTTCAAGGTGATCGCGAGCAACGAATCCTGCCCGATCGCGGCGATAGCGGACGAGACCCGCAGGTTCTACGCCGTGCAGTTTCACCCGGAAGTCACGCACACGCTGAAGGGCAAGGAAATGATCGCGCGCTTCGTGCACGAGATCTGCGGTTGCCAGCACGACTGGAACATGCCGGATTACGTGACCGAGGCGATCGAGAAAGTGCGCGCGCAGGTGGGCAAGGAAGAAGTGATCCTCGGCCTGTCCGGCGGGGTCGACTCATCGGTGGTTGCGGCTCTCCTGCACCGCGCCATCGGCGACCAGCTGACCTGCGTGTTCGTCGACAATGGCTTGCTGCGTCTGAACGAGGCCGAGCAGGTGATGGAGACCTTCGCGCGCAACCTGGGCGTCAAGGTCATCCACGTCGATGCCACTGAGCAGTTCATGGGCCACCTGAAAGGCGTCTCCGATCCGGAAGCGAAGCGCAAGATCATCGGCCGTGAGTTCGTCGAGGTGTTCCAGGCCGAAGCGCAGAAGCTCCCTAACGCCAAGTGGCTGGCCCAAGGCACGATCTACCCGGACGTGATCGAGTCTGCCGGCTCGAAGACCGGCAAGGCGCACACGATCAAGAGCCACCACAACGTGGGCGGCCTACCCGAGACGCTCAAACTCAAGCTGCTCGAGCCGCTACGCGAGTTGTTCAAGGATGAAGTGCGCGAACTCGGTATCGCGCTGGGCCTGCCGCATGACATGGTGTACCGCCATCCCTTCCCGGGACCGGGCCTGGGCGTGCGTATCCTCGGCGAAGTGAAGAAGGAGTTCGCCGACCTGCTGCGCCGCGCCGATGCAATCTTCATCGACGAATTGCGCGCTGCTGACTGGTATGACAAGACCAGCCAGGCCTTCGCCGTGTTCCTGCCGGTGAAGAGTGTGGGTGTGATGGGCGACGGCCGCACGTATGAGTACGTGGTCGCGCTGCGTGCCGTGCAGACTCAGGATTTCATGACCGCGCACTGGGCGGAACTGCCGCACAGCCTGCTGGGGAAGGTGTCGAACCGCATCATCAATGAAGTTCGGGGTATCAACCGCGTGGTGTACGACATCTCGGGCAAGCCGCCGGCGACGATCGAGTGGGAGTGACTGGTACGAAAAAACATTATAACTATCAATCAGATAGGTAATAGTGCTTGATGATTCTGAACGAATTATCAACGAGCAGAAACCCCGGCAAACGCTGGGGTTTTTTGCTTTCTGGACCCTGCCAATCGTCGAGGCGAACCGCCTCGAACTGACGGTATTTTTGACGGTATACGCCGCGAGTTGTCAGGGAATTGCTCGTTTGCCGTCAGCACCCAGATGACATATTTTACGGTAAACGGCGGCGCAATCCCAGGCCCGCCTAGGGTTTTCGGAGATTGCCAGCAGAGGCGATCTGACGGTAAGCCAGACCGTTGATCAACGACGAATCATGATGATCCGCTGCGGTCTCCGGCTTCGAATCCCTCGTCTGTCAGTGATCGCCGTAATGGAGCCACGCCTGACCGGCGTAATGGAGCCAGTTTGAAGAGGTAGAAACGGGCTATTTCGGGGTCAAGAAGTCGGTGATTTTACCTGTTTGGCAAGGGCAGGTTTTTTAGTTGTTGGCGCCTGTTTTGGCGAGCGATAGGACTCGCCGTCGAGGGTGAGGCAATAGGCGTTGTGGCGGAGGCGATCGAGGGTGGCGGCGGCGAGCAGGCGGTTGGCAGGAAACGCCTGGTCCCACTCGGTAAAGTCGAGATTGCTGGTGACGATCGTCGCCGCCTGCTCATAGCGCTCGGCGATCAGATCGTGGAAGTCCTCGTCGGCGGGTGGTCGCATCGGTTTCAGGCCGAAATCGTCGATGATCAGGAGCGGCACGCGGGCGAGCGTAGCGAGCTTGCGCTCGAAGGCGCCGATGGCGCGCGCCGACGTCAGGCTGGCCGAGAGCTGGGCCTGCGTCGAGAACAGCACATCGACGCCCTGGCGCACCGCGCAATGACCGAGCGCCTGGGCGAGGTGATCTCGTACCGACTGTCAAGCAGGAGAAGGCGCGATTTCAACGTGGCGGCGTCGGGCTCGTCGGATTTCCTCTGGAACTGTGAATTGGTCACGAACGATCCGTTTGGCCTCGGCGACGCTGATTT
>NZ_WTVQ01000038.1 GCF_012910955.1 Aromatoleum diolicum
CAGATCACCTGGTCGTGCCGGAGCCGTTCGATGTCGGCGGGCGACAGGCCGAGCAGCGATGCGAGCACCGCGTCGGTATGCTCGCCGAGCAGCGGCGGCGCGCGGCGGTATTCGACCGGCGTCGCCGATAGACGCATCGGGCTGGCGACTTGCGGCACGTCGCCGATCGCCGGGTGCGACATGTCGACGCGCAGGCCGCGCGCCTGCACCTGCGGGTCGGCGAAGACGTCGGCAAGGGTGTTGATCGGTCCGCAGGGCACACCGACGGCTTCCAGGCAACGGATCCACTCGTCGGTTGGCCGGCGGATCGTCAGTTTGTTGAGCAGCGGAATCAGCGTTGCACGGTTCTCCACGCGCGCCTTGTTCGTGGCGAAACGCGTGTCGCGGGCGAGCGCCGAATCGCCGGCCGCTTCGCAGAAGCGCGCGAACTGGCCGTCGTTGCCGATCGCGAGGATCATGTGGCCGTCGTCGGTGGGGAAATCCTGGTAGGGCACGATGTTCGGGTGGGCATTGCCCAGCCGCCCGGGCGCGACCCCGGTCGTCAGGTAATTCATCGCCTGGTTGGCAAGACAGGCCACCTGAACGTCGAGCAGCGCGAGGTCGATGTACTGGCCCTCGCCGCTTTTTTCGCGCCAGGCCAGTGCGGCTTGCACGGCGTTGGCCGCGTACAGGCCGGTGAGGATGTCGGTCAGCGCGACGCCGACCTTGATCGGCCCGCCGCCGGGTTCCGTGTCGGGCCGCCCGGTCAGGCTCATCAGGCCGCCGAGGCCCTGGATCAGGAAATCGTAGCCGGCGCGCGCCGCATACGGGCCGTCCTGGCCGAAACCGGTGATCGAACAGTACACGATGCGCGGATTCACCGCCTTCAGCGACGCATAGTCGAGGCCGTAGCGCGCGAGGCCGCCCTGCTTGAAATTCTCGACCACGACGTCACAGTCCTTCACCAGCTCGCGCAGCAGCTGCTGGCCTGCGGCCTGCGTCATGTCGACGGTGATCGAGCGCTTGTTGCGGTTCGCGCACAGGTAATACGCGGCGACATCGGTGTCGGCGCCGCGCTCGTCCTTGAGGAAGGGCGGGCCCCAGTGGCGCGTGTCGTCGCCCTCCCCCGGACGCTCGACCTTGATGACGTCGGCGCCGAGGTCGGCGAGGATCTGGCTGGCCCACGGGCCGGCCAGAATCCGCGACAGGTCGAGCACCCGGATATGCGACAAGGCGCCCGACATGGTGAGGCTCAGTTCGAGAAGGCGGCGATATCGGTGATCGCGCGGCCGAGGATCAACGCATGCACGTCGTGCGTGCCCTCGTACGTATTGACCACCTCGAGGTTCACCAGGTGACGCGCGACGCAGAACTCGTCCGAGATGCCGTTGCCGCCCAGCATGTCGCGCGCCATGCGCGCGATGTCGAGCGACTTGCCGCAGGAGTTGCGCTTCATGATCGACGTGATCTCGACCGCCGCCGTCCCCTCGTCCTTCATGCGGCCCAGGCGCAGGCAGCCCTGCAGGCCGAGCGTGATCTCGGTCAGCATGTCGGCGAGCTTCTTCTGGATCAGCTGGTTGGCGGCGAGCGGACGGCCGAACTGCTTGCGGTCGAGCGTGTATTGGCGCGCCGTCTCGTAGCACGCTTCGGCGGCACCCAACGCGCCCCAGGCGATGCCGTAACGTGCCGAGTTCAGGCAGGTGAACGGTCCCTTCAGGCCGCGCACCGTCGGGAAGGCATTCTCTTCCGGGCAGAACACCTCGTCCATGACGATCTCGCCGGTGATCGACGCACGCAGGCCGACCTTGCCGTGGATCGCCGGTGCCGACAGACCCTTCCAGCCTTTCTCGAGCACGAAGCCGCGAATCTGGCCTTCGTCGTCCTTCGCCCAGACGACGAAGACGTCGGCGATCGGGCTGTTGGTGATCCACATCTTCGCACCCGACAGGCTGTAGCCGCCGTCGACCTTCCGTGCGCGCGTGACCATGCTGCCGGGGTCGGAGCCGTGGTTCGGCTCGGTCAGGCCGAAGCAGCCGACCCATTCGCCGGTCGCGAGTTTCGGCAGGTATTTCCGCTTCGTGGCCTCGTTGCCGAATTCGTTGATCGGCACCATCACCAGCGAGGACTGCACGCTCATCATCGAACGGTAGCCGGAATCGACGCGCTCGACTTCGCGCGCGATCAGGCCGTAGCACACGTAATTCATGCCGGAACCGCCGTATTCCTCGGGGATCGTCGCACCGAGCAGGCCCAGTTCGCCCATCTCGTTGAAGATCGCGCGGTCGGTCTTCTCGTGGCGGAAAGCTTCCTGCACGCGCGGCAGCAGGCGTTCCTGGCTGTAGGCGCGGGCAGTGTCGCGCACCAGGCGCTCGGTGTCGGTGAGTTGGCTGTCCAGGTGCAGCGGATCGGCCCAGTCGAAGGTCACGCGGTTTGTTGCCATGTCGAATCTCCTCGGTACAGCGAATTGTGGGTTGCCGATGGGCCGTGTCCGGCGCTGCCGTCCGGCTTCTTGCGTGACTTCACTCTAGTCAATCGCCGGAACGTAGACAAACGAAAAATCCGCGGTACCTTGTGCGAAAAGCGCACTCCGTATCACACGTAGCGAACTCAAGGGGCTAAGATCGGATGTGCAGACCGCTGCGGCGGCGGGGCTTGTGCTGGTGAAACCCGGTACAGCCCGACCATGGTGTCCGCAGCTCATGCATTTTTCGCATTCTTTGGGAGACATCGATGCGGCGCAAGATTCCCAGCACGGCGGCGCTGCTCGCGTTCGAGCGGGCCGCGCGGCACGAGAGCTTCACGCGCGCGGCCGAAGAGCTGGCGCTGACGCAGAGCGCGGTGTGCCGCCAGATCGCGGCGCTGGAGGACTTCCTCGGGCTGCGGCTGTTCCGCCGCACCAAGCGCGGCGTCACGCTGACCGAGGCAGGGCTGTCGTACAGCCGCCAGATCAGCGCGCGGCTCGACGCGATGGAACGCGACACCTTGTCGGTAATGGCGCATCACGGCCGCGGCGCGACAATCGAGCTGGCCGTGATGCCGACCTTCGCGACGCGCTGGCTGTTGCCGCGGCTCGGCGGTTTTCTCGCGGGCCATCCCGACGTGACCGTGAACATGACCAATCGCACGCGGCCCTTCCTGTTCGCGGACACCGAATTCGATGCCGCGGTGTACTTCGGCGATGCCGGCTGGCCCGGTACCGAGGCGCACTTCCTGATGCGCGAAAACACCGTGCCGGTGTGCAGCCCGCGCATGCTCGGGGACCGTGCTGGCCTGACGGCGCAGGAAATCGCCGCACTGCCGCTATTGCAGCAGACGACGCGGCCCTACGCGTGGCGTCAGTGGTTCGGCTCGCTCGACCTGCACATCGCGCACGACATGACCGGCACCCGCTACGAGCTGTTCTCGATGCTCGCACAGGCGGCCATGCAGGACATGGGCGTCGCGCTGATCCCGCCTTTCCTGATCCAGGAAGAGCTCGACAGCGGCCGCCTGGTGATCCCGCTGCGGCACACCTACCTGAGCGACAAGGCCTATTACCTGATCATCCCCGAACGCAAGGCCGAAACCGCCTCGCTCGCCGCGTTCAGCGAGTGGCTGCTGGGCGTTGCGGCGGAATACCGCGTCGTTGCCGGGCTGGAGTGAAGGCGGGCGGCCCGCCGTGTCAGGCCAGGATCGTGTCGCCGCAGACCCGATCGCGGCCGGTCTGCTTGGCGCGGTACATCAGATCGTCGGCGCGTTTGAGCAGCGCGTCGGTGTCTTCGTCGGGGCGCAGCGTGACAACGCCGACACTCGCAGTCACGACGCCCGCGACCGGCGTCGGGCAGTCGCGCAGTGCCTGCAACAGGCGCTCGGCGAGCCCCGCCGCATCCGCGGCCGAGGTATCCGGACACAGCACCATGAATTCCTCGCCGCCCCAGCGTGCCAGCACGTCGGTACGGCGGATCGCCTCGCGCACCGTGTTCGCGGTGGCCGCCAGCACCTGATCGCCGGCGTCGTGGCCCCAGGTGTCGTTGATGCTCTTGAAGTTGTCGAGGTCGTACATGATCACCGACAGCGGATCGCCGTAGCGCCGCGTACGATCCACCTCGCGCTCGAGCACGCGATGCAGGTAGCCGCGGTTGTGGCAGCCGGTGAGGGGGTCGGTGGTGGCGAGGCGCACCAGTTCCTGTTCGTTGCGCTTGCGCTCGGTGATGTCGCGGTTGACGCCGATCATGCGTGCCGACCGGTTTGCATTGCCCGGCACCAGCACGGCATGCGCATCGATATGACGGACTTCGTGGCCGTGGCGCAGGATGCGGAAGCTGGTCTCGAAGTCGCACCGTGTGCGCAGCGTTTCGTCGATCAGTGACTGCAGGTGTGGCAGATCGTCCGGGTGGATGTGCGCGGTGATATCCTCGAAACGGCCGTGGAACTGGTCCTGGGTCAGTCCGAAAATTTCGTACATGGTGCCGTCCCACACCACTTTGCCGGTTTCCGGTTCGTATTCCCAGATGCCGATATGCGCGGTACGGGTGGCCAGCGTCAGGCGCTGCGTCAGATGGCGGACTTCCGCTTCGGCGGTCTTGCGCGTCGTGATGTCCAGCATCAGGCCGCGCAGCAGCCTGGGTTCGCCGTTTTCGGCGACGACGGTGACAATGTCCTCGAGCCAGACGACGCGGCCGTCGGCGGCCATGAAGCGGTACTCGAAGCGATGGGGCTCCAGCCGGCCGGTGCATGAGATGCAGTATTGCGGCGCCCATTCGCGGTCCTCGGGATGCAGGTGTGCGACCCAGAAGCCCGGCTCCTGCCAGTTCGCGACCGGAAAGCCGAGCAGGCTTTCGGCCTTGAGGCTGACGAAGGAGAACACGAAGGTGTGCGCATCGGACTCCCAGACGATGCCGTCGGTGGTGTTGACCAGGTCGAGAAAGCGCTGGTGGTTGTGCCGCGCCTCCGCTTCGCTCGCGCGGTGGGCGGCGGTTTCGTCCGCCAGCTTGGCGGTACGCTCGGCAACGCGCTCCTCCAGCGTGGCAGTGAGCGTCTTCAGGCTGTCCCACTGGCGACGGTACTGGTGCAGGTAGACGAGCAGCATCAGACTGACCAGGGCCCACACCGCGGCGTGGCTCGCGATCTGGTCGCGCCGTGCGGCGGCGAGGCGCGCAACGAAGTCGCCGGCCGGAATCGACACGCTGATGCCGCCGCGCACGTCGCCCACGCGGTAGCCCTGTTTCTTATGGCAGTCCATGCACTCGTCGCGCACCAGCAGCGGCGCCATGTAGCGGATCAGCGGACTGCCGTCGATGAGGATCTCGCTGCGTTCCTTCTCGGCCTGCCGATCAAATGCCTCGAGCGCCCGGGTTTCCCACGCGTCCGCCGCGTTGCCCGGATTGATCGGCCGCAGGCTCGTGATATGGATGCGGATGCCGGTTTCCGCGGCAATGACCCCGGCCATCTGGCGCGTCATGTAGGCAGGATTGACGGTGGTCAGGTGAATGCCCGAGGTGGTGACCGGGTCGCGTTCGGGCAGTTCGAGGTAGGGGTTGGGGCGAGTCGTTTCGCTCTGGCGGACCAGCACGCCGCCGGCGCGCGAGTTCCACAGGCGTGTCGCCTCGACCATGCGAAAGATGTCGCGCCCCTGCTGCCGTGCCGTCTCGAAGGCGGCCTGCCCGGTATTCTGGAGTACCAGGACGAGCGACAGCAGGATCAGCCCGGTCCATGCGCCCAGGGGTAGCAGCCAATACAGACGATCGGGGAGGCGCAGCATGGCAACGGGACCCGCGCGATGGGTACCCGGTCATTCTAGTCCCCGTTCGATCAAGCTGTCATTGGCGCGGCCGGGCTGATACTACCCGTATCGGGTCGTTCCTCGATGTTGCCGGCCTGCGGGCAGCTCAGGCACGTGCGCCGCCAGCCAGGTAGGGCATGTAATCCTTGTCGGTGCCGCAGATGTGGTGGATCAGCCATTCACCATACAGGAAGGGCATCATCCGCTGCAGGGCGTCGGCGTCGCCGTTTTCGAACACCTGCTCGAATTCCTGCACCTTGCGCAGCATCGAATTGTGTTCGGCCTGGTGTTCCACGATGCGCTCTTCGGGATAACCGGCGGCGGCAATGCGGTCTTCCTCGTAGGCAAAGTGCGCCGTCACGTAGTTGGCCAGATGATCGAACACCGCACGCGCTTCGGCGATCGCCGGCCCCTCGGCCCCCTGCAGCTGATCTGCCAGTTCGTTGATGATCGCAATCAATTCGGCATGTTGCGTGTCGATCACCGGATCACCGACCGAATACTCCGGTTTCCATTCGAATCTGCTCATGTCTGGTGTCCTCAGTGGCGATGCCACAGGCCGCGGATGACGACCACCGAACCACGATGGCTGGAAAATGGCACCATGCCCTCGATGCGGAACTGCTCCTGCGTCGTGTCGCGTTGCAGCGGCGTCAGCATCGGCATGCCGTTGGGCTTGACGAAGGAAAATACCAGCGGACAGGCGGTATTGGCGGTGCGCTTCTTCACGACCGCCACGTCGCCGTTCGCCAGCCGCACGGTCGCGCCGGGCGGGAACACGCCGATCTCCTTGATCATCATGCTGATCAAGCGGTTATCGGTCTTCTCGCCCTGCTCGAGCATCAGCTTGCGCATCGCTTCGGTGGACACCATCGCCTTGCGGTAAGGCCGGTCACGCACCATCGCGCTATAGATGTCGGCAATCGCCAATACGCGAGTTTGCAGCTTGATGGCATCGCCCGAGCTGCCGTCGGGGTAGCCGGTACCGTCGAGGCGTTCGTGATGATGGCGCACCGGATCCAGCCACGCCGTCTCGCGCACGCCCAGCGTGGTCAGGATCGATTCGCTGTCGATGGGATGGCGGGTGATGCGCTCGCGCTGCTGCGAGGTGAGCGGATTGACCTGCTGGTCGAGGATATCCTGGATGTCGAGCAGGCCGATGTCGTGCGTCAGCCCGGCCTTGATCAGCGGCAGGCGCGATTCGTCCGGCACGCCGAGTTTCTTGCCGATCAGCTCGCACAGCATCGCCGCCTGCAGGTGGTGGACCACCGCATAGGACGTGTCGTAGTCCAGGTGCAGGTTGGCCAGCGCCGAGTCGGTGTCGTGCGTGCAGGCTTCCTGGATGGTCAGCGCGATGCCCTCGATGCGCGGCACGAAGTCGTCGCCGAGGCCGCCGCTCTTGTACAGGTCAAACGTGCGTTTCAGGCGGATCTTGAGCAGGTCGAACATCTCGAAGGAGCTGTGCTCCTCATTGACCGCTGCCACCGGCAGGGTGGGGTGAGCCGGTCGTGCGTGTTTCGCGTCGCCCGCGGCAAAGCACCCGTTGGCGATCAGGACATCGCGTTGTTTGGCCGTATTGATGACGAAACCGGCCTGCAGCAGCAACATCCCGGTGCTGTCATAGACCGCAAAGGGCAGAGGTTCGCCCAGGCGGATGTCCTTCGGCGAGACACGTTGGTAATTGCCCTGAGGCCGTTCTGTCATGTTGTCGGCGTGGTAGCTCGAAGTCGTTCGGATGAGTCGGTCAGCATACCCGAAGGCGGCCGGCATAGGCCGGTTCCGTCACCCGGATTGCCGCGGGATCCCGATTGCAAGGCGCAATGGCTTAGCACTTTCGTAATAGTGCCACAGCTCTCCGGTGCCGGCCGAGAGATTCGACACGGCCGGCTCGCGCAGCGGCGGCAGGGCCGTGTGCTGCCCGAACCGGCAACTGCGCCTGTCGACGGCAGGACGGAAGCGTTCTACACGCTGGACTGGGCTACCGCAAAGCGTGTCTATATCGGCATGTTCCGGCACATGTCGGATGCCACGGAACGTGAAAACTCGAACCCTTGATTCAAAATGAGTTTTTTAAGTTGTGTGGCACAGGACTTCGGGTGGGGTGTTGCAATTCGTGAAAAGATCGTGCAACCGTGCCACGAAAAATGGAAAAATCGGGTGTCCGTGGTGATCAAGCGCGGGCGTGGTTTTCCGGCTCCACGGAAAGGCGTAGGCCAACTGTCTTGAGGACGGCGAGTAAGGTCTTCAGTGTTGGATTGCCCTTGGGCGACAGCGCGCGATAGAGGGATTCCCGGCTGATGCCGGCTTCTGCGGCTACCGTGCCAAGGCCTCCATACGCTTCGGCCACAGTGCGCAGTGCGAGCAGTCCACCGGCTCGATCGTTGGGATAATCGAGCGATTCATCGCCGCTTTCAGCCAGCCCTTCGTTGCGATCAACTGCGCGGCGATCCCGCACGACCTGATCGAATCGGAACTCTTCGGCGTGCAGAAGGGCGCCTACACGGGTGCGCAGCATTCTCGCCCGGGGCGCTTCGAGCGCGCCAACGGCGGAACGCTGTTCCTCGACGAAGTGGGCGACCTGTCGCCCGCCGCACAGGTGAAGCTGCTGCGCGTCCTGCAGACCGGCGAGATCGAACGGCTGGGCGACGACCAGACGCGCAAGGTGAACGTGCGCCTCGTTGCCGCGACCAACGTGAACCTGCAACAGGCCATTGCCGAAAGACGGTTCCGCGCCGACCTCTATTACCGGCTCGCAACCTATCCCGTCACAATTCCGCCGCTACGCGAGCGCAGGCGGACATCCCGCTGCTGGCCGCGGCCCTGGTCGAAAAATACGCGCCGACCTACCACAAGAAGATCGAAGGCATCACCGACCGCGCCATGCAGGTGCTCGCGCAACCGGGCGAATTGGCTGACCTGAGCGAGTTGGTGGGCGCGTTGGGATAGGGATCGTGGGCATTGCCTGCAGCCGCCGATGATACTAAAACGGTGGAAAGGCTTCGCTTCTGCGCGGAGCGGCAGTTGTCTTCGACCTCATCGACAAGAGGGGCGGCGGAAATGAGCAATGCCAACCGAGAGCTGGTCAAGTTGTGGTTCGAGCAGGTGTGGAACAAGGGCGACGAGAGCGTGATCGACCGGCTGATGTCACCGACCGCGACGGTCTACGGGCTGGGTGCTGCCCACGGAGAGCCGGTCAGCGGTCCCGAAGGATTCAAGACCTTCTTCCGGGCCTTCCGCACGGCCTTCCCTGACATCAGGATCCGCATCATGCGCACGATCTGCGAGGGCGACATGGTGGCCTGCCACTGCGCCGTCACGGCGACACACACCGGGGGAGACCTCGGAGTGGCCCCGTCCAACGCGCCGATCGAGATCTACGGCGTTTCGATCGCGCGAATCGAGAATGGGCAGATCCAGGAAGGCTGGAACTGCTACGACTTCTTGTCCCTCTATCAGCAGATCGGCCTGCTTCCCAAGCTGGCTGCGAAGCCAGGGGAATCGCCGCCGCTCGCGTGACTGGCTACTTCCGCCGGAACGGCAGGAATTGCGAAAACTGCCGCTGCTGGAAGCTCGTCTGCGGCCGGCAGGCGCTGCGTCTCGGCGACCGCGTGGGCGGATAAAATTGTGGTCTGTCCCTTGGTCTGTCCCCTATTTCCCGAGTTCGGCCAGAGAAGCGGCCGTCGGCTTTCAGGACCGCTTCCGCTGCGGATCGCCAGCTGGAGGCGGCCTGCAGCACCGGTCTGTTATCAGACTTGGTGTCACTCAACGACGCTTGACGTGTCTGAACAGTAGGCCCGTGGGGGACTCTCGGCGTGCCTTGTCTTCAGCCGAGATCTGCTTAAACTTCGTCTTGATGTCCTTGAGATTAGGGAGACCAGCAACGCCGAGAACGCCAGAGATTGCGCCTAAGGTCACGTTGCCCGTCAATGCAGCCGCGACGGCCACTGCACCAGTCGCTGCACATGCGCCTACGTCAATGCCGTAGAGCGAGAGTTTCTTCTGCCGCGCTTCCATCAGCGCTTGCTGGTGCTTGCGGAACGCAGAGTCCAGGTTGTCCACAACTTGATCGGCTGTCCGGAAGTAGTTGTCGGGATTAATGCCGATCAGGTTCGAGACGCCGTGCCCGAGCAATTCACGCAATTCATCAGCCAAGCCGCGCTTGCGGATCTCCAGCACGGTTTCGGCAGGGACGTTGCCAAGCCATTCGAGATTGTTGTGTGCCTCAGACGCTAATGCGCGCACCACGTGCATGCTATGGCGATTGGTCAGGTCGTCTTCGCGAGGCGTTCCCTGATATTCCAGCAGCCAGGTAAAGTGCAACCAAGAGGTCTCAGCGTTGATGAATGGCGATCCACCGAAGTGGTTGGCAGCCTGCTGTGCCCCCATTGCCTGCGGCATTCTCCCGATGCTTGAAGCGAAGACATGGAAGCCTGCGTTCGGCTCATCCATCCCTCTAAGAAGATGGGAATTTTCCTTGAGCGACATCGAAAGCTGCTGAACAGGGTCTTTCCCCCACTCCGTGTCGAAGATCAGGCGGTCGGGACGCTTCAGCTCCTTCATCACCTGATCCACCGTCTTGAGATGGACACAGAATTTCTGCAGCTCTTCAACGCTTTCAAAGGTTCGGTCGAAGAGATATTTGGCGTGGGCGCATATGGCAGGAGTCGCCCGAAGGATCAACCCTTTGCGATCTTCATCGTCAGCATCATCAGTATTGGGGACGATCATCGCAATCGGAGGGTCAACATCGGCAAGAGCGATGTCTCTGTACGTCATCGCAGTGAGGATGTGCTTGATGATCACCTTGACTATCTGCTTGGAGGGCGCAGCCTTCAAGATCGTGCCCAGCCGGGTAATGGGACAGGGCAGGATGATCGTGTCGACATAGAGCCCTGCAGTTGAAACGGCGTTCTCCCAGTGAGCAGGAAAAATGTCCCCGGCGAAGACAGCCTTGAGCTGTCGGCCATCTTGAAGATGATAGCCAGCCGCTTCGCCAACTGAAGACCAGAACTCCCGAACGGCATCGACCATCTCTGGCAACGCCTCGGAAAGGTTCTGCATCATGTCATCGTGCCGCGAGGTGACTTCGGCTGCTGCCGACGGTGTTGCCTGGGCCTTCTTCATCTGATCGTAAAGCCAGCCGAATTCCCGAAAAAGGAAGGCGAAATACTCTTCTTGGACTTGGACCAAGCTCAAAGACTTCTTGGCATCTTCGCGCTGCTTCATCGCGACCAACGCAAGAGTGGATGCGCGGATGCGACCATCGAGGGACGTGGGGTCGACCTTGCCATCGGGTCGAAGCCGAATGGCTTCGTAGCTACGACGGAATCCGTCTGCCAGTTCTTGATTGGCGAATCGAATCTTGCCCGCTTCCAACTGTTCCTTCAGGAGAAAGACTCGGTCTGTAAGGTCTTGAACTTCTTCTTCGGTGTATGTTCTGGACGACATGGGTCTCCCTAGTTGTTTGGCGATTGTTGGAACAAGGAGTGGTTCGCCCCCTTGACAAACCGCTCCGAGTCCATTGTTGCCCTCTAATAGTGTCCAAACCTGCCGTCCAAGCGCCGAATGCCTGAACGGCAGAAAACTTCGTGACGTGGAACGGACGGGCCGTTGCCAGCATGTCGAAATGAAAAATGCCCGCATGCGGGCATTTTTCATTTTCTGTGACACTACTTTTTCACTTACTTGGCAAAGTTTTCACGTTTCGTGACATTCGACAACCTCAAACGTCGATATTCCGCGCATACAACGCGTTGCCCTCGATGAAAGCGCGGCGCGGTTCGACGTTGTCGCCCATCAGCGTGGTGAAGATCTCGTCGGCGGCGATGGCGTCGTCGATCTGCACTTTCAGCAGACGGCGGACGGCCGGGTCCATCGTCGTTTCCCACAGCTGTTCCGGGTTCATTTCGCCCAGACCCTTGTAGCGCTGCTTGGTGAGGCCGCGCTCGACTTCGCTGAGCAGCCAGCGGATCGCTTCGGAGAAGCGCGTGACGGGCTGGCTCTTTTCGCCGCGGCGGATCTCCGCGCCTTCGCCGATGAGGTCGGCGATCGCGGCGCTGGCGGTGCGGATGCTGCGGTAGTCGCCGGCAACGACGAAGTCTTCGTCCATCCAGCCGAACTTGAGGTTGCCGTGGTGCATGCGCTCGATGGTGAGACGCCAGGATTCGGATTCGTCGTGATACTCGGGGCGAATCTGCACGTCACCCGGCAGGTGCGGCTGAATGCGCGCGGCGGTGGCGCTCGCGGCGCTTTCGTCTTCGAGTTTGACCTCGATGTCGTGGGCGAGCATCGCGTGCAGCACGGCGGGGTCGATGTAGCCGGCGAGGCGGTTGATGACCGCCTCGGCGAGCAGGTAGCTGCGTGCGAGGCCGCCCAGCGCTTCGTCGCCGATCGGTGTCGCGCCGGCGCGCGGCAGCAGCGTGGCGCCCTCGAGGGCGAGCTTCAACAGGTGCTGGTTGAGCGCGTTCTCGTCCTTGATATACATCTCGTTCTTGCCGTGCTTGATCTTGTACAGCGGCGGCTGCGCGATGTAGATGTGGCCGCGCTCGACCAGTTCGGGCATCTGGCGGTAGAAGAAGGTCAGCAGCAGCGTGCGGATGTGCGCGCCGTCCACGTCCGCGTCGGTCATGATGATGATGCGGTGGTAGCGCAGCTTCTCCGGCTTATAGTCTTCCTTGCCGATGCCGGTGCCGAGCGCGGTGATCATCGTCGCGATCTCCTGGCTCTGCAGCAGCTTGTCGAAGCGCGCCTTCTCGACGTTGAGGATCTTGCCCTTGAGCGGCAGGATCGCCTGGAACTTGCGGTCACGGCCCTGCTTGGCGGAGCCGCCGGCGGAGTCACCCTCGACGAGGTAGATCTCGCACAGCGCGGGGTCCTTCTCCTGGCAGTCGGCGAGCTTGCCGGGCAGGCCGACGCCGTCGAGCAGGCCCTTGCGGCGCGTCATCTCGCGCGCCTTGCGGGCGGCGTCACGGGCGCGCGCGGCCTCGACGATCTTGGCGCAGATGGTCTTGGCGTCGAGCGGGTTTTCCTGCAGGAAGTCGGTCAGCTTGTTGGCGACGACTTCCTCGACGGCCGGGCGCGCTTCGCTGGAGACCAGCTTCATCTTGGTCTGGCTGGCGAACTTCGGATCCGGCATCTTCACCGACAGCACGCAGGCGAGGCCTTCGCGCATGTCGTCGCCGGTAATCTCGACCTTGGCCTTCTTGGCGATCTCGTGTTCTTCGATGTACTTGTTGATGACGCGGGTCATTGCCGCGCGCAGGCCGGTGAGGTGGGTGCCGCCATCCGATTGCGGGATGTTGTTGGTGAAGCACAGCACCTGTTCGGCGTAGGAGTCGTTCCACTGCATCGCGACTTCGACCGACAGTTCGGCGTCGTGGCCACCGCCGGTCGGGATGCGGGTGTTGCCTTCGGCGTAGAACACCGTCGGGTGCAGCACCGTCTTCGAGCGATTCACGTATTCGACGAAGCCTTTCACGCCGCCGGCGAAGGCGAAGTTCTCTTCCTTGCCGAAACGCTGGTCGACGAGGCGGATCTTGACGCCGTTGTTGAGAAAGGACAGTTCGCGCAGGCGCTTGGCGAGGATGTCGTAGTGGAACTCGATGTTGCCGAAGATCTCCTCGTCGGCGAGGAAATGCACCTCGGTGCCGCGCTTGGTGGTTTCGCCGGTGACGCGCAGCGGGCTGACCTCGACGCCGTTGACGACTTCGATCAGGCGGTCCTGCGGCACGCCACGATGGAACTCGAGCTGGTGCTTGCGGCCGTCGCGGCGCACCGTCAGGCGCAGCCACTTCGACAGCGCATTGACGCAGGACACGCCGACGCCGTGCAGGCCGCCCGACACCTTGTAGCTGTTCTGGTTGAACTTGCCGCCAGCGTGCAGCACGCACATCACGATCTCGGCCGCCGAGCGCTTGGGCTCGTGCTTGTCGTCCATCTTCACGCCGACCGGAATGCCGCGGCCGTTGTCGGTGACGGAGATCGAGTTGTCGGGGTGGATGGTGATGACGATGTCGTCGCAATGACCGGCCAGCGCCTCGTCGATGGCGTTATCCACGACCTCGAACACCATGTGGTGCAGGCCGGTGCCGTCGGACGTGTCGCCGATATACATGCCGGGACGCTTGCGCACGGCCTCCAGACCTTCGAGCTGCTGGATGCTGTCTTCGTCATAGGCGCCGGAGCCGGCGGGCAGGGGCTGGTTTTGCGGTTCGGACATCGTCAATCTCTAGTGATTCATCAAAGAACGCGCCCCGGGGTGCCCCGGGGCGAAAGACGTGCTTCCGGCGGGATGCCGTGCGGCGTCAAATGCGCATGGGCATCACGACATACTTGAAGGTGTCGTTGCCCGGCAGGGTCACCAGCGCGCTGGAGTTGCCGTCGTTGAAGCGCCACTCGATCTTGTCTTCGGCGACGTTGTTGAGCACGTCCAGCAGATAGGTGACGTTGAAGCCGATATCAAGCGGATCGCCGTGGTAATCGACTTCCAGCTCTTCCTGGGCTTCTTCCTGTTCGGCGTTGGTACTGGCGATTTTCAGCGTGCCGTCGCCGAGCACCAGGCGCACGCCGCGGAACTTGTCGTTGGTCAGGATCGCCACGCGCGACAGCGTGGCGAGCAGCGGCGCACGCTCGAAAGTCAGCATCTTCGGGTGATTCTGCGGGATCACGCGCTCGTAGTCGGGGAACTTGCCGTCAATCAGTTTCGACACCAGCTCGATCGGGCCGAAGCGGAACACGATCTGGTTGCCGGCGAGGATCACTTCCAGCGGGTCTTCGCTGTCGGAAAGCTGGCGCGCGAGTTCCATCACCGTCTTGCGCGGCAGGATCACTTCGGTGCGCGGCAGTTCGCTTTCCAGCGGGCTGGAGGCGAAGGCGAGGCGGTGGCCGTCGGTCGCGACCATGCGCAGCTCGTTGCCGGCGACGATCAGCAGCAGGCCGTTGAGGTAGTAGCGGATGTCCTGCTGCGCCATCGCGTAGGCGACTTGTGCGAGCTGACGCTTGAAGGTCTTCTGGCTCACGGTGAAGCGCGTCGCGTCGCCGTCGGGCAGATTCATGCGCGGGTAGTCGGCGGCGGGCAGGGTCTGCAGCGCGAAGCGGCTGCGGCCGGCCTTGACGGTGAGGCGCTTGTCGTCGAGGGTCACATTCACATCGCCCGCCGGCGGCAGCGCGCGCAGGATGTCCTGCAGCTTGCGCGCGGCGACGGTGATCGACGCGTCCTCGCCGCCGATATGGCCGGCCGTGGTGGTGCGGATCTGGATCTCGATGTCGGTGGCGAGCAGGGTGAGCTGGTCGCCGCGCTTCTCGATCAGCACGTTCGACAGGATCGGCAGGGTGTGGCGTTTTTCGACGATGCCGGCGACCGACTGCAGCGGGGCGAGGAGCGCGTCGCGGGTGGTGGTGAGCAGAAGCATGGCGTCTTGTCTTCCGGTTTGAGTTATTCAGGTTGTCCGGGTTTGGCGCGGTGGGCGCCCGGCGACGGTCGGTGACTCATCCGCGCAGCACCTGCGTGAGTACGTGGACGTCGTGGTTCAACTGGTGGTCGCCGAGGCGCAGTTCGGCGATCGTGCGGCAGGCGTGCAGCACAGTGGTGTGGTCGCGTCCGCCGAAGGCCTCGCCGATCGCCGGCAGCGACATCGGGGTGAGGTCCTTGGCGAGCCACATCGCCACCTGGCGCGGCCGCGCGATGACGCGCGTGCGCTTCTTCGAGTGCATGTCGGCGACCTTGATCTTGTAGTAGTCGGCGACCGTCTTCTGGATGTGCTCGATGGTCAGCTGGCGGTTGTGCGCGTTGAGCAGGTCCTTGAGCGCGTCCTTGGCGACTTCGAGCGTGATGCCGCGGCCGTGGAAGCGCGCGAAGGCGACGACCTTGTTCAGCGCCCCTTCGAGTTCGCGCACGTTGGAGCGCAGGTTCTTGGCGATCAGGAAGGCGACGTCGTCGTGCAGATCGACGCGCAGCGCCTCGGCCTTCTTCTGCAGGATCGCGACGCGCATCTCGAGCTCGGGCGGCTCGATCTGCACGGTGAGGCCCCAGTCGAAGCGCGAGATCAGGCGGTCTTCGAGGCCCTGGATGTCCTTCGGATAGGTGTCGCAGGTGATGACGATCTGCTTGCGCGCCTCGGTCAGCGCGTTGAACGCGTGGAAGAACTCTTCCTGCGTGCGGTTCTTGTTGTTGAAGAACTGGATGTCGTCGATCAGCAGCAAGTCGAGCGAGCGGTAGTAGCGCTTGAACGCGTCGAAGCTCTTCTGCTGATAGGCGCGCACGACGTCGGCGTAGTAGTCCTCGACGTGCACGTAGCGGATCACCGCGCGCGGGTTGTGCTTGTACACCGCGTTGCCGATCGCATGCACGAGGTGGGTCTTGCCGAGGCCGACGCCGCCATAGACGAACAGCGGGTTGTACGAGGTGCCCGGGTTCTGTGCGACCTGCATCGCGGCGGCGCGCGCGAGGTCGTTGGCGCGTCCGGTGACCAGGGTGTCGAAGGTGAAATCCGGGTTCAGGCGCGTTTTTTCATAGGCCAGTTCGGACGCCGTCGCGGCCGGCTCGGGCTGGGGGACGCGCGTGATGATTGCCGGTGCGGCCGGTGTATTGGCGGCCGGCGTG
Source organism: Aromatoleum diolicum (assembly GCF_012910955.1). Taxonomy (GTDB): domain Bacteria; phylum Pseudomonadota; class Gammaproteobacteria; order Burkholderiales; family Rhodocyclaceae; genus Aromatoleum; species Aromatoleum diolicum. The sequence continues at coordinate 16,341 of NZ_WTVQ01000038.1, forward strand.
GTGCTGGCAATGCTGGACGCCGTCGCGGCGGCCGGGGTCGTGGGCGCGGTGCTGCGGGCGTTGCTGGTGGCGGGCAACACCAGTTCCAGCGCCATCGGCCCGCCATGGAATTCTTCGCCGAGTTCGCCGATGCGCCGCAGGTAACGCTCACGCACCCACTGCATGACGAAACGGCTGGGCGCGAGCAGGCGCAGCGACGGCTCCGGTGCGGCGTTCTCGGGATCGGCCTGCAGCGGTTTGATCCAGGTGTTGAACTGCTGCTGCGGCAGCTCGCTTTCCAGGCGCGACAGGCAAAAGGACCAGAAGTCTTGGCTCACGGGTTGAACGGATGATGCTTGCGACACGATTTTCAAAACGCGCCTTTCTCCAGGAATGACCAAGGCGGCGAACCGGATACGGCGGCTTGATATTGATTCAGGGTTGCTTTGGCCGCTGGCTGACGGCAACGGGGTTTGCGGTGACCACCGGTTGCATGTCGGGCGAAAGCCGAAGCGATGGATTCTACCCGTGGGGGTGAAAGTTATCCACAGCTTGAGCTAAAAATTGTGCTTGACAAACAGAGTATTATCCCATTAAATCCTCGGTTTGACCCAAACACTGGCCAACCGAAATGAAACGCACCTATCAGCCGTCCGTCGTTCGTCGCAAGCGCACCCATGGTTTCCTGGTCCGCATGAAGACCCGTGGCGGTCGCGCCGTGATCCGCGCCCGTCGTGCCAAGGGCCGTCACCGTCTCGCCGTCTGAGGTGATCAGCCCGTTGGGCGTTGACCAGCGGTTCCTCAGCGCCTACAGATTACGAAAAACGGATGAGTATTCATCCGTTTTTGCTTTTCGGCGGGCGCTCAAGGGACGGTTCCTGATCGCCCATTATCGCCCCAACGAGCTCGGCACTGCGCGCCTCGGCGTGGTGGTGGCGAAGAAGCTGGCGAAACGCGCCAATGTGCGCAATCTCGTGAAACGCATCGTGCGCGAACAGTTCCGCAAAATTCGTGCGGCACTTCCTCCTCATGACCTGATCGTGCGCCTGCACGCGCCCGTCGGTCAGGCGACGCGGGCGATGATCAACGACGATGTGGCGCAATTGTTTGAACGGTTGCGTGCATGTTGAAGGCGCTGCTCCTTGGCATGCTGGGCGTGTACCGCTATGCCGTGAGCCCGTTGCTGGGGCGCAATTGCCGCTTTCATCCGAGTTGCTCCGAGTATGCTGTCGAAGCCGTCGAGCGCCACGGTGCGATGCGTGGCGGCTGGCTGGCGTTCAAGCGGGTGGGCCGTTGCCACCCATTCCATCCCGGCGGGTATGATCCCGTTCCCTGAACCTTCCCAGAACATACAACAATCCGATGGATCAGCGTCGTCTCATACTCTTCCTCATCTTCTCCTTCGCCGTCCTCATGCTGTGGGAGGGCTGGCAGAAGCAGCATCAACCTGCCCCGGTCGCGACCGTGTCTGCGCCGGCTGCCGGCGGCGCCCCGGGTGTCGTGCCGACCCCCAGTGCCGGTGCGGCCGCTGTCGCAGCCTTGCCGGACGCGCAGGGTGCGGCCGCTAGCGCACCGCGCGTGGTGGTGCGCACCGACGTGCTGGTCGCCGAAGTGTCGGCCGAGGGCGGCAGCATCGTCCGTCTCGAGCTGACCCGGCACAAGTCGAAGGCCGACGCGACGCGCAGCTTCGTGCTGTTCGACGACGGTGTCGAGCATCTCTATGCCGCACAGTCGGGCCTGATCGGCGATGGCCTGCCGAGCCACAAGACGATGTTCACGCTGCCTGCGGGCGAGCAGGTGCTCAAGGACGGCCAGGACAGCCTGACCGTGCGCCTCGAGGCGCCGGAACAGAATGGCGTGAAGGTCACGAAGCTGATGACCTTCCATCGCGGCAACTATCTCGTTGACGTCGCCTACGAGATCAACAACGCCAGCGCCAGCCCGCTTTCGCCGCATGCCTATTATCAGCTGACGCGTGATGGCAAGCCGGCCGAGCAGGTCGAAGCTTTCGGCGTGAATACCTTCAACGGCCCGGCCTTCTACACCGAGGCCGAGAAGTTCCAGAAGGTGACGTTCGAGGAGATCGACAACGGCAAGGCCAAGTTTGCGAAGAAGGCCAGCGATGGCTGGACGGCGCTGGTGCAGCACTATTTTGTCAGCGCCTGGCTGCCGCAGGGCGACGTCGAGCGCGAGTTCTTCGCGCGCAAGGTCGGCAGCGACCTGTACTCGTCGGGTGTGATCCTGCCGGTTGCGTCGATTGCACCGGGGGCATCGGGCACGATCTCGGCGCGCCTGTATGCGGGTCCGCAGGAGCAGGACAAGCTCGAGGGCATCGCCAAGGGTCTCGATCTGGTCGTCGACTACGGCTGGCTGACGGTGATCGCCGCGCCGCTGTTCTGGGTGCTGTCATGGTTCCACAACCTGACCGGCAACTGGGGCTGGGCGATCATCCTGGTGACGATTGCGATCAAGCTGGTGTTCTTCCCGCTGTCCGCGGCAAGCTACAAGTCGATGGCCAAGATGCGCGTGCTCGGGCCGCGCATGCAGCGCCTGAAGGAGCTGTACGGCAACGACAAGGTGAAGATGCAGCAGGAAATGATGGAGATGTACCGCAAGGAGAAGATCAACCCGCTGGGGGGTTGCCTGCCGATCCTGGTGCAGATTCCGGTGTTCATTTCGCTGTACTGGGTACTGCTGGGTAGCGTGGAGATGCGGCACGCACCATGGCTGGGCTGGATCCAGGATCTGTCGGCGCAGGATCCGTTCTACATCCTGCCGGTCATCATGGGCGCAACGATGCTGATCCAGACCAAGCTCAACCCGACGCCGCCGGACCCCATCCAGGCCAAGGTGATGCTGGCGATGCCGATTGTGTTCACCTTCATGTTCCTGTGGTTCCCGTCCGGTCTGGTGCTGTACTGGGTGGTCAACAACACGCTGTCGATTGCCCAACAGTGGCAGATTACGAGGATGATCGAAGGTGGAAAGTCCGGCGCCAAGCCTGCCTGATACCATCGCCGCCGTTGCGACCGCTCCCGGTCGCGGCGGCATCGGCGTGATCCGCGTGTCGGGTGCAGCGCTCGCGCCAATGGCGTACGCGCTTACCGGCAAGCCTCCCGAACCCCGCACTGCGGGGTTCGTGCGTTTCCTCGACGTCGATGACAAGGTCATTGACGAGGGAATCCTGCTGTATTTTCCGGCACCGCGTTCCTTCACGGGCGAGGACGTGCTGGAGCTGCAGGGGCATGGCGGGCCGGTGGTGATGCAAATGCTGCTCGCGCGCTGTGTCGAACTCGGCGCGCGGCTGGCGCAGCCCGGCGAATTTTCGCGGCGCGCCTTTCTCAACGGCAAGATGGATCTGGCCCAGGCCGAGGCGGTCGCGGACCTGATTGAAGCGTCGACGGTGGCCGCGGCGCGCTCGGCGGTACGTTCGCTGTCGGGGGCGTTTTCCGACGAGATGCACCGGTTGACCGATGCACTGATCGATCTGCGCATGCTGGTCGAGGCGACCCTCGATTTTCCCGAGGAGGAGCTCGAGTTCCTCGAGAAGGCGCGGGCGATGGAGCGGCTGGAGGCGATCCGCGCGCAACTGGCCGATGTGCTCGACCGCGCGCGCCAGGGGGCTTTGCTGCGCACCGGCATGAATGTCGTGCTGGTTGGTCAGCCTAACGTCGGCAAGTCCAGTCTGCTCAACTGCCTCGCGGGAGAGGAGCGGGCGATCGTGACGGACATCGCCGGGACAACACGCGATGCGGTGCGTGAGACGATCGCCATCGAAGGCATCCCGATTCACGTCATCGACACGGCAGGTCTGCGCGACACTAGCGATCCGGTCGAGCGGATCGGTGTCGAGCGCACCTGGCGCGAAATCGCGCGCGCAGATGTGATCCTGCGCCTCGTCGACGCGCGCGAGGGTGTGCAGGCGCGGGACCGGACGATCGATGCAGCCTTGCCGGCGGGCGTTGAGCGTATCACCGTGCACAACAAGATCGACCTGTGCGGGGTCGATCCGGCGCGCAGCGAAGAGAACGGGGCCGTGTCGGTATTCCTGTCGGCGCAACAGGGGGCCGGCGTCGACCTGCTGCGCCGCGAACTGCTGCGCATCGCCGGCTGGCACGCGCATGGCGAGGATGTGGTGCTCGCACGCGAACGTCATCTCGTTGCGCTGCGTGCTGCGCTTGGACACGTGGAAGCGGCGCGCGAACAGGGGGCGGCGCTGGAACTGTTCGCCGAGGAACTGCGTCGTGCGCAGGAGAGTATCGGTGAGGTGACTGGCGAATTCACGGCCGATGATCTGCTGGGCGTGATCTTCTCGCGCTTCTGTATCGGCAAGTGAGTATCGGACGAAGCACGCGGTTCCGCGCGTGGCGTCGCTGAGCGGCGTACGTCCGGCGCGACGCGGCGCCCCAAGCATTTGTGTGTTTCACGTGAAACTTTTCTTCGATGCCTGATATCGATTCGCTGTTCTTCGTCCTTGGTCTGGCGGCATTTTTCGCGGGCCTGGTCGACGCCGTGGTCGGGGGTGGCGGCCTGATCCAGATCCCCGCCTTGTTCGCGGCATTCCCGACGACGACGCCCGCGACCTTGTTCGGTACCAATAAACTGGCGAGCGTCGTGGGGACGAGCAGTGCCGCCATCCAGTATGGGCGGCGCGTCGCGATCCCCTGGCGTGTCGCCCTGCCGGGTGCGGCGGCTGCGTTCGTCGGTTCGTGGTTCGGTGCCAAGGCAGTCGCGTATCTGCCGCCCGAAGTACTGAAGCCGCTGATCCTCGCGCTGCTGATCACGGTGGCGATCTACACTTTCTGGCGTAAAGACTTCGGCACCGGTGCCGGCAAGGCGATTTCCGGCACTCGCCCGCTCGTGCTTGCCATTGTGATTGGCGCGGGCATGGGTTTTTACGACGGTTTCTTCGGCCCCGGCACCGGGAGCTTTCTGATCTTCCTGTTTGTCCGATGTCTCGGGATGGATTTTCTGCGCGCTTCAGTGACGGCGAAGATCCTCAACGTCGCGACGAATGTCGCGGCGATTGCGTTCTTTGCGTTCAATGTCGAAATTCTGTGGCGTATTGCCGCGGTGATGGCACTGTGCAATCTGTCCGGAGCGGTGGTCGGGTCGCGTCTCGCCTTGCGTCATGGTGCGGGCTTCGTCCGCAAGATGTTCCTGTTTGTGGTGTGCGCACTGATCACCAAGATGCTCTACGATCTGATTGCCTCGGCGGTCTGATGCGTGATCTTGGCCGGGGATGTTTCACGTGAAACTTTCCATTGCGGATGCTCGTGATGACTGATGAGATCAATCCGGTAGCGATTCCGGCCAATGCCCTGGTCGAGCAGTTGAACGCGTACTACGGATTCTTCTGCCGTGGTGGCCATCTGCTTGAATCGGGGGCCTCGCCCTTCCAGCGCTATGAAGTGTGGGACACGCCGACCTTCGGCAAACTGTTCCGTCTTGACGGCCGTTTCATGAGTTCGGAAGGCGACGAATTCTACTATCACGAGAATCTTGTCCATGTTCCCGCCATCACCCACGCGGCACTGCGTCACGCGCTGGTGATTGGCGGTGGAGACGGAGGCTCGGCAAAGGAGCTGCTGAAGTACCGCGACATCGAACGGGTCGTGATCGTCGAGCTCGACGCGGCCGTCATCGAGCTTGCGCGACGCCATCTGGGCGCCGTCCATCATGGCGCGCTCGATGATGCGCGCACGACGATCCGTGTTGAGAACGGACTGGATTATGTGTGCCGCCAGGCCCGGCCCGGTGGCGAACGCTTCGACTTGATCGTGCTCGATCTGACGGACCCGGTCGGGCCGGCGGCGGCATTGTATGAGCGTGCGTTTCTGGAGAATTGCCGGACGCTGCTGGGGCGGCAGGGCGCGCTGACTTTGCATCTCGGTTCCCCCGTCTTCCAGTCGGCCCAGGTGCGCACGCTGATGCACGGCCTGCGCGCCGTTTTTCCCACGGTGCGCCCCTATTTTCTCTACATTCCCCTGTATGCCAGCCTGTGGGGATTTGCCTGCGCCTCCGAGCGGATCGATCCCTTCGACATAGATGCGGATGAGATCGACAAACGCCTGCTACAACGGGGAATCGGCCCGCTCCGGTATTACAATGGCGCCATACACAAAGCGCAATTCGCGCTGCCGAATTATCTGCGCGCCATGCTCGAGTGAATCGCAGCGGAAGCGCGCGCATCCCAGCGACGACTTCTTACGTGACTCGATCCCAACGACCATCCAATGGCGCCGCCGCGCTTCCGCCGGATAGCCTCGCCTTCGCCTTCAGCCGTGCGGCGACCCTGGTCGAATCCGTGATCGGGGGTGCCAACCTGACCGACGCCTTCGAGGCGATGCTCCTGGCGCATCCGCAGTGGCCCGACGCGACGCGCGGCGCAGTGCGCGATCTTGCCTGGGGTACGCTGCGCGATTACGGTCGCGGCGATGCCCTGTTGCACCAGCTGCTGCACAAGCCGCTGCCGGAAGCGATCCATGCCTTGTTGCTGGTCGCCATGTACCGGCTCGACAGCCGTCCGGAGCAGGCTCATACGGCGGTGAACCAGGCGGTCGAAGTCGCCGCGGCGCTGTTGCCGGCGCTCAAGGGGGTCGTCAATGGCGTGTTGCGCAATCGTCTGCGCAACGCCGCTGCGCTCGATGCCGAGATCGCGGGGGACGAGGCGGCGCGATACCGCCACCCGGCGTGGTGGGTGGAGCGCCTGCGGACCTCGTTTCCGGATGCCTGGGAGGCGGCGCTTGCCGCCGGCAACCAGCGGCCGCCGATGGGTCTGCGCGTGAATCGCCTGCGTGCGTCGCTAGAGTCGGTTGCCGGGGAACTCGATCAGGCGGGGCTGGCTTTCCGTAGCCTCGTCAATGAGGCACTGGTGCTGGAGCGGCCGGTTGCGGTTGCCGGCTTGCCGGGTTTTGCCGAAGGCCGGGTGTCGGTCCAGGATGCCGGTGCGCAGTGGGCCGCGCGCTGGCTGGACCTCGCGGCCGGCCAGCGGGTGCTGGATGCGTGCGCGGCGCCGGGCGGCAAGTCGGCGCACATCCTCGAAACCGCGGCGGTAAACCTGCTTGCGCTGGAACTGGACGCCACCCGCACCCGACGCATCGAGGAAAACTTCCGCCGCCTGGGCGTGTCTGCCCAGGTGCGCACCGCGGACTGCCGCAAGCGGGCGGCCTGGTGGGACGGCGAGCCCTTCGATCGCATCCTCGCCGACGTGCCGTGTTCGGCGTCCGGCGTCGCGCGCCGCCATCCGGACATCAAGTGGTTGCGCCGGCCCGAGGACATCGCGCGTTTCGCCGCGCAGCAGGCGGAGATCCTCGATGCGCTGTGGCCGACACTCGCGGCCGGTGGCAAGCTGCTGTACGTGACGTGTTCGCTGTTCGACGAGGAAAATGGCATGCAGATCGAGCGCTTCTGCAGCTGCCATCCCGATGCGCTGCGGCTGCCGATCGACGGCCAAGTGGAATGTCAGCTACTGCCCAATGCGGACCATGACGGCTTTTACTACGCGCTCGTCGGCAAGCATCGCTAGGCGCATGCGCGCCGGCCTGGCCGCGATGGCGCTATGCCTGCTGGTCCCGCTGACCGCGCTGGCGGAGGGGCGCATCGGCTACGCCGAAATCGTGCCGAGCGAGGAGGGTTACGTCGTCAATGCCGACATCGACATCGAACTCAACCCGCGTCTCGTCGATGCCGTGTCACGCGGCGTCTCGCTGTACTTCACCGCGCAGTTTCTCGTCGAGCGCTCGCGCTGGTACTGGCTCGACGAAGTGGTGGCGGAGCGTGCGCTGAATTTCCGCGTGTCGTACAACGCGATCACCCGCAGCTACCGTCTGTCGGTGGGCAATTTTCATCAGAGCTTCGAGACCCTGGAGTCGGCCGTGCGCACCATGCTGCGTATCCGCAACTGGCAGATCGTGCCCGTGGCGGATCTGCAGAGCGGCACGTCCTACCATGCGGCGCTGCGTTTTCAGCTCGACACCAGCCTGTTGCCGAAGCCCTTCCAGGTGACCGCCATCGGCAGCCGTGACTGGAATCTGGCGACCGACTGGCTGCGCTGGACCTTTCTCGCGGGTGCTGTCCAATGAAGCGCGCGCTGCTCGTCGTCGTCGCCGCCATCGCCGGCATCTCGCTGTTCCTGCTCGCCTCGGCGAGCGCCAACACCGACCTGTTCGCCGACAGTTACCCGTACCTGCTGGCGATCAACGGTGCGATCGCCGTCGCATTGCTGGGCTTGGTCGCGTTCCAGCTGCGCAGCCTGTGGCGCGAGTATCGCGCACGCCAGTTCGGCTCGCGCCTGAAGTACCGCCTGATGCTGATGTTCGCCTTGATGGCGCTGGTGCCGGGTGTCGTGGTGTATGCCGTTTCGCTACAGTTCGTGGTGCGCAGCATCGAGTCATGGTTCGACGTGCGCGTCGATTCGGCGCTGGAAGGGGGTATCGCGCTCGGCCAGAATGCGCTCGATTATCTCGTCACGCAGGTCAGCGACAAGGCGCGTGACATGGCGCTGGACCTGGAAGGCGCCGACCCGATTTCGCCGACGCTGCTGAACCGCCTGCGCGAGCAGGCCGGGGTGGGTACCGTGACCGTAATCGGCCCGAGCGGGCAGGTGATGGTGACGGTGTCGGATGGCCTCGCCGGCTTCATGCCGGATCTGCCAAGCATGGCGCAGTTGCGCGAGGCGCGCCAGACGCAGCGCTATCACGTGGTCGATACCCGTCCCGGGGAGGGCTTGGCAATACGCGTGGTGGTGCCCATTCCGTCGCGCCTGCTCAGCCTCGAAACGCATTATCTGCAGCTGACGCAGCCGGTGCCGGAGACTTTCGTGCGCCATGCCGAGGCGGTGCAGGAGGCGTACCGCGAATATCAACAGCTGACGCTGAGCCGCACCGGCTTGAACCGCATCTATACCCTGACGCTGACGCTGGCCCTGCTGCTCGCGCTGCTTGCAGCGGTGGCGGTGGCCTTCGTGCTGTCGCGGCGCCTGGCGGCCCCCTTGCTGATTCTCGCCGAGGGGACGCAGGCGGTGGCGCAGGGCGACTTCAGCCCGCGCCAGGCGCTGCCGGCACGCGACGAGCTCGGCGTGCTGACCCAGTCCTTCAACCGCATGACGCGCCAGCTGGTCGAAGCGCGCGATCTGGCCGAGCGCAACAGCGCAGCGGTGGAGGGGGCGCGTGCCTATCTCGAAAGCGTGCTGGCGAACCTGTCGACGGGGGTGCTTGCGTTCGCCGCAGATGGTAAGCTGCGCGCCGCCAATGCCGGAGCGATGGCGATCCTGCATGACGAGCTGGAAGGCTTCGAGGATTTGTCGTTGGCGGAGTGGCCGCGTCACCATAGCTTCCGGGACGCGCTGCTGAAGGGCTTCGCCGACAACGAGGGCGACTGGCACGAGCAGTTCGAGCTGGGCCCCGATGCGGGCCTGCCGCAGACGCTGCTGATCCATGGCGCGCGCCTGCCGCAGGCTTCCGGCGGCGGCCTGGTGGTGGTGTTCGACGACATCTCGCGCCTGATCGCGGCGCAGCGCACCGCGGCGTGGGCCGAGGTGGCGCGGCGGCTGGCGCATGAGATCAAGAATCCGCTGACGCCGATCCAGCTTTCGGCCGAACGCCTGGCCTACAAGCTGGCTGACCGGCTCGATGCGGAAGGACGCGAGATTCTTGAGCGCGCGACGCGTACCATCGTCAATCAGGTCGAGTCGATGAAGAATCTGGTGAACGATTTTCGCGACTATGCGAAGCTGCCGAGTCCGGTGTTCGGTCGTCTCGACCTGAATGCGCTGATCGGCGAGGTGCTGAATCTCTACGAGAGCTCGCCCGTGCTGATCCGCGCGGAGCTTGCACGCAATCTGCCGCCGGTCGCGGGTGACGCCAGCCAGATACGCCAGGTGATCCACAACCTGCTGCAGAATGCCGAGGATGCATTGTTCGGACAGGAGCACGGGGTGGTCATCCTGTCGACTAGACTGGAGGGCGACCGCGTGGCGCTGTTGCTGCGCGACAACGGCCCGGGGTTTCCGGCGCCGGTTCTGACGCGAGCGTTCGAACCGTATTTCACGACCAAGAGCCGGGGCACCGGCCTGGGTCTGGCGATGGTCAAGAAGATCATCGACGAACATGGCGGCGACATCCGCCTGCTGAACGGCGATTCCGGTGGCGCCGAGGTCCGCATCCGCTTGCGCCTCGCGACCGCCGAACTGTGATTAGTGATACATGGCAAACATACTTATCGTTGACGACGAAGTCGGCATCCGCGAACTCCTCTACGAGATCCTCAGCGACGAGGGGCACGACGTCGTGGTGGCCGAGAACGCCACTGCGGCACGCGCGGTGCGCAATGCGCAGCGCCCCGACTTGGTGCTGCTCGACATCTGGATGCCGGACACCGACGGCATCACGCTGCTGAAGGAATGGTCGGCGAACGGCCAGCTCAACATGCCGGTCGTGATGATGTCCGGGCACGGAACGATCGACACCGCGGTCGAGGCGACGCGCATCGGCGCGATCGACTACCTCGAAAAGCCGATCGGCCTGCAGAAGCTGCTGTCGGCGGTCAAGCGCGGGCTGCAGCGGCCGGCCGCGCCCGGTGCGCCGACGCCGCTGACCCTGGCGGCGTTCACGCGTTCGGTGCCGCTGCGCGAATTGCAGCGCCTGGTGCAGCAGGTGGTGGTGAACTCGCGCGTGTTGTTGCTGCGGGTCGGCAGCGGCAGCCTGGCGGAGCTGGCGGCGCGCAGTTTCCAGTCGAAGGCGTCGCCGTGGCTGGATCTGTCGAGCGTGTCGACGCCGCTTGACCTGACCCAGCTGCAGGCCTGCCAGGGCGGGGTGCTGTTCGTCGCCGAGCTGTCGCGTCTGTCGCGCACGCAGCAGAAAAATCTCGCTTTCGCGCTGGAGCGCCTCGATCGCTACGACCTGCGAATGGTGGTGGCAACCGACCACACGCAGGAAACGCTGGTGCGTGACGGCTGGGAGGAGTCGCTGGTGCTGCGGCTGTTCGAGGTCAGTCTGGCGCCGCCGTCGATTGCCGATGTGCGCGACGATCTGCCGGAGATCGCCGCACAGCTCCTGCTGCATCTGGTCGAGGCGGGAGAGGTGCCGCGTCGCCAGTTCTCCACGGCGGCACTCAACGCCTTGCGCGCGCAGCCATGGCCGGGCGGCTACGCCGAGCTGCGGGCTGCGGTGAAGTCCCTGGCGCTGGGTACGCTGGACGAGGAAATCAGCCTGACGGACGTGCGCCGGCTGCTGATTCCGTCCACCGAGGGGGTCGTCGCGGTGTCGCTCGATCAGCCGCTGCGCGAGGCACGCGAGGCCTTCGAGCGCCTGTACTTCGAGCACCACCTGCGCCTCGAAGGCAGCAACATGACGCGTCTCGCGGAGCGCAGCGGGCTGGAGCGCACGCATCTGTACCGCAAGCTCAAGCAGCTCGGGCTGCAGGGTGGTCGCAAGAGCGAAGAAGCCTGAAGCACCAGCGTTCTGACGCCACTCCGGGTAGCGTAGAATCCCCGTTTCTCCACCGTTTCGGGACGTCTGTCAGGTGAAAATCATCATCCTCGGTGCAGGCCAGGTCGGCGCCTCGGTGGCCGAGAATCTGGTGTCGGAAGCGAATGACATCACGCTGATCGACACCAGCGCGGATCACCTCGAGGTGCTGCGCGACCGGCTGGAGCTGCGCACCGTGTGCGGCAATGCCGCATCGCCGTCGGTGCTGCGCGACGCCGGCGCGGACGACGCCGACCTGCTGATCGCGGTCACCCAGTCGGACCAGACCAATCTGTGCGCGTGCCGCGTCGCCAAGACCTTGTTCAACCTGCCGACGCGCATTGCGCGGCTGCGGTCGACCGATTTTGTCGATTATCCCGAACTGCTCGACGACAGCAATTTTGCGGTGGATTTCTCGATCTGCCCGGAGCAGATCGTCACCGATTACGTCAAGCGCCTGATCGCCTTCCCGGAGGCGCTGCAGGTAATGGAATTCGCCGATGGCGTGCTGAGCCTGATCTGCGTGCGCGCCTTCGAGGGCGGACCGCTGGTGGGGCATCCACTGAAGGCGCTGCGCTATCACATGCCGAACGTGGAGGTGCGCATCGCGGCGATCTACCGTGAGGGCGAGCCGCTGATTCCGGAAGGCGATACGATGGTCCTGGCCGGCGACGAGGTGTTCTGCCTTGCCGCGACGGTGCATATCCGCCAGGTGATGCGCGAGTTGCGCCGCTCCGACCGGCCGACGCGCCGCATCCTCATCGCCGGTGGCGGCAACATCGGCCTGCGGCTCGCACGCAGCATCGAGGAAGATTACAACGTCAAGGTGATCGAGGTCGACAAGCACCGTGCGGATCTGCTGGCGACGCAGTTGCGTCGCGCGCTGGTGTTGCGCGGCGACACCACCGACGAGAAGCTGCTCGAGAACGAGGGCATCGACGAGACCGACCTGTTCGTTGCGCTGACCAACGACGACGAAGACAACATCATGTCGGCGTCGCTCGCCAAGCGCATGGGCGCGCGGCGCACGCTGGCGCTGATCAACCGCAAGAGCTATGTCGACCTGGTGCAGGGCGGGCCGATCGACATTGCGATCTCGCCGGCGCAGACCTCGATCGGGTCGCTGCTTGCGCATGTGCGCCAGGGCGACGTCGTCGCCGTGCACAGTCTGCGCCGTGGTGCCGCCGAGGCGCTGGAGATCATCGCGCATGGCAACCACAAGGAATCGAAGGTGGTGGGGCGCGCAGTGGAGGCGATTGCGCTGCCGAAGGGTGCGACCATCGGCGCGATCGTGCGCGAGGAGCGCCGCCCCGACGGCAAGGTGTTGCGGCGCATGGTGGTGATGCCGCACCACGATACGGTGGTCGAGAGTGGCGACCATGTGATCGTGTTCTGTACGCACAAGAAGCTCGTGCGTCAGGTCGAGAAGCTCTTCCAGGTCGGGTTCACTTTCCTGTGAGCCGCTTCACCAGCTACCACCCGCCGCTCAACGCGCTGGGCCTGATCGTGATGATCTTCGGCCTGTTGATGCTGTTTCCGCTGGCCGTGTCCTTCTTCCTCGGCGACGGGGCCACCACGGCCTTCGACAACGCGGTGCTGATCACGCTGGCGGCCGGCGCCGCACTGTGGGCGCTGACGCGCGGCCGGCGGCGCGATTTGCACGCCCGTGACGGTTTCCTGCTGGTGGCGCTGACGTGGATCGTGATGCCGGTGTTCGGTGCCTTGCCGCTGCTCGACTTCATCCCCGGCCTGTCCGTCACGGACGCGTATTTCGAGGCGGTATCGGGCCTGACGGCGACCGGCGCGACGGTCCTCACGGGACTCGACGAGCTGCCGATCTCGATCAACCTGTGGCGCACCTTCATGCACTGGATCGGCGGCATGGGCGTGATCGTGCTGGTGGTGGCGATCCTGCCGCTGCTGGGCATCGGCGGACGCCAGCTGATGAAGGCCGAAGTGCCGACGCCGATGAAGGAGCAGAGCCTGACGCCGCGCATCGCCGAGACCGCGAAAGGCTTGTGGCTGACGTATTCGCTGCTGACCGTGGCGTGCGCGCTCAGCCTGTGGATTGCCGGGCTGGATGGCTGGGAAGCGCTGATTCACGCCTTCACCGTGACCGGACTGGGTGGATTTTCGAGCAAGGACGCATCGCTCGGGCACTTCGACAGCGTGCCGGTGGATCTCATCGTGATGGGCTTCGCGCTGCTGTCGGGATTGAACTTCGCGACCCATTACCTCGCACTGGCGCGGCGCAGTCTGCGACCCTATCTGGCGGACCCCGAGCTGCCGTTCTACTTCGCCATGCTGGCGCTGAGTATTGTCGTGCTGACGACCTTCCTGACGCAGTTCGATGCGCACGGCGATGTTTTCAGCACGCTGCGCTACGTCGGCTTCCACGTCGTGTCGATCTCCACCTCGCTCGGCCTTGCGACTTTCGATTACACGCTGTGGCCGATGTTTGCGCAGATCTGGGTGTTGTTCCTCGGCAGTTTCATCGCCTGTTCGGGCTCCGCCGGGGGCGGCATCAAGATGATGCGCGCGATGATCCTGTACAAGCAGGTGTACCGCGAGATCGTGCGCTCGCTGCACCCGCAGGCGGTGCATCCGGTGCGCATCCGCGACAAGCCGGTGTCGGACGACATCCTGCACGCGGTGCTGGGCTTCAGTTTCATGTACATGGTCAGCATCGTGTCGCTGACCCTGCTGCTGTCGGCCACCGGGCTGGACATCATCACGGCGTTCTCGGGCGTGGTGGCCTGTCTCAACAACACCGGCCCCGGCCTCGGCGCGGTCGGACCGGCATCGAACTACCAGGGCCTGAGCGATTTCCAGAGCTGGGTGCTGGCCTTCACGATGATCCTCGGGCGTCTCGAGATCTTCACCTTGCTGGTGGTGATGACGCCGGTGTTCTGGCGGCGCTGAGCCGCACGATGCGGTGACGCGCGGCGCACTGCCTTGGTGCCGCCGCCTCGTGCCGTGCGTCATAGCGGGGCGCAATGCCCTCTGCTGCGGCCCCGCGGGCGGCCGCAATTTACGCCTTAGTCATTGAATTTGCGGCAATTTTACGATCTGGTACAGGCCTTGCGAAAGAAATTGTGACAACGCACCGCGCGTTGCACCACTTTCCAACAGGGGGATCTGTCGATGAATCGTCGCAATTTCGTCAAAGCGCTCACGCTTTCCGCTTCCATTGCTGCGATCGGCCTGCCGGTCGGCGCGCATGCGGCCGAAACGATCAAGGTCGGCATCCTGCATTCGCTGTCGGGCACGATGGCGATTTCTGAAACGGCGCTGAAGAACGTCGCGCTGATGACCATCGAGGAGATCAACGCGGCCGGCGGCGTAATGGGCAAGAAGCTCGAGCCGGTGGTGGTCGACCCGGCGTCGAACTGGCCGCTGTTCGCCGAGAAGGCGCGCCAGCTGGTCGCCCAGGACAAGGTCGCGGCGGTATTCGGGTGCTGGACCTCGGTGTCGCGCAAGTCCGTGAACCCGGTGTTCAAGGAACTCAACGGCCTGCTGTTCTACCCGGTGCAATACGAGGGTGAGGAACTGGAGAAGAACGTCTTCTACACCGGCGCGGCACCCAACCAGCAGGCGATTCCCGCGGTCGAGTACCTGATGAGCGCCGAAGGCGGCGGCGCCAAGCGCTTCGTGCTGCTGGGCACCGACTACGTTTATCCGCGCACCACGAACAAGATCCTGCGCGCCTTCCTGAAGAGCAAGGGGGTGGCCGAGGCCGACATCATGGAGGACTACACCCCCTTCGGCCATGCGGACTACCAGACGATCATCGCGAAGATCAAGAAGTTCGCCGCCGAGGGCAAGAAGACCGCCGTGATCTCGACGATCAACGGCGACTCGAACGTGCCCTTCTACAAGGAATTGGGCAACGCCGGACTGAAGGCGACCGACGTGCCGGTGGTGGCGTTCTCGGTTGGCGAGGAGGAGTTGCGCGGCGTCGACACCAAGCCGCTGGTCGGCCACCTCGCGGCGTGGAACTACTTCATGACGCTGAAGAACCCCGAGAACGACGCGTTCGCGAAGAAGTACAAGGACTGGGCGAAGAAGAACGGCGTGCCGAACGCCGACACCGTGGTCACCAACGACCCGATGGAGGCGACCTACGTCGGCCTCTACATGTGGAAGCAGGCGGTCGAGAAGGCCAAGTCGACCGACACCGACAAGGTCATCGCGGCGATCGGCGGCCAGACCTTCAAGGCGCCGTCGGGCTTCACGCTGACCATGGACAAGACCAACCACCACCTGCACAAGCCGGTGTACATCGGCGAAGTACGCGGCGACGGCCAGTTCGACGTGGTGTGGAAGACCAAGGAGCCGATTCGCGCCCAGCCGTGGAGCCCGTTCATCGCCGGCAACGAGGGCAAGCAGAAGCTGTAAGCCGGAGCAGAACAAAAAAGTGGAGGAGACCTTTCGGGCCAGCGGCTGGCATGGCCCGGGGCGGATTCTGCGGTCCGCCCGTTGTAGCGCGAGCCATCTCTCCTTGTTGTATGTTCGGGCCGGCTGCGGCCGGCCCGCCTTTTCCGAATTCCTCGCCCGGTGCGACGCCGGGTGAATGATGCGACGGAGCCGGCGATGCACCGACTGCCTGCACTTCAAATTTTGCTGCGTGGCGTGTTGCTGTTGACGCTGCTTGTCGGGCCGGCGCGCGCCGCGCTCGACGAAGGCATGGTGGCGGGCTTCGCTGGCGACTTCCAGAGCCGCCTCGACACCATCGAGGCCCTGGGCGTGGCCGGCGGCGCGGAGGGTGGCAACGAGGCGCGCCGCGTGCTCGACGCGCTCGAAGCCGGTGCGCTTGGTGTAGCCGGCGGCAGGGTGGTGATCGTGCATGGCGACACGGTTGCCGCGGCGGCCACCGGGGAAGCGCTCGATATCGCGCCCGCGGCGGTCGAGCCCGTGACCGTGAATAACCGCGTGCGCCGCGCGCTCGCCACCGCAAGGGCGGCGCTGGCGCTGTCGTCGGCGGATCGCGGCGAGCGCCTCGCAGCGGCGCGCACGCTCGCCGACAACACCGGCGAAACGCTGCTGCCGGTATTCGAGCGGGCGCTGGCGAGCGAAGCCGACGACGAGATCCGCGGCGTGCTCGGCCGCGCTGCCGCGCGCGTGTATCTCGCTTCGGGCGATGCCGCCAGGCGCCTGAAAGCCGCCGAGATGCTCGGCGAATCGTCCGATCCGGCGGTGAAGAACCTGCTCGCGGCGCTGCTGGCAAAGAACGGCAACGACTGGTCCGAGCCGAGCGCCGAAGTGCGTGCCGCCGCCGAGGCCTCGATCCGCGCCATCGACCGCCGCGTCGCCACCGCCGAGGCCGTCGGCACGCTGTTCTCCGGCCTGTCGCTGGGCTCGATCCTGCTGCTCGCGGCGCTGGGTCTCGCGATCACCTACGGCGTCATGGGTGTCATCAATATGGCGCACGGCGAACTGCTGATGGTGGGCGCGTACGCGACTTTCGTCGTGCAGGGTGTCTTCCGCAATCACTTCCCGGCCTACGTCGATTGGTACGTCGTCGCCGCGATCCCGGTCGCCTTCCTGTCCGCCGCGCTGGTCGGTGTCGCGATGGAGCGCCTGGTGCTGCGCCACCTCTACGGCCGTCCGCTGGAAAGCCTGCTCGCGACCTGGGGCCTGTCGCTGGTGCTGATCCAGGCCGCGCGCGTGAGCTTCGGCCCGCAGAACCTCGAACTCGCGAACCCGACGTGGATGTCGGGCGGCATCGAGATGGCGGCTGGTGTGGTGTTGCCGTGGAACCGCATCGTCATCGTCGGCTTCGCGGTGTTCGTGCTGCTCTTGATCTGGCTGATGATGCAGAAGACCCGCCTGGGCATGTTCGTGCGCGCGGTCACGCAGAACCGTCCGATGGCGGGCTGTGTCGGCGTGCCCACCGCGCGCGTCGATACGCTGGCGTTCGCGATCGGCTCGGGCGTGGCCGGTCTCGGCGGCCTCGCGCTGTCGCAGATCGCCAACGTCGGTCCGGCGATGGGCACCGGCTACATCGTGGATGCCTTCATGGTCGTGGTGCTCGGTGGCGTCGGCCAGCTTGCCGGCGCGGTGTGGGCGGCGCTGGGGCTCGGGATCGTCGGCAAATTCCTCGAAGGCTGGGCCGGCGCGGTGATCGCGAAGATCCTCGTGCTGGTGTTCATCATCATCTTCATCCAGAAGCGGCCGCAGGGGATTTTTGCGCTGAAGGGAAGGTTTGCGGACAACTGATACGTTGGGGGGCAGGTGTTGGCGGCCAGGGGTGTCTGCTCCGTGGCTGCGGAACTCGCCCTTCGGGCAGACAGTCCTCGCCCCTCCGCAGACACCCCTGGCCGCCAACACCGCGAACGTTGTGTGCACGGCCCAAAAGGAAACAGCGTCGATCGGGGCATTTGCGGCGCGGGCGAGGACTGTCTGAGCGAGTGTAACGAGCGAGTTCCGCAGCCCGCAGAGCAAATACCCCGGGCGGCGCAAGCGAAGGCACGGCCCGTTGGGGCTTGGCGAATTGAAACAAGAAGGAGGCGCCACAAATGCGCACCCCGTTCACCATAAGACTGATCCAGAGCATGCCGCGAACCGGCTGGATCGCCCTCGCGCTCTTCGCCGCGATCACCTGGATCGGGGTGCCCGTCGCCCACCTGGCGCTGCCCGAGGGCCACCCGCTGTACCTGTCGGCCTACACCGTCAGCCTGCTCGGCAAGATCCTGTGCTACATGGTCGTTGCCGTCGCAATGGACCTCATCTGGGGCTACGCCGGCATTCTCAGCCTCGGCCACGGCCTCTTCTTCGCCCTCGGCGGCTACGCCTTCGGCATGTATCTGATGCGCCAGATCGGCCGCGACGGCAGCTACCAGAGCGATCTGCCCGACTTCATGGTGTTCCTCGACTGGAAGGAACTGCCCTGGTACTGGGCCGGTTCCGACTCCTTCCTGTGGTCCGCCCTCCTCGTCATGGCGCTGCCCGGCCTCATCGCCTTCATCTTCGGCTACTTCGCCTTCCGCTCGCGCATCAAGGGCGTGTACTTCTCCATCATCACCCAGGCGCTGACCTACGCCGCGATGCTGCTGTTCTTCCGCAACGAAACCGGCTTCGGCGGCAACAACGGCTTCACCGACTTCAAACGCATCCTCGGCCACAGCATCACCTCGCCCGAGATGCGCGTGACGCTCTTTGCCCTGTCCGCGGCACTCCTCGTCGCCTGCCTGATCCTCGGCCGCTACCTCGTCACCTCGCGCTTCGGCCGCGTGCTCGCCGCGATTCGCGATGCCGAGAGTCGCGTCATGTTCATCGGCTACAACCCGCTGCACTACAAACTCTTCATGTGGACCCTGTCGGCGGTGCTGTGCGGCATCGCCGGCGCGCTGTACGTGCCCCAGGTGGGCATCATCAACCCGTCCGAAATGAGCCCCGCCAACTCCATCGAAATCGCCGTATGGGTCGCCGTAGGCGGGCGCGGCACGCTCGTCGGTGCGGTGCTCGGCGCCGGCATCGTCAACCTCGCGAAAAGCTGGTTTACCGTGTCCTTCCCCGAATACTGGCCCTTTTTCCTCGGCTTCCTGTTCATCGCGGTCACGCTGTACCTGCCTGACGGCGTCGTCGGCCTGTGGCGCAAGTTGCGCACCCGCAAGGCCGAGCTGCCCCCTGCGGCGCCGGTGTCGGCGAGGGGGGCGACGACGGCGACACTACCCGCCGATGCGCGCCCGGGTGTGCAGCCCGACGCCACGGTGATGGAATCCGGCGCGCCCAGCATTGCCGCAGCCAAAGGAGCGACCGCATGAACGCCGTCTCCACCGACCTCGACCGCGCCGCGGCGGACGCTTTCGCGACGCGCGAAAACCTGCGCGAACAATGGGAGGGCGAGGCCTCGACGAGCCATCTGGTGCAGCAGGGCGAGCTGGATCTGTCGCACAACGTCATCCTGTATCTGGACGACATCACGGTGAGTTTCGACGGCTTCCGTGCGCTCAACAAGTTGTCGCTGGAAATCGACGCCGGCGAGCTGCGCTGCATCATCGGCCCGAACGGCGCCGGCAAGACGACGATGATGGACGTCATCACCGGCAAGACGCGGCCCGATTCGGGCAAGGCCTTCTTCGGCCAGACGATCGACCTGACGCGCCTCACGGAGCCGCAGATCGCGCACGCGGGCATCGGCCGCAAGTTCCAGAAGCCGACGATCTTCGAGCAGCACACGGCGTTCGAGAATCTGGAGCTGGCGATGAAGGCGGACAAGCGCGTGCGCCGCACGCTGTTCGCGGCCTTGTTCGGCGACGAACGTGATCGTATCAGTGAGGTGTTGCGTCAGATCCGTCTCGACAAGGAGGCCGACCGGCAGGCGGGGCTGTTGTCGCACGGCCAGAAGCAGTGGCTGGAGATCGGCATGCTGCTGATGCAGGAGCCGCGCCTGTTGCTGCTGGACGAGCCAGTAGCGGGCATGACGGACGACGAGACGGAGCGCACGGCGGAGTTGTTCGTGAGTCTTGCCGGCAAGCATTCGCTGGTGGTGGTGGAGCACGACATGGCCTTTGTCGAGGCCTTGGGCGGCAAGGTGACGGTGTTGTGCGAAGGATCGGTGCTGGCGGAAGGGGATCTGGCGACGGTGCAGGAGGATCCGCGGGTGATCGAGGTGTATCTGGGCCGCTGAGAAAGAAGGAATGAAGCGGCCTTCGATAACGAACATCGCAAGCCGGACATTGGGGGTGTTCCCGCAGCGGCGAGGACTGTCTGAGCGGAGGCGCGGAAGCGCGCCGTCCCGCGAGTTCCGCAGCCGCGGAGGGAATACCCCCTGTGGCCGGCGGTTAGCAGCAAGACCCCAATCGCTCACGGAATTTGGTGCGATTGTGAAAGCGGTGCTGGGAGATCGTGGGAGTAATCGCCGGCTGTGGCGGGTAATTGCTCCAGGGCTGCGGAACTCGCGCAGCAGCGCGCTTCCGCGCTTGCGCTCAGACAGTCCTCGCCCTTCCGCAAACACCCGCCACATCCGGCTTGGCGGCGGAGGCTTGGTGGGCGCGTATTTTGGAAAGGAATGGAACATGCTGAAAGTCGACAACCTGAACCAATACTATGGCGGTAGCCACATCCTGCGCGGCCTCTCTTTCGAAGTGCCGCTCGGCAAGGTCACCACGCTGCTCGGGCGCAATGGCGTCGGCAAGACCACGCTGCTCAAGACCCTGATGGGACTCGTGCCCGCTGCCAGCGGCAAGGTCACCTTCGGCGACGAGGACATCACCCGCGCCCCCTCGCATGCCCGTGTGCGTGCCGGCATCGGCTTCGTGCCGCAAGGGCGCGAAATCTTCCCAAGGCTCACCGTCGAAGAAAACCTGCTCATGGGCCTCGCCACGCGGCCGCGCGGCACCCCGATGCCCGCGCGCATCTTTGACATGTTCCCGGTGCTCAAGCAGATGCTCGGCCGACGTGGCGGTGACCTCTCCGGCGGCCAGCAACAACAGCTCGCCATCGGCCGTGCGCTCGCCTTCGGACCGAAACTGCTCATCCTCGACGAACCCACCGAAGGTATCCAGCCCTCGATCATCAAGGACATCGAGCGCGCCATCCGCAGCCTCGCCGAAACCGGCGAGATGGCGATTTTGCTCGTCGAACAGTATTACGACTTCGCCCGCTCGCTCGCCGACCACTACCTCGTCATGGAACGTGGCGAGATCGTGATGCGCGGGGCGGGCGCCAACATGGAGGCCGATGGCGTGCGCGAGGCCCTGGCGGTGTAAGACCGGAAATTCCGTTCGCCGCCCGGCACCTCGTCTGCAACATTCGCGCGCATCTGGGACACCGTCCAGTCAGCCCCGCCCGGTCGTGAACGGCTGCGGTCGCGCTTCAGTCTCGCCATTGCCGGCGCGTTCGAACTCGGCGATCACCTGAGCGCCCAGCAACAGCAGCGTTGCTGCAACCTCCAGGCTCAGCAGCACCGCGATGGTTGTCGTCAGCGAGCCGTAAACGGTGCTGATCTGCGACAGCGTGGCGAAGTACCACACCAGCGCATGGCGCGACAGCTCCCACAGCAGGGCCGCGGTGACTGCACCGATCAGCGCGTGCTGCAGCGACAGCCGGCCCACCGGCATCACCAGGTACACGGACGTCAGCACGAAGATTTCGCCCGCGAGACCCAGCAGATAGAGCAGCACACCGGACACGCCGCCGAGTGACCAGCTGCGCCCGAGGAATTCCACCTGTTCCTCGCCCATCGCCTGAATGCTGCCTGCCACCAGCGTCACCAGCAGCAACCCGAACGCGAGCGACACGATGTAGACATACGGGATCACCGCAGAAACGAGAAAATGGCGCCGCCTGATCGCCACCCGGTGGTGGAAGATCACCGACATCGCGTTTTCCAGCACGGTGAAGGCCAGCGAGCTGAAGAACAGCATCGTGGCCAGCAAGACCCAGCCGATGACTTCACGGTGCGCGAGGAAATTCGCCAGTTCCGCGAGGATCGCTCGCGAGTGCCCCGGCATCAGCCATTCGAGGTAGCGCCCGAGGGTCCGCAGCAACTCGTTTTCATCGATGATGTGCGACAGCCCGATCACGGTCAGGATCAGCAGCGGCACCGTCGACAGCAAGGCGTAATAGGCGATCGCGCCGGCCAGCAGCAGGCCCTGGTTGGCGCGAAACGCCTTCAGTGTCCGCAGGACGAACGCGCCCGGGTGCTTGAGGACTTCAGCGGTGTGGCCGGTCAGCATGGTTGCATGGATGCGGAATCCCGCATGGTTTGTCGGAAGGCAGCGTCAGACTACACCGATGCGCGGGCGACGGCACCGGCGCAGTTCATCGTCGATACGGTCGCCGGCGCCGTCATGATCGACCGCGCCGTAACGCGCCCTTGCGCAAACGATCATCCCCATGCACGATGGACTGTTCGCCTTCTCCGATACCCGAAGGCGCCTGCGCGGCGAGTTCGTTCCTGCATGCACCCACCTCCTGATTCGTCCCGCTTCATGCCCGTCGCTTCGCGTGCCGGCCAGTGGCTTGCCGCCTTGGGCATCGCCACGCTGGTCGGCTGTGCGAGCGAAGTGCGCCTGCCCGAGCCCCCGCCGGCACGCCCCGCCGAGGTCCGCTCGAAGATCGCAAACTTGCTGCCCGCCAGTACCGCCGATCGCTCGGGCTGGGCCGTGGATATCTACGCGGCGTTCGCGGCGCAGGGGATCACGCCGAACCAGTCGAACATCTGCGCCGTGCTTGCCGTCACCGAACAGGAGTCGACCTTTCGCGCCGACCCGCCGGTCGCCAACCTCGCGCGCATTGCCTGGGAGGAGATCGACCGTCGCGCCGAGCGCCTGGGCGTGCCCAAGCTTGCCGCGCGCGTAGCCCTGCAACTGTCGTCCTCCACCGGCAAGAGCTATAGCGAGCGCATCGATGCGGTGAAAACCGAGCGGGAACTGAGCGAAATATTCGAGGACTTCATCGGCATGGTGCCGATGGGGCAGCGCCTGTTCGGCGGCTTGAATCCGGTGCGGACCGGTGGCGCAATGCAGGTCAGCATCGCCTTTGCCGAAGAGTACGCGAGGGAGCACACCTACCCCTACGCCGTGGCCGGTTCGATCCGCCACGAAGTGTTCACGCGCCGTGGCGGCCTGTATTTCGGCATCGCGCATCTGCTCGATTACCCGGCATCCTACGACAAGCAGCTCTACCGCTTTGCCGACTTCAATGCCGGCCGCTACGCGAGCCGCAACGCCGCGTTCCAGAGCGCGGTGAGCGTGGCGTCGGGCATACCGCTCGACCTCGATGGCGATCTGGTGCGCCACGGCGACGATGATGAGACCCGGCCTGGCAGCACGGAGCTTGCGGTGCGCTCGCTCGGCAAGCGCCTCGACCTGGATCAGCGGGCGATCCGCGGTGCGCTCGAACAGGGCGATAGCGCCGATTTCGAGCGCAGCACGCTCTACCAGCGCGTGTTCGACCTGGCGGACAGGATCGAGCGCCGCCCCCTGCCGCGCGCGGTGGTGCCGCGCATCGCGCTGAAGGGGCCCAAGATCAGCCGCAAGCTCACCACCGAATGGTTCGCCAAGCGGGTCGACGAGCGGCATCAGCGATGCCTCGCGCGCTGAACTGGGTGCTGCGCGTGGAGTCGCTGAGGCGCCTGTCACGGTCCGACGGAGGCGTTAGCGCAGCCCGAAAAACGACAAGATCACTAACACGATGACGATCAGACCGACGATGTAAACGATGCTGTTCATGAGATTTACCTCGATGTGAGTTAAGCGACCGGATCGCCGTTACCGCGCGATTCACCCGTCACCGATTCCACAGTACCCGTGTCGGTCGGCCGGTTCCGTACGTCAGCGCGCACAGCAGCGTATAAATTCCGCGGGCGCCTTCCGGGCACGAATTCGTGACATTCGAAAAAATCCCCATGCGTTCGGTAACGAACGGAGTTGCGCCGCCATTGCGATCAGATTAGAGGGGCAAGCACGCGCATCCGATTTTTACACGTCACCTGGAGATCCCGATGGATAACCCGAACCTCACGCACGCCTCAGCGACCGATCAGCAGGGATGGAAAAACGAGGAATACCACGGCAGGCAAATACATGTCTGCGCGAATCCTTGCGCCGAGCAAAACGAAACGCTTGCCGGCCATGGACAGCAAGGGGGTTTCATGGTGAACATCACGGCGCCGGGCGCCGGACCCATGTCTGATACCGTCGCTCGCGCCCAGTCAGATCCGGAACTCTTCTATTCCACGCAAGCCATCGCTGAAGAAATGGGCTTCATCAAAGGCCGGGAACTCATTGACGGGATCTGACTGCCGGCTGCGCACCATGCCTGGAAAAAACCTGGGCGCGCACTAAAGTCTCGGTGTGATGGTGCGCCATTCAGTCGCAAGCAGGCAGGCGCCGGAGGGGGGCCTTTGGCTGGCTGACGGTCCTGCATGCACGGCGAAAGTGAGCAATACACAAGGCTGCACGTATGTCAGAAACGCCCCCGCTTGAGCGGCACCACGTTCCACGCGATTTCTCGGACCGGATTGCGCTGGCCTTCACCAAGGCGATGCGCTTCTTCGCCGACACGGTCTTCGCCCGTCGCTACGGCCATCGTGCGGTGGTGCTGGAAACGGTTGCTGCCGTGCCCGGCATGGTGGGCGGCGCGCTGCAGCATCTGCGTGCGCTGCGCCGGATGGAAGGCGACCGCGGCTGGATCCGCACGCTTCTGGACGAAGCGGACAACGAACGCATTCACCTGATGACCTTCATTCATGTTGCCCAGCCGACGCGGTTCGAGCGTCTGCTGATCGTGATCGCGCAGGGCGTCTTCTTTAACTTCTACTTCCTGCTGTACCTGATCTCGCCACGGACCGCGCATCGCGTCGTCGGTTATTTCGAGGAGGAGGCGGTCTACAGTTACACCGAGTATCTGGCTGGCGTGGACAACGGCACCTACGCCAACATCCCGGCGCCGAAGATCGCGATCGATTACTGGAATCTCGCCCAGGACGCGCGCCTGCGCGAGGTCATCGTCGCGGTGCGTGCCGATGAACTCCATCACCGCGATGTCAATCACGCCTTTGCCGACGAGCTGAGCTGAGCCGACCCGGCGTCGGCATGCAGGAGCGACGCCGGGCGCAGGATGGTGAGCGCCGCTCGATCCTGTCCTGTGTTCCATCGCTCTTCCATCGCTCGCGCCTGGCCTGAGGATTGCTACATGACGTGCATGAATGCCGTCGTCGACGCCCTTCCTGGCCTTGAGCCCACGTTTTCGCCGCAGCCCGGCGCATCCGGATGGTGCGCCGAGCTCGGGCTCCAGTTCGCACGCCGGGGCGCTCGCACTGTTCTTGTGCGTCGGCACCATTTTGGGCCGCTGCGCGTGCAGAAGGCGCTGTACCCGGAAGGCGAGGGCGTGTGCCACGGCATCGTGCTGCATCCGCCGGCCGGCATCGCCGGGGGCGACTCGCTGGTGATCGACGTCAAGGTGGATGAGGGGGCGCACGCCTTGCTGACGACGCCGGGTGCCGGCAAGTGGTATCGCAGCGCCGGGCCGTCCGCAGGGCTGACGCAGCGCATCGCGGTGGCCGACGGCGCCGTGTGCGAGTGGTTGCCGCAGGAGACCATCGTCTTCGATGGCGCTTTGGGCACCCTCGGCACGGACGTGACGCTGCAGGGCGATGCGCGCTTCATTGGTGCCGAGATGCTGTGTTTCGGCCGTACCGGCGCGGGTGAGCGTTTCACCCGCGGCGAACTGGCGCTGCAAACGCGCATCTGCCGCGACGGGCGCCCTGTGTGGCTGGAGCGCGGGCGGATCGGTGGCGGCAGCGCGCTGCTGGATTCGCCGGTGGGGCTGGCGGGCCAGCCTGTCGTCGGCACCTTGCTGGTGGCGGCGCCGGCCTGCGACACGGCTTTGCGTGATGTCTGCCGCGACATCGTGCCGAGCGTCGGCGAGGGCGCGGTGACCTTGTTACCGGGCTTGCTGGTGGCGCGTTATCTGGGTCCGGCGTGCGAACCGGGGCGGCAGTGGTTCACGCGGCTGTGGGGTGCGGTTCGGCCGGTGGTGACGGGCTTGCCGATGTGCGTGCCGCGCATATGGAATACCTGAGGGAATACCTGAACGAGGACAGGACGAGATGGAACTGACCCCACGCGAGAAGGACAAGCTGCTGCTGTTTACCGCGGGTCTGCTCGCCGAGCGCCGGCGCGCGCGCGGCCTGATGCTGAACTACCCGGAGGCGGTCGCGCTGATCTCGTGCGCGATCCTCGAAGGCGCACGTGACGGGCGCACGGTGGCCGAGCTGATGAGCGAGGGTACGACGATCCTGACCCGCGAAGAGGTCATGGAGGGCGTACCGGAGATGATCCCGGAGATCCAGGTCGAGGCGACTTTTCCGGACGGCACGAAGCTCGTGACCGTGCATAACCCGATCGTGTGAGGGGCGTGGGATGTCGTCCATTGTTGCTGCCCGCGCCTTGACGGGTGGGAATTTGCTCCGTCGGGCTGCGGAACTCGCGTGCGGCGCGCTTCCGCGCCTGCGCTCAGACAGTCCTCGCCCGCTCCGCAAACTCCCACCCGTCAAGGCGCTACGCGGCGCCACGACCGACAATTTTTGGGAGAAAGATTAATGATTCCCGGTGAATTTCTCGTCGCCGATGGCGACATCGGACTCAACGCCGGCCGCGTGACGCTGACGCTGGCGGTCACCAATACCGGCGACCGGCCGATCCAGGTCGGCTCGCATTACCACTTCGCCGAAACCAATGCCGCGCTCGCCTTCGACCGCGCCGCGGCGCGCGGCTTCCGGCTGAACATCGCCGCCGGCACGGCGGTGCGTTTCGAGCCGGGGCAGTCGCGCACCGTCGAGCTCGTCGTGCTGGCGGGCGAGCGCAAGGTCTTCGGCTTCAACGGCGACGTGATGGGGGCGTTATGACCGTGAAGATATCGCGCCGCGCCTACGCGGAAATGTTCGGGCCCACGACCGGCGACCGCGTACGGCTCGCGGACACGGAACTGTGGATCGAGGTCGAGCGCGACTTCACGATCTACGGCGAGGAAGTGAAGTTCGGCGGCGGCAAGGTGATCCGCGACGGCATGGGGCAGGGCCAGAAGGTGTCGGCGGAGGTCGCGGACACGGTGATCACGAACGCGCTGATCGTCGACCATTGGGGCATCGTCAAGGCCGACGTCGCGATCAAGGACGGGCGTATTGCCGCCATCGGCAAGTCGGGCAACCCGGACATCCAGCCGGGCGTGACGATCGCGATCGGCGCCGGCACCGAGATCATCGCCGGCGAGGGCATGATCCTGACCGCCGGCGGCATCGACAGCCACATCCACTGGATCTGCCCGCAGCAGATCGAGGAGGCGCTGATGAGCGGCGTGACGACGATGCTGGGCGGCGGCACGGGACCGGCGACCGGCACTTTCGCGACGACTTGCACGCCGGGCCCGTGGCACATTCACCGCATGCTGCAGGCCGCCGACGCGTTTCCGATGAACCTGGGCTTCTTCGGCAAGGGCAACGCGAGCCTGCCGGAGCCGCTGCGCGAGCAGGTCGCAGCGGGTGCGATCGGGCTCAAGCTGCATGAGGACTGGGGCACGACGCCGGCGGCGATCGACAACTGCCTGACGGTCGCCGACGAACAGGACGTGCAGGTCGCGATCCACACCGACACGCTCAACGAGTCGGGCTTCGTCGAGACCACGCTGGCGGCCTTCAAGGGCCGCACGATCCACACCTTCCACACCGAAGGGGCGGGCGGCGGTCATGCGCCGGACATCATCCGCGCGGTGAGCCAGGCGAACGTGCTGCCCTCGTCGACGAACCCGACGCGGCCGTACACCGTGAATACCATCGACGAGCATCTCGACATGCTGATGGTGTGCCACCACCTCGACCCGGCGATCGCCGAGGACGTCGCCTTCGCCGAGTCGCGCATCCGCCGCGAGACGATCGCCGCCGAGGACATCCTGCACGACAGCGGCGCGTTCTCGATGATGTCGTCGGATTCGCAGGCGATGGGTCGCGTCGGCGAGGTCGTGATCCGCACCTGGCAGACCGCGCACAAGATGAAGGTGCAGCGCGGACCGTTGCCGGAGGATGCGTCGCGCGGTGACGGCAAGGCGGACAACTTCCGCGTCAAGCGCTACCTCGCCAAATACACGATCAACCCGGCGATCACGCACGGCATCTCGCATGTCGTGGGATCGGTCGAGGCCGGCAAGCTGGCCGATCTGGTGTTGTGGAAGCCGGCCTTCTTCGGCGTGAAACCCTCGCTGATCCTCAAGGGCGGCATGATTGCGGCGGCCGCGATGGGCGACCCCAACGCGTCGATTCCGACGCCGCAGCCGGTGCATTACCGGCCGATGTTCGGGGCCTTCGGTGGCGGGCTGAAGACGTCCGTGACCTTCGTGTCGCAGGCGGCGCTGGCGAATCCGGCGGTCGCGGCGCTGAAGCTCGCGAAGCGGCTCGAAGCGGTGCGCGACTGCCGCAAGGTGACGAAGGCCGACATGATCCACAACGCGGCGACGCCAGCGATCGACGTCGATCCCGAAACCTACATCGTGCGCGCCGATGGCGAGCTGCTCGTGTGCGAACCCGCGGACGTGCTGCCGATGGCGCAGCGCTACTTCCTGTTCTGAGAGATTCACGCGATGGCTGAAACCGATCCCCTGGTTCCCGACACGTCCGGCGCGGTGCGTCCGATGCTGCTGCTCGAGGCGCTGTACGATGGCCCCGAGGCCGCGAGCGAGCGTCTGGAGCTCGATTTTTCCTACCGCACGAAGAGCCGCCTGCGCGCGAAGCTCGCGTCCGGCGAGGAAGTCGGCCTGTTCCTGCCACGCGGGACGATCCTGCGTGGCGGGCAGAAGCTCGCCGGGCGCGACGGGCGCATCGTCGAGGTCGTCGCCGCGCCGGAGGACCTGCTCGAGGCGCGCTGCGCGAATCCGCTGGCGCTGGCGCGCGCGGCCTACCACCTCGGCAACCGTCACGTCGCGGTGGAGGTCGGGGCGGATGCGGCCGGCAGCTGGCTGCGCATTCAGGCGGACCATGTGCTCGAAGGCATGCTCGTCGGGCTCGGCGCGACGGTCACCGCGCTGCGTGCGCCCTTCGAGCCCGAGGCTGGCGCCTATGCGCATGGGCACCAGCATCCGGGGGACGGCAGCGGGGCGCGGATTCACATGATGGGCGGGCGCTGACCGTGCTGAAAACGCGGCGCGCCAAAAACCCGCACCCCGGCGGGGGGCTGCCGTGTTCAGGGCTGGGCGGGCGTGCCC
>NZ_WTVQ01000039.1 GCF_012910955.1 Aromatoleum diolicum
CCCCCCAGGCGTCGATCTCGACTTCCAGCACCTCGCGCAGCCGCTGCGGCTCGACGCCATCGACCAGCAATTGCAGCCCTTTGCGCATGAACGGGTCGGATATGCGCGCGATCTGCGCCTCCAGCGCCAGCAGACCTTCCTTGCGCGCAATCATGCTCCAGCTTGCGGCTTGGCGAATCAGCTCGGCATGGCTGGAGGTTGGCGGCACGAATACCCATTTCGTCATGCGCATACCATCGCGAAACACCCGTATCGGACTCTGCAGCATCACCGCCCCGAGGGTGCCGCCGATCACGATCAGGAAGGCGGTCGGCTGCACCAGCGACGCGATGTGGCCGCCTTCGATCACCTGTCCCATCAGGATGGCAGCGATGCCGAGGGTGATGCCAACGAGACTGATCTTGTCCATGATCGCGATCCCCCGTCAGACCGCGCTCAGGCGTCCGACGCCGGCACCTTGGGCGGTCGGCCGCGACGCGCCCCGGTCCCCGAGCCCTTCGCCGCACCGCCGGCGATGCGCGAGCGCAGACGCGCGACCGCCTGACTGTGCAGCTGGCACACGCGGGATTCGGAAACCCCCAGCACTTCGCCGATCTCGCGCAGGTTCAGTTCCTCGTCGTAGTACAGCGCCATCATCAGCTTTTCGCGCTCGGGCAGATCTTCGATCGCGCGCACCAGCGTGCTGCGCATGTCCGCCGCTTCGAGCAGATCGAGCGGATTCGATTCGTGCTCGCCAAGATGGCGTTCGAAGTAATCCTCGCCCTCGCCATCGGTGAAATCCTCGAAATGCACCAGCTGGTAGCCGCGTGCGTCCTGCAACATGCGCTGATAGTCGGCGAGTGGCATTTCCAGCGACGCGGCCAGTTCGATCTCGGTCGGCTGGCGGCCATGCTGCTGCTCGAGGCTGTGGATTGCGCTCTCGATGCGCCGCATGTCGCGCCGCATGCTGCGCGGCAGCCAGTCATTCTCGCGCAGGCCGTCGAGCATCGCGCCACGGATCCGCTGCACCGCATAGGTCTCGAACTGCGCCCCGAGGCCGTCCTCGTAGCGACCGATCGCGTCGAGCAGACCGAGCATGCCGTTCTGGATCAGGTCATCCATCTGCACACTGGCCGGCAGCTTCGCCATCAGGTGATAGGCGATGCGCTTCACCAGCGGTGCGTAGGCCTCCACCAGATGGCTCTTGTCGAGATTTCCTTCAGCGTCGTACATCCACTTCGCCTGTATCTTCTTCCGGCCTGAACGGGGCTCCGGGCTGGAGTCCAACCCGACGGAGTGCCATTGTCCCGCAGCGGCGCCCGCTTTGCCAGACGAATACGTGAGGCGGATCATGAACGCGGGCCCAAGGGGATGGACGGATCGGCGCGACCGCTTCCGGAATGGGCCAGACGGCGCAGGAATGCGGCCTCCGCGTCACGCGGCGAGGCCTCGGACATGCCGTTGCTCAGTCCGGAGGCAAGGTCATCGCGCTCAACTTCGCCGACCCAGGCCAGCGCTACGCCGACATGGCGGCGCACCAGTTCGTCGAGGCTTGCAAAGAATGCCGTCGCATCGGCCCGTCCACGCGCGCGCGCCACCGCCACATGCAGCGAACCGGCACCGGCCGCCGCAAGCCGCTTGATGACCTGATAGGCTTCGGTCGCGCCCCGATGGCTGGCCTCCGCCACCACCAGCCGGCGCGGCGCGGCAAAGATGAAGGGCGACGGATCGGCCGCAGCCTCGCACGCCGAATGGATCAGGATAAAGCTGGCGGAGCGCTGCAGGGCATGCAGCGCGCCAACCAGGCGCTCACGACGCTCGGCGTCCAGCAGGGGCAAGGCCAGCGCCGCGGCGGCCACCGGCACCCGGCCCAGCAGGCCTGGCACGGCCTGCACCAGCTCACGAGGCTGCACCTTGCCGCCGAGCACGGTCAACAGATCGCTTCCGGCCGGCAGACCCAGCGTGGTGGCCAGAGAATCGGCGCCTTGCGCCTCGTCGAGGAGTAACACGCGTTCGGCCCGCCCGGCGATGCGGTGCGCCGCCTGCAGCGCGATATGGGCATGCTGCCGGCCAGTCGCATACAGGGCTACGACGGTCGGCGGCGCGCGGCGAAAAAGCCGTCGCAGTCCGGCTGCCTGGTCTTCACGAGGGTCGATCATGTCAGGCCTCCCTGGCTGGTCGCGAACAAAGTGGCGACCGCATCCTAGGCCCCGGCACCCGCCGCGGCGAGCATCAGCGCGGCCTCGTCGCCTTGCAGCTTCCACGGCGAATCAGCAGCCTGTTCACGCAGCGCACGATGCAGTAAATACGCGCGGTTCGGCAGATGCAGATCTTCCGGTACGCGCTGACCGTTGGCCACATAGAACACGTCCAGTTCATTGCTGACCGCCACATCGATGGCAGGAGCAAGCGATGCGGCTTCGTCGACCTTGGTCAGCACGCAACCGGCCAGATCGGGGCCACGATAGGCACGCACCACGTCTGCTAGCGTATCGCCGCGACAGGTCGCATTGAGCAGCAACAGGCGACGCACGTCACCTGCGCCGTTGAGCATCGCAGCCTGGTCGGCGACCATGCTGTCACGCTGACTCATGCCCATCGTGTCGATCAGCACCATGTGCTTGTTACGCAGTTCGGCCAGCGTCTGGCGCAGGTCGGCAGCATCGCGCACCGAGAACACCGGCACGCCGAGAATGCGGCCATAGATGCGCAGCTGCTCCTGCGCGCCGATGCGGTAACCGTCGGTGGTAATCAGCGCGAGCTTATCGGCGCCGTGGCGC
This sequence comes from Aromatoleum diolicum, assembly GCF_012910955.1. GTDB lineage: Bacteria > Pseudomonadota > Gammaproteobacteria > Burkholderiales > Rhodocyclaceae > Aromatoleum > Aromatoleum diolicum. The sequence continues at coordinate 2,760 of NZ_WTVQ01000039.1, forward strand.
ACCACGCAACGCGCGGCGAGCTTGGCGGTGGTGGTAGTCTTGCCGACTCCGGTGGGACCGACCAACGCATACACGCCGCCCCGATCGATGATGTCCGCGTCCGACGCGACGGCACGCAGATCGCGCGCCAGAGCACTCTTTACTGCGGCACGCGCGGCCTCGGGCGAAGCCTCGTCACCGACCGCATCGGCAAGTCGGCGCGCAAGCACGCCGGAAAAGCCGGCTTCGAGCAGTTCGCCGACGATTTCGGCGCGTGCCGGCGCCTTGCGGCGCGTCTCGCCCCAGGCAAAGCCGGCGAGCTGGCGTTCGATCAGGCCGCGAATTCCGGCCAGCTCGCTCATCAGTGTGACGTTGGACTCCTGCAGGGCACGAATGCGATCGTCTTCGACTTCGGGCACGGGAGCAACGGCAGGCTGCGGTACGACGGGCGCCGAGTACACCGGCATGGTTTGCGGCGGTGGCGCAACGGCCACGACGGGACGGGCCAGCGCTTCCGGCGTATTCCAGTCGTCGATCGAATATTCGTCGGCAAACGGGGCACGACTGCGCATCAGATAATCGGCGGTTTCCATGCGCGGCGGATTGAAAGGCCGGATCGCCGGCGCCGTGCGCGCCGGTTGCTGTGCCGTCGGCCGGCCTGCCGGTGCACGCCCGGAGAGACTCACCTGGAAATCGTCATCGTCAAGGCCGCGTACGAGCGGCTGCGGGGCCCGTTCGACACTCGGTGCCTGCACGGCGGGCGCGGCGGGGCGTGCGGCACCCGGCAGCGCACCGACATCATCGGCCGGCAGGGCGAGGATTTCGACACCCCCGTCGACCGCCCGATTGGACAGCACGATGGCATCCGCTCCGAGTTCGGCCTTGAGGGCGCGCAGCGCCTCACGGGCGGTTTGGGCGAAATAGCGCTTGACGTTCATTTGGACTCTCCCGACTGCCACGCTCGCAGCACAGCATGGTTCCGATTATGGTCGCGGCCGGGTAGCTCGATAGCGCGGAATAAACCGGGTTTCTCCCCGTTAATCTGCCCCGTATTCAGCGCGCCCCGGCACCGACCATGGCAGTAACGCGAATCGTGCGCGTCTCGGGGACCTCGGAATTGGCGATCACCTTCAGAGACGGTACTGCGCGGCGCAGGAAGCGCGACAACAGCCAACGCAGTTGCGGCGGCACCAGCAGCACCGGCGGCAGGCCGATGTCTTCCTGGCGCTGCGCGACTTCCGCGGTATGGCGCAGCAGGCCGTCCGCTAGGCTCGGCTCGATGACGCCACCCTCGCCACCACCCGCGGCCATTGCCTGCATGAGGATGCGCTCGAGCGCCGGTTCGATCGCCATCACCTGGATCTCGGCGTTGCCCGGGAACAGGCTCTGCAGGATCGAGCGCCCGAGCCCCTGGCGCACGCGCGAGGTGAGTTCCAGCGGATCCTGCATGCGCGGCGCGTTTTCGGCCAGGATCTCGATGATCGTGCGCATGTCGCGGATATTGACGCCCTCTTCGAGGAGGTTCTGCAGCACGCGCTGCACCGTCGACACCGGCAGCAGCGCCGGCACCAGATCCTCGACAAGCTTCGGCGTGTTCTTGCTGATGTGATCGAGCAGTGCCTGGGTTTCCTGGCGCCCGAGCAGCTCGGCCGCATGGTTCAGGATCAGGTGGTTCAGGTGGGTCGCGACCACGGTGCTCGCGTCGACCACGGTATAGCCCAGCGCGTGCGCCTGCTCGCGCTGGCTGGCGTCGATCCAGAACGCCGGCAGATCGAAGGCCGGATCGCGCGTCTCGCGCCCGGCCAAGGGCCCGGTGACGCGCCCCGGATTGATCGCGAGAAACTGCCCTGGATAGGCCTCGCCACTGCCGATCTCTACGCCCTTCAGCGCGATGCGGTAGGCATTCGGCTTGAGTTCGAGGTTGTCGCGGATATGCACTGGCGCCGACAGGAAGCCGACATCCTGGGCGAATTTCTTGCGCAGCCCGCGAATGCGCTTGAGCAGCTCGCCGTCCTGTCCCTTGTCCACCATCGGAATCAGGCGGTAGCCAACCTCCAGCCCCAGCACATCGACTGGCGCCACGTCGTTCCAGCTGGCCTCCTGGCTTTCCGCCGCCGGCTGCGCCGCTGCGGCCTGCGGTGCCGCACGCATGGCCGCTTCCGCTTCGCGCTTGTTCACGCCCATCCGGCGCCACGCAAGCCATCCCAGAATGCCCGCGATCATGATGAACACCAGGTTCGGCATCCCCGGAATCAGCCCGAGCACCCCGATGATCGCTGCGGTCAGCATCAGCACCTGCGGATTCGAGAACACCTGGGTAATGACCAGCCCGCCGATATCGCCCTCGTCGCCAACGCGCGCCACCACCAGGCCCGCCGCCACCGAAATGATCAGCGCGGGGATCTGCGCGACCAGACCATCGCCGATCGTCAGCAGCGTATAGGTCTCGATCGCGATACCCGCGTCCATGTCGTGCTGCACGATACCGACCATCAGGCCGCCGATGATGTTGATCAGCAGAATGACAATGCCGGCGACCGCGTCGCCGCGGACGAACTTCGACGCACCGTCCATCGCGCCGTAGAATTCCGACTCCTGCCCCACCTCCTTGCGTCGGCGTTTGGCCTCACCCTCGTCGATCAGACCGGCATTCAGATCCGCGTCGATCGCCATCTGCTTGCCCGGCATCGCGTCGAGGGTAAAGCGGGCGCTCACCTCGGCGATCCGCCCCGCACCCTTCGTGACCACGACGAAGTTGATCACCACCAGGATCACGAACAGCACCAGACCGATCGCCGTGTTGCCGCCGACCAGGAAGTGGCCGAAGGCCTCGATTACCTTGCCCGCCGCATCCGGGCCGGTATGACCTTCCAGCAGCACGATTCGCGTCGAGGCCACGTTCAGCGCCAGACGCAACAGCGTCGTCACCAACAGCACCGTCGGGAACACCGAAAACTCCAGCGGCTTGCGCGTGTACATCGCCACCAGCATCACCATCACCGACATCGCGATGTTGAAAGTGAAGAAGATGTCGAGGGCGAATGCCGGCAGCGGCAGCACCATCATGGACAAGACCATGATGATGAAGATGGGCGCACCCAGCATCCGCAGGTTCGTGGGCGTCATTAGCGCACGCAGGTTGAGGGCTTCGATCATTGTCAACCTCTATCGCATTCGTTCCGGCCACGCGCTCATTCGGGCGCGCCGGGGTCCATTTCTGTCGGCACCGGCAGCTTGCCGGGCACCGCGGGCGGAAGGCCGCCATTGGCCATCCAGTGATTCAGCTGATACACATAGGCCATCACTTCCGCCACCGCCGTGTACAGCGCACCCGGTACCGCCTGCTCCAGCTCGCAATGCTTGTAAAGCGCGCGAGCCAGCGGCGGCGCCTCGAGCAGGGGCACCTTATGCTCCTTCGCCAACTCGCGAATCTTCAGCGCAACTTCGCCACGCCCCTTCGCGACGACGATCGGTGCCCCCATTTTCTTGGCGTCGTACTTCAGCGCCACCGAAAAGTGCGTCGGGTTGGTCACCACCACGTCGGCTTTCGGCACCTCGGCCATCATCCGGCGCCGCGCCATCTCCCGCTGCATGCTGCGGATACGTGCCTTGACGTGCGGGTCGCCCTCCTGCTCCTTGCTCTCGCGCTTGACCTCTTCCTTCGTCATGCGCAGCTTCTTGTTGTATTGCCACAGCTGGAACGGCACATCGATCAAGGCCAGGATCGCCAGCCCCATGATGATCAGCAGGGCGGAAAACAATACCGTCTGCAGAAAGTCCGGCACCGCACTCTCCACCGTCTCCGTCATCAGCGTAAAGATGTGCTCGTGCTCGCGCCACACCGCAAAGGCGCCGACGCCACCAACGATGGCGGCCTTCATCAGCGATTTCACCAACTCCGCCAGACCGTGCATCGAAAACATGCGACCCAGCCCCTGAATCGGATCCATCCTGTCCAGCTTCAAACCCAGTGCCTTCGGCGAAAATACAAAACCGCCGATCAGGATCGGTGCAGCGACCGCGGCGACCAGCAGGATCGCGAACAGCGGCAGCATGGTCAGCAAGGCGTCGGTAAATTGGCCACCCAGGCTCGCAAGCATCAGACGCGTATCGAACGCCACGGCGCGCTCGATGTGGAACCCCTCGCGCAGCAGTCCGAGGATGCGCCCGGAGATCCAACCTCCCATCAGCCACAGGCCACTCACCCCGGTAATCAGAACCAGGAAGGTCGACAGCTCACGCGACTGTGGAATCTGCCCTTCCTCGCGGGCCTGTTCCAGTCGTCGTGACGATGGTTGTTCTGTTTTTTCGAGATCGCTGTCTTCGGCCATGGCCGGCTCCTTGCCTGCGCGCCGCGAGGCGTCCGCTCAGCGCGGCCCCTCAGTACGAACACTTTGCGACGTGCGGCAATTATCACCGCCGACCGGCAAGACCCGCCGCCCGATAAACGCGGGGAAAAGGCCCTAATTCGACAGTTGGAAAACGCGATCCGGACGACGTCCGGGCTCGACTCAGCGCCCGGCGGGCAGGCGCTCGATTCCGCGAATACGTTCGCCGGCGGCGACCCCGCGCCCCGCAAACCAGCCCTGGTTCATCTCCAGCGCATATCGAGCGGGGGCGGCGGCGCAATGGCTATCCTCGGTCTGCGGCTTCATGTCGGCGATATTCAGGATGCGCCCGTCGCGGTCGAGAAAGGCCACTGACAAGGGGATCAGGGTGTTCTTCATCCACATGCAGTGCCGCGCCTCCTGCGTGAACACGAACACCATGCCGCGCTGCGGCGGCATCGACGACCGCTTCATCAAGCCGATCTGGCGTGCCTGGTCCGTATGCGCAAGCTCTGCCTCGATGCGATGCATCCCCACCCCCAGCTCGACCAGCGGCAATTCGGCCCGCGCGACGGGAACCTGCCACATGCAGCCGGCCACGATGAGCGCCGCGACGCGGCTGGAAAAAGCTTGGAAAATCATGACCGGAACGACCCGAAACGATGAGGACGGAGGATTCTAACCCGACGCCGGCCAATCGGCTAAGACCGCCCCGCGCGCCGCGCGCCACCCGAACGTGGCTGTGGCGCACGTGCCACCGGCATAGCCCGGCCGCTTCGTGCGGGCGCCGAACGTTGCGCCACGGCCCGGTGCGAGTCGAAACCCGCACACTCCTCGCTGCGCCACTCTCCCGGCGACAATCCCGCCAGTGACCAATCGCCGATTGCCATACGAATCAGGCGCAGCGTCGGGAACCCCGCTTTCGCCGTCATCCGTCGCACCTGTCGATTCTTGCCCTCGCGCAGCACGATCTCCAGCCACGCTGTCGGCACACTCTTGCGAAAGCGCACCGGCGGATCACGCGGCCACAGCCAGTCCGGCGCCGCGATTTGCCGCGCCTCGCACGGCCGCGTCACAAAATCCCCCAGATCCAGCCCCGCGCGCAGATGCGCCAGCGCCGCCTCGTCCGGCTCGCCCTCCACTTGTACCAGATACGTCTTCGGCAGCTTGTGTCGCGGGTCCGCAATGCGGTGCTGCAGGGCGCCGTCATCGGTCAACAGCAACAAACCCTCGCTATCCGTGTCCAGCCGCCCCGCCGCATACACCCCCGGCACCGGCACGTAATCCTTCAGCGTCGGCCGCCCCGGCTCACCGGAAAACTGGCAGATCACACCGAACGGCTTGTTGAGGAGAATTACACGAGACATGGGGAAGAGATGAACTCCAAGGGCAGGAAAGTCTGGGCATCGCAGCGTAAAGGAAAGCGCTTGGCGCAGGCAATGTCCACACCGCGGTGAATCGTCGCTCGCGGAACACCATCGGCGATGGATCACAGCCACCAGCTTCGGCGATACTTCCCCACATCACATTGGATTTCCTATCCTTTAATATCGCAACTACCACGCGCGCGGTGCAATTTCATGAGCACCCGTTGCGCGACGGGGAATCGCGTGACGCACCGCGGAGACGGTGGCCGAGGGCTTCCGGCTTTTCCGGCGACGATGCACAGGAGGAATCGGCGATGAGTCGAGAAGGCAGTGATGTGAGCGTTGCGGGCGTTGATGCGACATTGGCCGATTCGCTCGCACGAATCGAGCTTCCGCCGCGTCCGGCAATCCTGGATCAGGTGATGGCCGAGATGCAGAGCGAGGAGCCCGATTACCGCCGCCTCGCGACAATGATCATGTCCGATGTCGGGCTCTCCGCCTGGCTGGTCAAGACGGCCAACGCCCCGATCTTCGGCTACCGCACCAAAGCCCGCACAGTGCGCGACGCCCTGACCATGCTGGGGCTGATCATGGTGCTGCGCACTGTCGCCGGCTACGCGGTGCGCCAAGCCCTGCCGGAAAGCCCTGCCCTCACGGGATTCTGGGACACGTCGGCGCGTGTCGCGCACCTTTCCGGCTGGCTGGCCCGCGAGATCGGCATCAAGGACGGCGTCCGGCCGCAGGATGCCTACACGTACGGACTATTCCGTGACTGCGGGATTCTGGTGCTGCTAAGGGCGAACGCTTCGTATGAGGACATACTCGCCGAAGCCATGGCGGAGCCGCTGAGGCCATTCACCGAGGTGGAATCCGAGCATCTCGCACTGAATCACGCGATTGTTGGCAGCGCGATGGCGCAAAGCTGGTATCTGCCCGAAGCGCACTGCGCAGCGATCCTGCATCATCATGACCTGGCAAGCCTGGCGGACTCCTCGGCCGACTTGTCACCCGCGGCCCGCCGACTCGTCGCCTTGGCCCAATTGGCCGAGTTCCTGCAAGGTAAAGACTCACCGCCCACCATCAACGAATGGCACAAAATGGGCGAATCCGTGCTTTCGGCCCTGCAACTGACCCCCGATCAGATTGAGCCGCTCCACGTCGCGGCACAAGCCGTCTTGCAGCAGCTCGAATAACCGCCGGGGAAACTCGGCACAACGATCGGTCCCCGCTCCCGCGGCCAGGCAGCCGAAAGGCAGGGTGCCCCGGCCAAGTCCCGGCGTCATCGCGAAACCGCGGCACCCCCATGCACGCTCAGGCCGGACGTTTCCGCCGCACTGTCGCGAGGCCGAAAAGGCCTGCTCCGATGAGGACCAGCGTCGCTGGCTCCGGAACGGCGTTAACACTGATCTGCTCGCTCGGGAGCCGCAGCAGCGTAATCGTCGCGAACTGCGTTTGCATACCCCCTTCACTGAATGAAAGATCGCTCAGCGCGACGCGGAATAGACCACCGGATCCGAAACTCACATCCAGCGGGTTCCACACCAGGGTGTAATCGCTCGCCGAATCGGCAATCGAACCGGCAAAGGCCGAACCGCTCGCCACCAAGTTCGAAGTCGCCCCCTGCGGGTTGGCGAAAGTTAGGAAAGCCAGCACGCCAAGACTGTCGGTTTCGCTGGCTCTGATCCCACCGTTTGAATTTGGCTCCTGCAAACTCACCGTGCCGAAAGAGAAAGTGAATGCGCTGTCAATCGACGACAGTGAGAAATCCTGCTGGCTGAAGATTGACGTACTGAAGCGCACGTCGAGAAGGGTGCCGCTACCTTCACTCGAGTCAACCCCGTAACCCGCACCCGCGGAAAACGATGCGGCGTTGATCTCGAACGGCACTGCGTGCGCGACAGAAGCGCCCGCGAGGATAACCACCGCGGCCGCGACCCCGGTGACTTGTCGAAACAGGTTCATTGCGCACCTCCCTGGTACGTTTTGTATGTTTTGAAACAATCCGTAAGCACATCGCATGCCTGCAACGCAAGATCCTGTCTGGATAAGCATTTCTTGCCCAATGCCGGACAGCGTGGAGCTTGACTGTAAGTTTTTCCGACACTTCGGGCATCCGATCAAACGTGGTGGCGCAGCACCGAGTACGGTGCATCGAGCCGCCCGAGCTACCAGCACAACAAGTCCGCGCCATCGGAAGATCGAATTACGTCGATTCCGACACGGGAACACGCCTGGAGCTGATCAAACGCATCGTCTTTGTGCTGCGGGTATTGGGGCCAAAAAAAACGCGCCCTATGGCGCGTTTTTTGGGGCATCTGGCGGAGGCGGTGAGATTCGAACTCACGAACGGTTGCCCGTTGCCGGTTTTCAAGACCGGTGCAATCGACCACTCTGCCACACCTCCGGAAGGCGCGCAGTATATCATTCCGCCGGACTGGATCAGTCCCGAATCAGACCCGCTCGAACAGCGCAATCGACTCGACGTGCGAGGTCTGCGGAAACATATTGGCGATGCCCGCGCCCCGCAGCACGTAACCCCTCTCGCGCACCAGCACCGCGGCATCGCGCGCCAGCGTCGCCGGATTGCACGACACATACACGATGCGCGCCGGCGACTGTTGCGTGCTCAGCGCCTTGACCACGGCAATCGCGCCCTCGCGCGGCGGGTCGATCAGCAACTTGTCGAGCCGCCCCAGCGCCGCAAGGCTGTCTTCCGTGGCTTCGAACAGGTTCGCGGCGTGGAATTCGCTGTTCCCTTTGAGCCCATTGCGACGGGCGTTCTCACCTGCGCGAGCGACCAGGATCTCGCTGCCCTCCACCCCTACCACCGTCGCGCCGCTACGGGCGATTGGCAGGCTGAAGTTGCCCAGACCGCAGAACAGGTCGGCAATTCGCTCCCCCGGCTGCGGATCGAGCAGCTGCATCGACCGACGGATCAGCAACCGGTTGATGTCCACATTCACCTGGGTGAAGTCGGTCGGCAGGAATTCCATCGTCACGCCGAATTCAGGCAGCGTATATGCGAGCCCCGCTCCGGTCTTCGGATGCAGCGGATGCGCCGTCGCCGGCCCGCCCGGCTGCTGCCATACCTGCACCCCACGCTTGTCGGCAAACGCAGCCAGCCGCGCGAGGTCCCCCGAGGTGAAGGGCAGCAGGTTGCGGAACACCAGCACCGTCGCCGTATCACTGACTGCGATCTCGATCTGCGGCAGGCGGTCGGGGATCGACAAGCCAGCGATCAATTCACGCAGCGCCGGCAACATCGCCGAAATATGCGGCGGCAGGATCGCGCAGCTGCGCATGTCGGCGATGTAGCTGCTGCGCCGCTCGTGAAACCCGACCAGCACGCCCCCCTTCTTCGGCACCAGTCGCACGCCGATGCGTGCACGGTAACGATAGCCCCACGAGGGACCGTGAATGGCCGGATAGATGATTTCGGGCGTCACCTTGCCGACGTGCCACAGCGCATCTTCCAACACCCGCTGTTTCACCGCCGTCTGTGCCACGGAGTCCAGATGCTGCATCGAACAGCCCCCGCACACTCCGAAATGCGGGCACCGCGGCGTTACCCGCTGCGCACTCGGCTTGATGATGCGGCTGACCTCCGCAAGGTCGAAGCTCGGGCGACTGCGGTGGACCAAGTACTCGACCTTCTCGCCCGGCAAGGCGCCGTCAACAAAGACAACCTTACCCTCGACATGCGTGACACCGCGACCTTCGTGGTCCAGCGATTCGATGACTGCGACCGGCATGGGGAAACTCGCCAAAAAGATCGCGATTTTACCGGGCGATGCAGCGCTTTTTACCCAGGTACCTATAATTCGTTGGAAAATCACAGGCACCAACCAGCGGCACGGACACATCCCCTCTCGCCGCGGGCTTCCCTCTCCCGCAGGAAACGAACGTGGGCACATTCTCGGAACGATATCTCGACAGTTACGGCGAATTCCGCGACGCCGTCCTCGAAGCGCTTGGTCTGGCCCACCAAACTGTGTCGATCTTCGATCCGGACCTACGCGAATGGGGACTCGAAAGCGTCGCCGGCACCAATCTGCTCGAAGCCTTGTGCTCGCAATCACCCCGCCCCGACACCCTGCGTATTCTCGTGCATACCACGACTTTTCTTGAGCAGGAATGCCCTCGACTCATCGGCGTTCTCCGACGCTTTGGTCATTGTGCAAGTGTTCGCACCACCGATCCAGGTGCCCGCGCATGGACACAACCCTTCCTCGTTGCGGATCGCCACTATTTGGTAACGCGCTTTCATCAGGAACTTCCCCGCGGCAAGGTCTGTTTCGCAACGTCCAGCACCAATGCATACGTAATCACACAATTCGAGACAATGTGGTTACGTGGCGAGCATCATGCAAGCGGCGCTCCGCTTAGCATCTAGCCACGCGTTTCGACTTATTGCATTGCACCAAATAAATATTTGCATGCACCAGGCGCGTGCTAGAATTCTACGAGGTTCGCCAACCGGATACTCAACAAAGCCCGCTTGGCCGTAACTCCTCAGCCACGTCTAGACCCCATCGATAAGGACATAGAACATGAAACAATCGCTCCTCGTTGCCTCCCTGCTGGCCCTCGCCGTTGCCGCCTGCAGCAAGACCGAAGCCCCCGCCCCGGCGGCCCCGGCTCCGGCTGCCGCCCCGACCGCTCCCGCTGCTCCGGCTCAGGAAGCCGCCGCTCCGGCTGCTGCCCCGGCTGAGGCCGCCAAGGACGCTGCTGCAACCGCCGTCGACGCCGCCAAGGACAGCGCTGCCGCAGCCGGCACCGCTGTCGACGCCGCCAAGGACGCAGCTGCTGCAGCCGCCGACGCAGCGAAGAAGTAACGCTCTTCCAGCGACGCAAAAAAGCCGGCTCGCGAGCCGGCTTTTTTGTTCCTGTCTGATTCGCGCTTTCTCCGATCGGCCTTAGTGCCAACCGCAAACACGGAACGCCGCTGCTCACGGCTCACGGCACACGGCACACGGCACACGGCCTGCAAGAGACCGTTGCCGCGCCGCAGCGGATTGTTATCGCAACTGCTGCTGCAACAAGTTGAGCATCTTGCGCGCCGTCTCGGACGAATCCTCTCCGCCCTCGCGGGTCATCACGGTGATGACTGACGCATCGCCCTCGCCCTTCACGCGCAGGCGATACTCACTGCCCTTTGCAACGGCCTTGTCATCGCTGCGCCAGAAGGCGAGCTTGGACAGGAAACCCTCGGATTTCTTGCTCTGCACATCCGCATCCGGATCGACGTAGCGTACGAAGTACATGCCCTTCGAACGATCGCGATCTTCGACGGTAAAGCCGATGCGATCCAGCGCCAGGCCGACTCGTCGCCACGCACGATCGAATGACTCGTCAAGCGAGAGACTGAGTTTGCCACCGGATGCCGTCTGCAGAGACGCACGTTCAGCCGCGGGCGCTGCCGCCACGATTGCCGCGGCACGCTCCTCCGCCGCCCCCAGCCGAACCATCAGGCGCCGCAACATCTCGGCCTCCAGCTCTGGGTCAGCCAGACGCGGCTGCCAGACGGTGGTGTCCTTGGCTTCGTTCGGATAGATTTCCATCATGCCGCGGTGGCTGATATAGATCTCCACGGTATTCGGCTCCTTGCCTGCTTCCAGCCGAGTGCGGAACTTGTCGCGCTCGGGCGTGGAAAACATGCCGTCGAGCACCTTACCCAGCGCTGACCGAATGACATCCTGAGGAATCTTTGCGCGGTCTTCGGCCCAATCGGTCTCCATCACACCGACTTCAGGGCGCTCGACGTTCAGGATGAAGCCGAGTTCAAGCCAGAAATCCTTGACCTTCGGCCACATCGCGTCTGCTGTTCCCGACACGACCAGCCAGCGCTGCGTCCCGGCGCGCTCCACGCGCATGCTTTCCACGGCGGGCAGCACTTGTTGCTGGGTCGCGCTCGTCTGCGGCTGCCCTGCACGATCGTTGGCATAGGCAGAGTAGGTCGCGACGCCCTTCGGCGACACGTCAGGCACCACGTAGCGGTCATCGCGCGTTGGCGCAGTGAGGTCGGGCGGAATCTCAAGCGTCGGCAGTTGCCGGGCACTCTTATAGTCGATCTTCTTCGACTCCAGCAAGGAACCGGAACAACCAGACAGGGCAACAGCCAAGGCAATCAGTGAAGCAGAAGTACGCAGGGTACGATTCATGAGTCTCAGTAAATCCTTGAAAAATCAGACGTTCACGCCAGCACGACGCATCGCCAGACGGACGCGTTCGTGCAAGCCTTCCGACAACGTCGTAAGCGGCAGCCGGATACCGGCCTGGATCATGCCCATCTGCTGCACGGCCCACTTCACCGGAATCGGATTGGCCTCGCAGAACAGATCGCGGTGCAGCGCCACCAGACGCGCATTGATCTCGCGCGCCTTGATGGCATCGCCGGCAAGCGCCGCAGCACACATCTCATGCATTGCCCGTGGCGCCACGTTTGCGGTCACCGATATCGTGCCGTGGCCACCCAGCAGGATAAAGGCCGCGGCGGTCATGTCGTCACCGGTATAGAGCGCAAAGTCCTTGGGCGCACGCTCGACCAGGTCGCAGGCGCGCTCGATGCTGCCAGTGGCATCCTTGATGCCGATGATGTTCGGAATCTGCGCCAGGCGCAGCGTGGTGTCATTGCCGAGATCCGCCACCGTACGACCGGGCACGTTGTACAGGACCAGCGGCAATTCAACGGCCTCGGCAATCGCACGGAAGTGCCGATACAAGCCTTCCTGGGTTGGTTTGTTGTAGTACGGCACGACCGAAAGATGCGCGACGGCGCCTGCCTTCTCGGCATAGCGCGTCAGTTCGATGGCCTCTGCCGTCGAGTTTGCCCCGGTGCCGGCAATCACGGGGATGCGTCCGGCCGTGTGCTCAACCGCCACACGGATAAGTTCGCAATGCTCATCCACGTCCACCGTCGGTGACTCGCCGGTGGTACCAACAATGACCAGCCCGTCAGTGCCTTCGGCCACATGGAAGTCAATCAATGCACGCAGACGCGGGTAATCCAGGCTGCCATCCTCGTTCATCGGGGTGACGATGGCGACAATCGATCCGGTAATCATGGAAAAGGCCGAAAGTTTAAAAAGTCGATTCTACCTGATCGCCGCGAGACGGCCACTCCGGCGCTTGGCCTCACCGGCATGGGCACCCAATGACGCACCCTACGACGGCCACAAACCGCGCATCGGCCCCACACGACAGTACGAGCCCGCAGCGCTGCAATCAGAGATCTGCCAGCGCCTTGATGTGCGCCACCACCGAACGCGCCAGCGACGACAGTGAATAGCCACCTTCCAGGATCGAGACAACGTTCTTGTGCCCGCACTCTTCCGCCACAGCCTTGACCTGTTGCGTCACCCAGACGTAATCGGACTCGACGAGACCGATCGAGCCCATATCGTCTTCGTAATGGGCGTCGAACCCGGCCGAGATAAAGATCATCTGCGGCTTGTGCGCGCGCAGAGCGGGCATCCAGGTATCGGTGACGATCTGCCGGAATGCGTCACCACGCGTGCCTGCCGGTATCGGCACATTGACCATGTTGGGTGCCGTGCAGTCGGCCCCGCTGTATGGGTAGAACGGGTGTTGGAAGATGCTGACCATCAGTACGCGCGGGTCGTCGCGGAATGCATCCTCGGTGCCGTTGCCGTGATGCACGTCGAAGTCGACAATCGCGACGCGCTCCAGTCCGTGCGCATCGACCGCATGACGCGCGGCAATCGCGATATTGTTCAGGAAACAGAAACCCATCGCCTTCGAACGCTCAGCATGATGGCCCGGCGGGCGCACCGCGCAGAAGGCATTCTCGATCTCACCCTTCAGCACCAGATCGGTTGCCAGCACGCCTGCACCGGCCGAGCGCAATGCCGCCTTCATCGTACCGGGACTCATCGCGGTATCCGGGTCGAGGTGGCGGATGCCATGTTCGGGCACGCTGGAGGTCAGCTCATTGAGGTAACTTTCCGGATGCACGCGCCGGATCTGTTCCGGCGTTGCCTCGGGCGCGTCATAAAACGATAGGTACAGATCCAGCCCCGCTGCGATCAGTCGGTCGTTGATAGCGGCAAGCCGGTCCGAACATTCCGGGTGAAACGTCCCCATGTCGTGCAGCCAGCAATCGCGGTGCGTAATGAACGCAGTCGTCGTCATACCCCCCCTCTTTCGCATGCGGGCGAACTTTCCCGCGCCACGGCCTTCAAAATGGCTTGCCGCCTGCACCGGGCGCAGCCTGATGATATTTGTCGTCTATTATCACCGCTTCCCGGCCAATTTCACAGTACGCCCACATGCCCCATCGCCACGCCATTCGCGTCCTCGAAGCCGCCAACTGCATCATTCTCGGCAAGGAGCGCGAGTTGCGGCTCGCATTGACCTGTCTGATCGCTCGCGGACACCTGCTGATCGAGGACGTACCAGGGGTCGGGAAGACCACCCTGGCGCATGTGATCGCACGCCTCAGCGGCTTGCAGTTCCAGCGCATCCAGTTCACCAGTGATCTTCTGCCGGCCGACATCATTGGCGTTTCGATATTCGATCGAGATGCCACCACCTTCCGTTTTCACCCCGGCCCGGTATTCGCGCAACTTATCCTCGCAGACGAAATCAATCGCGCCACACCCAAAACGCAGAGCGCCCTGCTTGAAGCGATGGAAGAGCATCAGGTCACCGCCGACGCCGAAACCCATGTCCTGCCTGAACCCTTCTTCGTTATCGCGACACAGAATCCGTCGCATCAGATCGGCACCTTCCCGCTGCCCGAAAGCCAGCTCGACCGCTTCCTGATGCGTATCCGCCTTGGTTACCCTGACCGCAGCGCCGAACGTGCGCTGCTGATGGGCGAGGATCGACGCGAACTGCTGGAGCGCCAGAACGCGGTCATCCGCCCGGAAGACCTGCTGACGCTGCAGCGCGCCGCTCACGGCGTCACCGTCGCCGAGCGACTGGTGGATTATGTCCAGGCCTTGCTCGGCAGCACGCGCCACAGTCCCGAGCTTGCCGGTGGCCTTAGTCCGCGCGCCGGTCTCGGACTGATCGGCGCAGCACGCGCCTGGGCCTTGATCGACGGTCGCGACCACGTGCTCCCGGAAGACGTGCAGACGGTCTTCCCGCATGTCGCAGGGCATCGCCTGCACGCCGCCGGTGACGGTCGTAGCGCCCCACCCGAGTTACTCGCGCAACTCGTGCGGGACGTTGCCGTCGCGTGATGGCGCGGCAACGATTCGATTCCCTACGTCGCCAGGTCGACCGCTGGCTGTTTCGCGTCGGACGACCGGATCCCACGCCGCTCGTCCTCCGGCAACGCCGCATTTTTGTCCTGCCGACACCTGCAGGGCTGGCTTTCGCCGCAGCGTTGATGGTGATGCTGCTGACGTCCATCAACTACAACCTGAGCCTCGGCTACGCCCTGGTCTTTCTTCTGGGCGGCGTCGCATTCGCCAGTATCGTGCATGCGTTTCGCAACCTGCTGCATCTGTCGCTGCGCCCCGGGCGGTCCGAACCGGTATTTGCCGGCGAACGGGCCCGGTTCAGCATCCTCGTGAGCAATGCACGCCCGACACGGCGCCCCGGACTGCGACTGAATGCCCATGGCGCGATTGCGGCATTTGAACTCGCGGCCAACGACACCGCTGACATCGCGCTGTCCTGCCCGACCGAACGGCGCGGCTGGATGCGGCTCGGACGCGTGGTGATCGAGACGACGTACCCGCTCGGCCTGATCCGCGCATGGAGCGTACTCGTACCGGATCAGCGCTGCCTTGTCTATCCAGCCCCGGAACCATTCCCGCCACCGCTACCCGAAGGCACCGCCGACAGCGCGGGACGTCGCCCGGGGCACGCTGGCGACGACGACTTTGCCGGACTGCGCCCCCACCAGCCCTCGGATTCGCCACGCCACGTAGCGTGGAAAACCCTCGCGCGTGGGGGGCCGATGCTCACCAAGCAATTCGCGGGACTCGTTGCCGGAGAAATTCACCTCGACTGGGACACCCTTCCCTGGGCGCTTGGCACAGACGCCAGACTGTCGCGACTCGTCGCCTGGGTGCTTGCAGCGGAACGGGGCGCGCAGGCGTATTCACTTGCACTGCCGGACGGCATTACTGCTGTCGACCGCGGTCCACAGCACACTGCCACCTGTCTCAAGCGGCTAGCACTTTTCGGCAATGGTGCCTCCGCCGATGTCTGACGCGCGCGCGCCCTCCGTCGTCCAGCAACTCTGGCTGCTCGCCACTACCACAACCACGCTGGCTCCCCACGCGACGCATCTGCCCGCCTGGCTTACAGCGGTTTGCGCAAGCCTGTTGGGGCTGCGCGTACTGTTGTCGTGGCGACGAGGCAAAGTTCCACACCAGGCCTTGATCCTGCTGATCGCGGTCGCCGCCGGCGTCGGCGTGAAAATCGACTTTGGCCATTTCTTCGGCAAGGATCCCGGGGTCGCGCTGCTTGCCGTGCTGCTGTGTCTGAAGCTTCTGGAAGGGCGCAGCACGCGCGACATTCGTGCTGCGATACTTTTAAGTTTATTCCTGCAACTCGGGCTGTTCTTCTACGACCAGACCCTAGCAATCGCCGGCCTTGCCCTGACCGGCGCATTACTCGCCACGATCACCCTGCTGAGTCTGCAGGACGAGAACGCGCCCCCCGTTGCGCAACTGCGTACAGGCGCCGTCCTGCTGGCCCAGGGCCTGCCCTTCATGCTTATTCTGTTCGTGCTTTTCCCTCGCGTTCAGGGGCCGCTATGGGGGCTCCCGGCGGACGCCTACAGTGGCATGAGCGGACTGTCCGACTCGATGACCCCGGGGTCGATCAGCCAGCTGGGTCTATCGGACGCCATCGCCTTTCGTGTCGAATTCCACGGCAGCCCACCGCCACCCACGCAGCGCTACTGGCGTGGCCCGGTGCTCACCTCCTTTGACGGCCGAACCTGGCGCACAGGCCGTTTCACGACCGCCGCCGAACCGGCCTATGTACCCGCCGGCCCCGCCTACGACTACGGGTTGACGCTCGAGCCGCACAACCAGAACTGGCTGTTGGCGCTCGACTTCCCCCCTCCCGGCGTGCCACAAGCACGCTATACCAGCGATTACCGGCTAGTAGCGAACGCCCCGGTGCGCACCCGAGCACGATTCAATCTGCGCGCGTACCCGACGACTGCTGTCGGGGTCGACGAAAACCGCGACGTGCTCACAGACGCAGTTCGACTGCCGGCCACCTTCAACCCACGCAGCCGCGCCCTCGCGCGGGATTTGGCCACAGGCACCCCCTCGCACGACCTAATCCTGGCACGGACAATCGAACATCTCAGGCGGAGCGACCTGACCTACACGCTCAACCCACCGCTCCTCGGCACCCACGCCATTGACGAGTTCCTCTTCGACACCCGCCGCGGTTTCTGCGAACACTTCGCCTCCGCCTTCGTCTTCGTGATGCGTGCCGCCGGAGTCCCCGCACGTGTCGTCACCGGGTATCAGGGCGGCGAGATCAATCCGATCGACCGCACTCTGGTGGTACGCCAGTCGGATGCGCATGCGTGGGCAGAGGTTTGGCTCGCCGGGCGCGGCTGGACACGTATCGATCCCACTGCCGTGGCAGCCCCCCGGCGCATCGAATCGGGACTGGCTGCGGCCCTGCCCGAGTGGGAAGCGCTGCCCTTCATGATGCGCCCGAGCTTTTCCTGGCTGCGCGACCTGCGCCATCACTGGGAAGCACTCTCCAATACGTGGAACATTTGGGTTCTTGGATACAATCCCGATCGACAACAAGATCTGCTTAAACGCATCGGTTTTTCGCGCCCTGACTGGCGAACGCTTGGCCTTTTGCTGGGATTGAGCGCCGGGATATTGACGCTGCTCCTGTTCATATGGGCCTTTGCACTTCGCCAGCAGCGCGACCCGCTCGATCGCGCGTGGTCATCATTCTGCCGCAAGCTCGCCCGTCACGGTGCCGCGCGGCATCCGTGGGAAGGACCCGTCGATTACGGCAAGCGTCTGGCGATGACCTTCCCCCGGCACGCCGCCCGCCTGAAAGACATCGCCGGCCGCTACGCCAGGTTGCGCTACGGCTCAAGTACCGATGATCGCCACGTACGTGATCTTGTCCAATGTATCCGGAGGTTGAATCTGAAATGAAACGCCCCTTCAGCGCCGCCCTGCTATGCCTCAGCCTGCTTGCCGGGCCGGGCCTCGCCAACGGCTCCTACGCGGAGCGCGAGGAAGCAATCGCATTCTCGCGGGAAATGCAGGAGAAACACGGATTTGACAGTGGCGAACTACTTGCTGCGCTCGCCCGAGCCCAGCACGAACCCCGCGTACTCGAACTCATCCGCCCGCCCAGTTCGCCCGGCACTCGCTCATGGCAACGCTATCGCGCGCGGTTTCTTGAAACCAGGCGCATCGAAAGCGGCCTCGCCTTCTGGCAGGAACACGAGGCGACGCTTCAGACTGCCAGCGAACGCTATGGGGTACCGCCGGAAATCATCGTGGCGATCATCGGCGTCGAGACCTTTTATGGCCGCAACACCGGCAATTTCGAGACCGTATCGGCGTTGGCAACGCTCGCGTTCGACTACCCGCCACGCGCACAGCTGTTCCTGCGCGAACTGGAACAGCTGTTTCTGCTAGCCCGCGAACAGGGACGCGACCCCTTCACCTATTACGGCTCCTACGCGGGCGCGATCGGGTATCCGCAGTTTCTGCCCAGCAGCATCCGCAACTATGCGGTGGACTTTGATGGCAGCGGCCGCATCGATTTCGACAATGAGCCTGCCGACGCCATCGGTAGCATTGCGCATTACCTTGCACAACATGGCTGGGCACGTGGCGAACCGGTCGCGGTGCCCGCGCTGCTGGCCCCCGAAACCAACGCCCAGGCGCTCATTGACATCGGCATCGAACCTGCGCTCACCCCGGAACAGCTCGCAAACGCAGGCGTCACGCCGGCAACCGCGTATCCGCATACCGCACCCGCAACCCTCGTCGACCTCGCCAGTCCCGGCGCCGAGACCGAATACTGGCTTGGCTACCGGAACTTCTACGCAATCACGCGCTACAACAAGAGCAGCTTCTACGCGATGGCTGTATTCGAGCTAGCGCGGGCCTTGCTCGATCAGTACACGCCGCCCGCGCGGTAAAGGTGCCCCGCGGGCAAAGTCAGAACAACTCGTCGCGGGAGATCCCGCGACGCTTCACCGTGCGACGCAACTGGCCGAGCGCCTCGAGCTGTATCTGGCGCACACGCTCGCGAGTCAGCGACAGGCGTGCAGCCAACTCCTCAAGTGTCATTACTTCGCACTCGTCGAGTCCGTAGCGATGGCGAATCACCAGGCGTTGTTTTTCGTTCAGCATGCCGATCCATTCACGGATCAGTTCTTCGACCTCGGCATCGTGGATATGCACATCAGGCGACGTCGCCTGATCGTCCGCCAGCGACTCGCCGATTGAAAGCGTCGGATCGATTTCCAGTGGCGCGTCCAGCGACGCCGTGTGCTCGCTCAATGCGAGGATCGCTCGCACCTCCTCCACCGACTTGTCCAGTCTGACCGCCACCTGCTCCAGGGTGTACTCACCGTTACCCGATGCCTCAAGACTGCGCTGTGCGCGCAAGACCTGATTCAGTTCCTTCACGACATGTACCGGCAGGCGGATCGTGCGCGACTGGTTCATGATCGCACGCTCGATATTCTGCCGAATCCACCATGTCGCGTAGGTCGAAAACCGGAAGCCACGCTCGGGGTCGAATTTTTCCAGCGCATGCATCAGACCGAGGTTGCCCTCCTCGACCAGATCGAGCAGCGGAATCCCGCGATTCAGGTAATGCTTGGCGATATTGACGACCAGGCGCAGGTTGCGCTCGATCATGGTCTGACGGGCCGCAAAATCGCCCGTTCTTACCCGCCGCGCGAGGGCGGCTTCCTCATCGGCGGTCAGCAGCGGATTGGCGCCGATTTCATTGAGGTAAATCTGTGTAACGTCGCTGAGAAACTCGTTCTCGAAAGCCGGGGCAGCACGCTCGACGAACACCTCCACCTCGGGAGGTAGATCCGGCTCCTGACTTTCTACGTCGTCATGACTTGCCGGATCGTACATAGCCTCCTCGTCAGCGTGCAGGGAGATATTTTAGCGGATCTACCGGGCGGCCCTGCTTGCGGATCTCGAAGTGTACCTTGGGTTGATCCGCGTCAGTACTGCCGAGCTCGGCGATCTTCTGGCCCTTTGACACCGAGTCACCTTCCTTCACCAGCAGCTGCTGGTTATGCGCATAGGCAGTCAGGTAATTCGCGTCGTGTTTGATGATGACCAGTTTTCCGTAGCCGCGCAAGCCACTCCCGGAGTACACCACTTTCCCCCCCGCCGAGGCAATGACCGGATCACCTGGCTTGCCCGCGATATCCACGCCCTTGTTCGTTGCCTCATCGAAGGTTTCGATAACCTGCCCACCCGCCGGCCACAACCATACGGTATTCCCTGCTGCCGCCTTGTCCGGATCCGCAGTCGGAGGGATCGGCGCTGGCACACTGCTGGCCTTGGGGTTGATCGCCGCCCAAGCCTCCTCGCTGTAGGGCTGCTTGCCCCCGCGGGGCTCCTGCTTTAATCCCGCGACGGTCGGGGGCATTTCGCCAGCCGGCTTGACTGGCTGGATGTCCACCGGCTGAGTCGTCGCAATCGGTTGGACCACCGTCCCCGTTGCGCCACCAGGCGCCACACGCAGGGTCTGACCGACGACAATCTGGTTTGGGTCCGCGAGATTGTTCCACGCGACGATGTCCTTGACGCTGACAGCGTACTGCCGCGCAATCCCGAGCAAGGTTTCGCCCGGGCGCACGACATGCGTACCTTCCTGCTTGACCACAGAAGGTGCCGTTCCGGTTTCGGCAGGCGGGGGCGGAGTGGTATCGCGAACGGGGGCCGGACGCGGTGCCGCACAACCCGTCAACGTTGCAACAAACGCGGCCAGGATCAGCCAACGGCGCGAATAGGTAAACTTCACTGAATCGATCATTCCGTACCAGTCAACAAAGGGACAAAACGCACAGCCTCAAGCCGGCTCTCCCTGAAAACATTCCCCTGCCGCTCGATCATCACCAGGCGTTGATCGGTACCGCCCAGCGGAATCATCAGACGCCCGCCAGGAGCCAGTTGCTTCTTGAGTGAGTCCGGCACGCTCGGCGCAGCAGCAGCGACAATAATGGTGTCATATGGCGCAGCCTCGGGCAATCCGAGATTGCCATCGGCACATTTCAGGCGGACGTTCGGTAGACGCAAGGGCCGAAGATTTTCTCGTGCCAGATCAAGCAGTGGCCGGATACGTTCCACGGCATAAACCTCCGTTGCAAGGAACGACAGCACTGCGGCCTGATAGCCACACCCCGCTCCGACCTCAAGCGTTCGCCCGAGTTCGCGCCCGGCGCGCAGCACTTCGATCATTCGCGCGACAACCAGCGGTTGCGAGATGGTCTGCTGGTAGCCGATCGGCAATGCCGTGTCATCGTATGCACTGTATGCCAAACCTTTTTCGACGAATGCATGGCGCGGCACCTGCGTCATTGCCGCCAGCACCCTTTCGTCGGAAATTCCCTGCGCACGCAGACGTTCGACCATTCGCGCACGCGCACGACTGGCCGCCTGCGCCGGGTCGGGCTGCCGCAACATCATCGGCACAGCCACTCCGAAACACCGGAAATCTGACTGTTGTGGGTCAGATCAATCTGCAGTGGTGTAATCGAGACAAAACCCTCTGCCACCGCATGAAAATCCGTTCCCTCGCCAGCGTCCGCCGCCTGTCCCGCCGCACCAACCCAATAGACCGTCTCATTGCGCGGGTTCACACTGCGGATTACCGGCTCGGCCTTGTGTCGCTTGCCTAGCCGGGTTACCCGCTGCCCGCGCAACTCGGAATACGGCCGATCGGGAACATTGACGTTCAACAGCACCGGCTGACGGAAGGGCTCGCGCATGAAACGCTCAGCAAGGTCGCGCGCCACCCGCGCCGCTCCCGAAAAATCACCGGGATTCTTGCTTACCAGCGAGATTGCAATCGACGGAACGCCCAACAGATAACCTTCGGTGGCTGCCGCGACCGTACCGGAATAGATCGTATCGTCGCCCATATTGGCACCGTGATTGATGCCGGAGACCACCATGTCAGGCAGATGATCGAGCATTCCGGTGACAGCCAGATGGACGCAGTCGGTCGGGGTTCCATTGACGAAATGGAAGCCGTTGGCAGCACGCCGCAGCGACAGAGGCCGATCAAGAGTCAGGGAATTGCTGGCGCCACTCCGGTCACGCTCGGGTGCGACAACCGTTACTTCCCCTACCTCGGCCAAAGCAGCGGCAAGCGCCGCAATGCCGGGGGCAAAATAGCCATCATCGTTACAGACCAGAATGCGCATGATTCTTCCGTTCGGAGTGCTACAAACCGCCACGCCGTGCCTGATGTATCGCAGAAGCGGCGGAGCATCTTAGCATACGGCGCCCCGCGCTCCGGGCTGCCGCCCACGAGGAATAACGCAGAAAAAATAAACCGGCCAGCGGCCGGTTTCGGTATCTATTGGTCGGGGCGGCGGGATTCGAACTCGCGACCCCTTGCACCCCATGCAAGTGCGCTACCAGGCTGCGCTACGCCCCGACACAAGCGCGCATTATAGCAGCATTCGGCGCATTTACCAGCCCTGCGTCACGCTTTCAACTGCTCGAGCACTGCGACGATTTCGGCGCGTACGGACGCCAGCACTGCGCGCAGGCGATCAACCTCCTCGGCCTCTTCCTGCTCATGAATCGCCGTCTCGCCCAGCTTGTTCCTTGCCCCGGAAATGGTGAAACCTTCCTCGTAGAGCAGTTCGCGGATGCGCCGCACCAACAGCACCTCGTGGTGCTGATAGTAACGCCGGTTACCGCGCCGCTTCACCGGTTTGAGCTGGGTGAACTCCTGTTCCCAGTAGCGCAGCACGTGCGGCTTGACCGCACACAGCTCGCTGACTTCACCGATTGTGAAATAGCGCTTTGCCGGGATCGGCGGCAGAGGTACCGAGGTCTCGTTATGGCTGCTTGCCTGCATCGCTCAGCTGCTCCACTGCTGCCTTCAGCTTCTGACTCGCGTGAAAGGTGACAACCCGACGTGCGGTAATTGGAATTTCCTCACCAGTTTTCGGATTGCGCCCCGGTCGCTGCGGCTTGTCGCGCAGCTGGAAGTTCCCGAACCCGGAGAGTTTGACGGTTTCGCCCTTCTCCAGCGCCAGCCGGATTTCCTCGAAAAAGCCTTCCACCATGTCCTTGGCTTCACGCTTGTTGAGACCGACACGCTCAAACAACAGGTCGGCCAGTTCCGCTTTGGTCAAGGTAATGTTCATTTTCACTATCCACGCAAGCGGGCGCCGAGCACAGCCTCGGCATGACGAATGATGACAGCGATCGCTGCGTCGACTTCGGCATCCTCAAGCGTGCGCTGAGTATCTTGCATCAACACCCTGAACGCAAGGCTCTTTTTCCCGGGATCGATGCCCTTGCCATGGTAAACATCGAACAGCTCGATACCCTTGACGACGGCCGGCGCGACCTCACCGAGGACTTCGACGACACGTGCCACCGCAAGCCCCTGCTCCACCACCAGTGCAAGGTCGCGCGTGACGGCAGGCTGGCGGGAAATTTCCTGATAGGCCGGCAGGCACGCCAGCAGCGCATCATCCATATCCACTTCGAATACAACCGGTGCAGCACCCATCTCGTAGCGCTGGACCCACACCGGGTGCAACTCGCCAACCACGCCAATGCGGTGACCATCGAGCAGGACCGCAGCGGCACGCCCGGGGTGCAGGGCAGGGTCGGAAACCGGTTCGAATTTCAGAACACGCGGCGCGAACAATGCCTCAAGGTCGCCCTTTACATCGTAGAAATCGACCAGCCGTGTGGGTGCCCCCCATTGCTCGGGCAGCGCCGGTCCGGCAGCGAGAGCGGCGACGCGCACAGGCTGGTGGAATCCCGCGACCGGCTCGCCGTCAGCCTTGCGTTCGAAGCAGCGGCCGATTTCGAACACGCGCACGCGATTCAGCTGCCGCTTGCGGTTGGCAACCAGATTCCCTGCAAGACCGGGGACCAGGCTCGAACGCATCACGCTCATCTGACTGGCGATCGGGTTGGCGAGCCGGATGGGCGCATCGTTGGCGCAGAAGTCGCGTTCCCAGGCTTCTTCGACGAACGCGTAGTTGACGACTTCCTGGTAGTCGCGCCCAGCGAGCAGGTGGCGCACGTCCCACGCGGAGCGACCCGACTCGGAACGGTCGAGCATCGCCAGCCCGCCCTGCGGCGGCAGCGCGGGGATGTTGTCATAACCGTATAGCCGCGCGATTTCCTCGATCAGGTCTTCCTCGATCTCGATGTCGAAACGGAACGAGGGCGGCACAACCAAGAGATTGTCGCCATCGCGCTGCACCGTGAGGTGGACGCCTTCGAGAAGCTTGCCAATTGCAGCGTCGTCAAGATCGATCCCGAGCAGGCGACGGGCACGCCCGGGACGCAGACGCACCGGCTTGCGCGCCGGCAGGTGATCCACGGACACGGCCTCGACGACAGGACCGGCCGCACCGCCGCAGATCTCGAGAATCAACTGCGTTGCACGCTCGATGGCCGGCACCGCGAGCGCGAAATCGACGCCGCGCTCGAAGCGATGCGAGGCATCCGACACGAAACCGTAGCCGCGCGCACGTCCGGCGATGGCGTTCGGCGCGAAGAATGCGCTTTCAAGAAACACATCGGTCGTGTCGAGCGTAATGCCGCTTTCCTCACCTCCCATGATGCCGGCGAGCGCCAGAGCACGCGCATCGTCGGCAATCAACAGGGTGTCAGCTGCCGGCGTGACGGTCTGCTCGTTGAGCAACAGTAGCTGTTCACCTTCACGCGGATAGCGCACGTGAATCGCGCCGGTCAGGCGGGCATTGTCGAACGCATGCAGCGGCTGACCGAGCTCCAGCATCACGTAGTTGGTTATGTCGACCAGTGCACTGATCGAGCGCACGCCGCTGCGCAGCAGACGCTGCTTCATCCATTCCGGGCTCGGAGCCTTCGCGTCGACACCGCGCAGGATGCGACCGCAATAGCGCGGGCAGCCGTCCGGCGCGTCGAGCACGATCTCACGACGATCGTCGAGAGTCGGCGCGACGCCGTCAATTTCCGGCAGAACCAGCGACTGCCCGGTCAGCGCTGCCACTTCACGCCCGACGCCGGCGAGACTCAGGCAGTCGGAACGGTTTGGCGTCAGCTTGATTGTGAACAGCGTGTCATCGAGCGCGAGGTAGTCGCGCACGTTCTGGCCGATCGGCGCATCGGCGGCCAGCTCAAGCAGGCCGCCATGATCCTCCGACAAACCGAGTTCGCGTGCCGAGCACAACATGCCGAACGATTCGACACCACGCAGCTTGGCGGCCTTGATCTCGAAACCCGGCAATTTCGCGCCAACCACGGCACACGGCACCTTCATGCCGACTGCGGCATTAGGCGCACCACAGACGATCTGCAACAGTTCGCCCTGCCCCGCATCCACCTTGCACAGCTTGAGCTTGTCGGCGTTCGGGTGCTTCTCGGCTTCGACGATGCACGCGACAACGACGCCGGAAAACGGCGGCGCCACCGCGGCAGATTCTTCGACCTCGAGACCCGCCATGGTCAGAAGGTGACCCAGCGCCTCGCTGTCGAGCGGCGGATTGACGAGGCTCCGCAACCAGTGTTCCGAAAATTGCATGATTCGATTACCTGAATTGGCTCAAGAAGCGCAGATCGCCTTCGAAGAAAAGGCGCAGATCATTGACGCCGTAGCGCAGCATGGTGAGGCGATCCGGCCCCATGCCGAAGGCGAAGCCGGTGTAGCGCTCGGGGTCGATGCCGCCAAAGCGCAGCACATTCGGGTGAACCATCCCGCAACCGGCAATTTCGAGCCAGCGACCCTTGAGCGCGCCGCTCATGAACGCCACATCGATCTCGGCACTCGGTTCAGTGAAGGGGAAGAACGACGGACGGAAACGCACCTGCAGGTCTTCGGTTTCGAAGAATTTGCGCAGAAAATCGGCAATCACGCCCTTGAGGTCGGCAAAGCTCACCGTTTCACCCACCCACAGCCCTTCGACCTGGTGGAACATCGGCGAGTGGGTCGCATCCGAATCCACGCGATACACCCGGCCGGGGATGATCACCCGCAGCTCCGGCATGCTTTCGCGTGCACCGTAGCGTGCGACGTGATTCAGCATGCTGCGAATCTGCACCGGGCTGGTATGCGTGCGCAGCAGTACTTCGTCATGACCTTCGAGGTAGAAGGTGTCGTGCATCGAGCGCGCCGGGTGATTTTCCGGCGTGTTCAGCGCAGTGAAGTTGTGCCAATCGGTTTCGATTTCGGGGCCATCGGCAACCACAAAGCCGATCGAACGGAACAGGCCTTCGATGCGTTCCAGCGTACGACTCACCGGATGCAGACCACCCTGCGAAGCACCACGCCCCGGTAGCGTGACATCGAGCGCTTCGGCGGCAAGCTGCGCGAGCAGCACTGCTTCGCGCAGCGCGTGCCGACGGGCCTCGAGTGCCGCCTCGATGGCATCCTTGGCGCGATTGATCTCGGCGCCGGCGGCGCGACGCTCATCAGGGGCGAGTTTGCCGAGGCCTTTGAGCTGCTCGGTGAGCACGCCGGTCTTACCCAGGAAGCGCGCCTTGGCCTGTTCGAGCTGGACACCGTCCGCCACCGCAGCGAACTCGGCCGTGGCCTGTTGAACGAGTTGATCGAGCTTATCCATTTGCTTGCCGTGGAAAATTCAGTAAAAAAAAAGGAGGCCAGGCCTCCTTTTTTCGTGCTGCGTTGGCTTACGCAGCGAGTTTGGCCCGGGCTTGGTCGGCGAGCGCCGCAAATGCGGGCTTGTCGAACACGGCCAGGTCGGCCAGCACCTTGCGGTCCACTTCAATTGCAGCCTTCTTCAGACCGTTCATGAAGGTGCTGTAGGTCAGGCCCACTTCACGCGCTGCGGCGTTGATACGGGCGATCCACAGCGCGCGGAACTGGCGCTTGCGTTGACGACGGTCGCGGTAGGCGTATTGACCGGCCTTCATCACCGCCTGTTTGGCGATGCGATATACGTTCTTGCGACGGCCGCGGTAACCCTTGGCCTGATCAAGAACCTTTTTGTGACGCGCGCGCGCGGTTACACCACGTTTAACTCTGGGCATGGTGGTCTCCTATCACGCGTAAGGCAGCATGGCGCGGATCAGCTTCTCGTCGGCGGCGTGGACTCCCGTCATGCCGCGCAGCTGGCGCTTGCTCTTGGTGGTTTTCTTGGTAAGGATGTGGCGCTTGAACGCCTGGCCCCGCTTGATCCCGCCACTAGCGCGGACCTTGAACCGCTTGGCGGCTCCGCTCTTGGTCTTCATCTTGGGCATTGCTAACTCCAGGTTTATGAATGCCGTCAGGTAGCGTCGCCATGCGGCGCGTTTTCAACCTGACACCACTTGTATTCCGGCAGGCTTTGCCCGCCGGTATGTGCTTCCCGCCCGAGGACGGGAAACAAATTCCGCATCGCCCGATCAGCGATTCTTCTTCGGAGAGATCACCATGATCATCTGACGCCCTTCCATCTTGGGCATCTGCTCGACCTGGCCAATCTCTTCCAGATCGGCTTTCACACGCTCAAGTTGCCGCAGGCCGAATTCCTGGTGAGCCATCTCGCGCCCGCGGAAGCGCAAGGTAACCTTGCACTTGTCGCCTTCTTCAAGAAAACGCTTCAGATTGCGCAACTTGATCTGGTAGTCGTTCTCGTCAGTCGCAGGCCGAAGCTTGACTTCCTTGATCTGCACCTGCTTCTGTTTGAGGCGGGCTTCGTGGGCCTTTTTCTGCTCCTGATACTTGAACTTGCCGAAATCCATCACCCGGCACACCGGGGGCTGCGCCATCGGCGCAATTTCGACGAGATCCAGCCCGGCCTCTTCGGCTGCACTCAGGGCTGCGTTCAGGGAGCAAATTCCGATCAGTTCGCCGTCTTCACCGAGCAGACGAACTTCGGGCGCGCTGATCTCCTCATTGACGCGCTGCTTTTTTTCTTGAGCGATGGTTCAGTTCTCCACGAATGCCAAAAAATCAGATCGAGCCCGACCGCGCTTCAACTTCGCGCTGCCAACGCTCGATCAGTGTCTCCAGGGTCATCTGGCCAAGGTCCTGGCCACCCCGAGCGCGCACGGCAACGAGGCCCGCCGCTTTTTCCTTTTCGCCGATGACGATTTGGTAGGGCAGCTTTTGCACGCTATGTTCGCGGATTTTATAGGTAATCTTTTCGTTACGCAAATCCGCCTCAACCCGGAAACCCGCCTGCTTCAAGCGTTTGGTCACTTCGGTGGCGTATTCGGACTGACCTTCGGAGATGTTGAGCACCACGGCGTGAACCGGGGCAAGCCACAGCGGCAGGGCGCCGGCATAGTGCTCGATCAGGATGCCGATAAAGCGCTCGAGCGAACCGACGATCGCGCGATGCAGCATGACCGGAAACTTCTTCGTATTATCTTCGGCAACGTATTCGGCCCCGAGACGTACCGGCAGGTTGAAATCGAGCTGCAGCGTGCCGCACTGCCACACGCGATTGAGGCAGTCCTTCAGCGAGAACTCGATCTTCGGGCCATAAAACGCGCCTTCCCCGGGCTGCAGGTCATAGCTCAACCCTTGGGCATCCAGCGCCGCGGCGAGCGCAGCCTCGGCCATATCCCACTGCTCGTCGGTGCCGACGCGCTTGTCCGGGCGCGTCGAGAGCTTGATCTGGATGTCGTTGAAACCGAAGTCGACATACACACGCTGCAACAGCTTGATGAATGCCGCAGCCTCGGTCTGCACCTGATCGTCGGCACAGAAAATGTGCGCGTCATCCTGTACAAAATTGCGCACGCGCATGATGCCGTGCAGCGCCCCGGACGGCTCGTTGCGGTGACACGAACCGAATTCGGCCATGCGCAGCGGCAGGTCGCGGTAGCTCTTGAGCCCCTGATTGAAGATCTGGATGTGACACGGGCAATTCATCGGCTTGACCGCGTAGTCGCGCTTTTCGGATTGCGTCGTGAACATCAGGTCGGAGTACATGCCCCAATGGCCGGACTTCTCCCACAACGAGCGATCGACGATCTGCGGCGTCTTCACTTCCTGATAGCCGTTTTCGAGGATGGTGCGACGCAGGTACTGCTCGACCTGCTGCCACAGCGTCCAGCCCTTGGCGTGCCAGAACACCATGCCAGGAGCCTCTTCCTGCAGATGAAAGAGATCGAGCAGCCGGCCGAGCTTGCGGTGATCGCGCTTTTCGGCTTCCTCGAGCATATGGAGGTAGCTTTCCAGATCCTCCTTCTTGGCCCAGGCCGTGCCGTAGATCCGCTGGAGCATCTCGTTCTTCGAGTCGCCGCGCCAGTAGGCCCCGGCGAGCTTGGTCAGCTTGAAGACCTTGAGCTTGCCAGTCGACGGGACGTGCGGACCACGGCAGAGATCGATGAAGTCGCCCTGACGGTAGAGCGAGACATCCTCGGCCTGTGGAATCGAGGCGATGATCTCGGCCTTGTAATGCTCGCCCTGCGACTTGAAGAAGTCGACGGCCCTGTCGCGCGCCCAGACTTCCCGTGATACGGGGATTTCGCGCTTGGCGAGCTCAGCCATGCGCCTCTCGATCTGCTCGAGATCTTCCGGCGTAAAGGGACGCTTGTAAGCGAAGTCGTAGTAGAAGCCGTTTTCGATCACCGGCCCGATGGTGACCTGAGCATCCGGGAACAGCTCCTTGACGGCATGTGCGAGCAGGTGCGCCGTTGAGTGCCGGATGATGTCGAGCCCTTCGTCACCCTTGTCGGTGATGATGGCGAGCGACGTGTCGACCTCGATGCAGTAAGAGAGATCGACCAGACGGCCGTCGACTTTGCCGGCGAGCGCCGCCTTGGCGAGACCGGCGCCGATCGACGCTGCGACCTCGAGAACGGTGACCGGATTATCGAAGCTGCGTACGGAACCGTCGGGAAGCGTGATGTTCGGCATGATCTCGAAGCCTCGGACAATGGGTTTGGCAAAATCTGGACGAAAAAAAAGTGCGGGCGGGCCGCACTTTTTTCCTGGAGTACTACAGCGAAGCCCGATTGTTTATTTTCCGGCTGCGACAGTAGTTCGGAACTTCATTGTCCAACTCCATGTGTTGGTAGGCGCGATTGGACTCGAACCAACGACCCCCACCATGTCAAGGTGGTGCTCTAACCAGCTGAGCTACGCGCCTGCTAAGAGCCGCGAATTATACAAGCCGTTCGAAGCGTGTCAAATATTTTCGACGACTTTTGGCATTTTTCTGCAAAGCGTCAAATCTCAGTGGCTCGTCCCTTCCTCGCGGGTGATCTTGTTCCAGACGTTGTACTTGCCGACCGGCTTCTTCATCGGGATGCGCTTGACCTCCTCAAGGGTCTGCGCATCGTAGATGATCAATGCGCCGTCCATCTCCCACAGGCTGGCGAGCGCGTAGCGGCCGTCGCGAGTGAATTCGACGTGTGCGAGGGTCTGTCCAGGCGCGGCCTTAAGTTCCTTGACGATTTCAAGGGTCTGCTTGTCGATGACCTGCAGGGTGTTCTTCGCCTCGCGGCTCATCATCGAGTCGACGAAGGCGTAGGGGCTGTTCTCGTGGCTGCGCAGGAAGAAGCCGGGGCCGCGCGTCGGGATGCGCTTTACGACGCTCCAGTCCTTGAGGTCGATGACGGTGACTTCGGCGGCCTTCAGATTGGTGCTCGCCATCACGCGTCGGCCGCGCCATTCCCACGAGATGCCGGAGCCGAGATGCGGCATGCCGTCGAGCGGCAGGTCGGCGATCTTCCTGCGCACGTCGAGATTGACGACCTGACCGACGCCTTCACGCGAGGCGCCAAGCACGGTGGAATAGTCCTGGGTAAAGAAGAAGTCGTCGAGCACCTGCCCGAGTTCGGTGCGGCGCGGATTCAGATAACCGGGAATGAATGCGCCTTCACGGTACTTGTAGTCATGGACAAAGCCCGCGGGGATGTCCTGCGCGGCGGGGTCGAAGCTGATCTCCCAGACTTCAGGCACATCCTTGAGCGCGGCGACGAAGGACTTGCGCGGAGTGGCCTCGTACACCGCGGAGACGCGCGAACTGGCCTTGCCTTCGCGGTCGGTGACGGGGATCGATTTGAGCAGATTGAGATCGCCGTCGAGTAGTACGAGCGTGTGCGGCAGATAGTTGGCGACGGCGACGTACTTGCCGTCGGGCGAGACGGCCACATTGCGGGTATTGATGCCGCCGCGAACTTCGGTGACGACCTTGAGGTTCCACAGGTCGTACTTGGTGATCCAGCCGTCACGCGACGCGAAGAAGACGTAGCGCCCGTCGGCGGTGAACTTGGGCCCGCCGTGCAGCGCGTGACGGCTCTGGAAGCGGTGGATGCGTTCGAGCTTGTCGCCGTCGAGCACGGAGACGTGGTGGTCGCCGGTTTCGACGACAAGAAACAGGTTCATCGGATCGGCGGAGAATATCGGCTTCGCCGCGAGCGTCGCAGGATCGACATGCTGGATGCGCGAGGCACGAATGTCGGCCTCGCTCCAACTTGGCGCAGGAACGACCGGGGTGTAGATCCACGCGACGAGGGCGGCGAGGTCGTCCGGCGGGATCAGCGCGCCGAACGCCGCCATCTGCGTCGCGGTGCGCCCGTCGCGGACGACGGCCTGCGCCTCTTCCTTGCGCAGGCGCGCGAGGTTTTCCGGCAGCAGG
Source organism: Aromatoleum diolicum (assembly GCF_012910955.1). GTDB lineage: Bacteria > Pseudomonadota > Gammaproteobacteria > Burkholderiales > Rhodocyclaceae > Aromatoleum > Aromatoleum diolicum. The sequence goes on from NZ_WTVQ01000039.1 coordinate 34,175, forward strand.
GCCGGACCGGTGCCGCCGAGGCGATCCGCTCCATGACAGGCCGCGCAATGCTGCTGGTAGGAGCGTGCTGCGTCCGGCACATCGGCAGCGCGGGCGGCGGGAGCAAGCGACAGCAGAAACACGCCGAGCAGCAGTGCCGCAGACTGCACATAGACGGAAGAATTGGCGACCGTTGCCGGATAGGTGCTCGGGGATTGCATGGCGGGTCTCGGTGGGGAGTCAGGCGGTGCGGCGCGGCGACACAAACGGCGTGGTGACGACGCGCTCGCCACGACACTCTGCGGCGCTGAGGCCGATTTCCTCGTCGCTGAGGTAGCAGCCCGGATCTTCGGCCCAAGCGTCGCCGGTGATCTGCTGGGCGCGCACGCGCGAACTGCCATTGCAGATATCCAGGTGACGGCACGCGCCGCAACGGCCGCCGAGCACGCGCGGGTGGCGTTTGAGCCCGGCCATCAATGGATTTGAGACGTCGCTCCAGATTTCGGAGAACGGCCGCTCGCGGACCTTGCCGAGCGGGACGTGCCACCACATGGTGTCGGGATGGACAATGCCGAGGTTGTCGATGTTGGCGACGTTGACGCCACTGGCGTTGCCGCCCCATTGCACGAGCTTGGCGCGGATGTGCGCGGCGCGTTCAGGGAAGCGCCGGGTAACCCAGTGCAGCAGATATACGCCGTCTGCGTCATTGTTGCCGGTAACGAACTCCTTGTCGATGCCGCGCCGGTGCAAATCGAGACAAGTTTCGAAAAGCAGATCCATCGCATCGCGTGTGGTCTGATGGCGCGCATCGTCAGCGCGGTGCTTGTTGCCACGGCCGGCGTAGTTGAGGTGCGAGAAGTAGAACTTGTCGATGCCCTCATCCTCGACCAGCCGCAACAGTGCGGACAGGTCGTGGGCGTTGTCCTCGGTCATCGTGTAGCGCACGCCCACCTTGATGCCACGCGCGTGGCACAGGCGAATGCCGGACATCGAGGCGTCGAAGGCGCCATCGAGGCGGCGGAATTTGTCGTGAGTGGCACCGATTCCATCCAGGCTGACGCCGACATAGTCGAAACCGGTATCGACGATGGCGTCGATATTGCTGCCGTTGATGAGCGTACCGTTGCTCGACAGGCCGACATAGAAGCCCATCGCTTTGGCATGGCGCGCGATATCGAAGATGTCGGCGCGCAGCAGCGGCTCGCCGCCGGAGAGGATCAGCACCGGTACGCGGAAGGCCTTGAGGTCGTCCATGACGCGAAACACGTCGGCGGTGGAGAGCTCACCGGGGAAGTCACTGTCGGCGGAGATCGAATAGCAGTGCTTGCAGGTGAGGTTGCAGCGGCGGATGAGGTTCCAGATGACGACCGGCCCGGGCGGATTGCGGCGCGGAGCGACGGGTGTCGGATGGTCGAGCTCGCGGATGAAGTGTGAGATGCGAAACATGGCTTACCTCCGTATCGCTGACGATTAGACCGCGGCGCGGGCGGCGGGAAAATGACGGGTATCAAGTGGCGCCCGGATACCCGGTTACGCCACGGCGAATTGCCCGGGCGATCCTTCGCGTAACTGAATCCTGCGGGAACGGCCCGCCCCCGAGCGCGGGAGTTCCACACTTCGTTGGACGCGTGGCGGACGCCTCAGCGCGGAACTCCCACCCTCGGGGGCTACACCTTGCCGCGATCGGCTGATGCGGGCACGCGGGGTCAGTCCGATGTTCCAATCCGCAGGCCGGTCTTCTTGAGGATTGCCGACGAGAACAGCACGTCGTGGCTGCGGCAGGCGCCCGGGAAGCGGCCATGGAGCAGCGCGGCGATATCGTCGAGTTGCTGCCGGACCGCATCGCGGCTGCGGCCATGGACCATCGCGAACAGGTTGTACGGCCAGTCCGGCAAGCGGCGCGGGCGGCGGTAACAGTGGGTGACGGCGTCGAGCGCGCCGAGCCATTCGCCGACCGCGTCGATGGCCTCGTCGGCGATGTCCCACACGCTCATGCCATTGGCGGTGTAACCGATCGCGTAGTGGTTGGGCACGGCGCCGATGCGGCGGATGAGTCCGCGATCAAGCATCGCTTCTACCCGGACGAGCAACTCGTCGACCGGCACTCCGACCTTGCTGGCGACCTCGTTCCACGGGTCCGCGACGAGTGGCAGGCCGCCTTGCGTGGCGAGGATGATGCGCCGATCGATGTCATCGGCAGGCGCGGAGACTGTCTGGGGGATTTCGGCGCCGCGAGTGCTCATCATGCCTCCAGCTTCATCTCGACAAAGTATTCGCGCTCCTTCGGGAACAGGAACACCGGCAATCCGGTCGCCACCTCGATGCGTCGCGCACAGTCGGCGATGCCATCGGGGCGCTCGGTGGCGAGGACGAACCACATGTTGAGGGCGTGCTCGCGCCGGTAATTGTGCGCGACTTCGGGAAAATCATTGACCTGTGCACTGACGCGCCCGAACTCGCCCTCGGGTACGCGCATCGCGGCGAGGCAGAACGCGCCGCCGATGCGCTCGATCTGGAACATCGGTCCGAAGCGCGTGAGCACGCGTTCGTTCAGCAGCCGCTGCAGGCGTGCGATCACTTGAGCCTCGTCCAGCCCGAGACGCGCGGCGACATCGAAGAAGGGCTGGCGCGTCAGCGGGAAGTCGCCCTGCAGCGCATTGATGAGTGCGCGGTCGGTGTCGTCGATCACCGATGCAGTTCGGGGGCGTACGGCGGGATCGATCATGTATCGGCATCCGTGAGGTAACAGGCGCCCTGTTGCTTGAAACGCCGGCAGCTGAACAGCACGGCGTGCGGCCAGTCGTCGAGCCCGAGCCGCCGGACAATATCGTCACGAGTCGCGCAAACGGCCTCGCGCGAGCGGCCGTGGATCATGCAGAACAGGTTGTACGGCCAGTCGGGCTGTGCGCGGCGGCGGCGATAGCACAGCGTGACCGCGGGCTCGGCTGCGAGGAGACGGCCGATGCGGGTGACTTCGTCATCCGGCACATCCCACACGCACATCGCGTTGGCGCGAAAGCCGAGTTCATGATGGCGCACGATCACCCCGAAGCGCTTGACGAGACCTTCGTCAAGCCAACGCTCAATCAGCTCGATCACCATCGCTTCGCTGAGCCCCGCCATGCGCCCGAGAGCCTCGAACGGACGTGATAGCAGGGGCAGCCCTGCCTGCAGTGCAACCATCAAGCGACGTTCGAGCGCCGGCAAGGCGCACGCCGCTTCGCCGACCAGGGCCGGGCGCGTTTCCGCCGCGCATGTAAGCGTGCGCGCTCCGCCGGCGAGGTCGAAACCGAGATCGATGTGAAATTCTTCTTCCAACGGCAGCACGATGACGGCACAGCCGGTGTCCTGCTCGATGCCGGCAACGATCTGGCGCAGCCGCTGTGCCGACGCGGCAGTGACGACGAACCACAGGTTGAAGGCGTGTTCGCGCTGGTAATTGTGATTTACCTCGGCCACCGCACTGATGCGGGCGGCGATTTCCTCGAGGCGGCCGGCGGGCGCTGAGAGCGCCGCCAGTGCACTCGCACCCACGCGGCGCGGCGCGAACACCGCACCCACGCGGCTGACGACGCCGGACGCGACCCAGGCCTGCAGCGCGCTCAGCACCGCAGCCTCGTCCAGGCCGCAGGCTGCCGCCATCGCAACAAAAGGTTCGGAAACCAGCGGAAAGCCACGCTGATAGTCGTTGAGCAGGCGGAAAGTGCCGGATCCCGCAGGGGCGCCAGCGAAGTCCGCCGCCCCTGCATCGATCACCCGGGCGCTGTGGCAACTCATGTCAAAACCCGGTGCGGAACGCACGGCTGGTGAAGAAGATGCCGCTCGGGCTCGCCGCCGGCAGTTCAGCGAGTTTTTGTCGGTTGCGGGTGTCGTAGATCAGCACCTTGTTGTCGTCGCGTGCGGAGATCCACACTGCCTCCCCCTTTGGCGTGAATTCCATGTGCAGGATCGCGCGACCGGGCTGGAAAGTATCGACGAGCCGGTTGCTGAAGGTATCGATAACCTGCATCCAGGCGTTGTCGGGGAAGGCGAAGTTCACCCACACCTCGCGCCCGTCGGGCCGCGCCATCACGAATACCGGCTGGCTCTTCACCGGGATGCGCGCGACTTCCTTCCAGTCGTCGAGATCGACAACCAGTACCTCGTGGCGGCCGATCGCCGGCAGGTAGGCGCGCCCGGCGGCAACCGCCCAGCCGCGCAAATGCGGCATCTTGTATACCGGCAGGGCCTGCTCACCGCGACCATAACCTGGCAGGATCGTGCGCACGCCCTTCTCCGGCTGCCATAGGTCGAGCATCGACAAGCCGTCTTCGCCGAACAATCCGGCGATGTAATACCGGCCATCCGGCGTCACCAGCGCATCATAGGGTTGCTTACCGGCCGGATAACGATCGGTTTTCGGGTTCTTCGGATCGGAAAGATCGGTGACACGGATCTCGTTTGCATCGAACAGTGCGTACGCAAAGCGATTGCCCGGCAGATCCGCGAGTCCCACAACTTTGGAGCGCTTGCCGTCGGCACCGTAACTCGCCGGCACGTCGGCGAGAAGTTCCAGCGTGTCCGAATCGAAGGCCTTGATGCCGCCGGGCTCGTAGTTCTGCGCGACAAGAATGCGTCCGTCCTGCGAGATCGCGCCGCCGATCGCGTTGCCCGCCTGCACGACGCGACCGGCAATGCTTGCGGTGAGCAGATCGACTTTCGTGAGCCCACCGTCGCGACCAAACACGTAGGCATAGCGGCTGTCGCGCGAGAACACCACCGACGCATGCGACAGATCGCCCAGCCCCGACACTTGTGCGAGCGCGCGGCGGCCGGTGGTCTCGATCACCTGCACCTGTCCGGTGGCACGTTCGATGACAACACCCAGATCGCCGGTACCACGCAGCGGCTGCGGCTGCGAAGTGGCGCATGCGGATACGAGCAATACCGGCATCCAGCAAATGGCACATTTCACTACCTTGCGGAACATCGTCGGCCTCTTTCTGTTATTGCATGCGCGGCTGGAGCGGGGGTGGCGCGATCGCTGCCGGCCCGCCGTCAGCAGGGAAACCTTCGATCAGCCGATCCACCACCCACACCGCCTCGTCTTCGCTGACGATGCCACGAAATGGCGGCATCGGTGTGCCGGGACGCCCTCCGACTATCGTCGCAATCAACCCTTCGCGCGGCTTGTCGCGCAGCGCAGCGGCCGTCAGCGCCGGCCCCAGGCCGCCCTGCAAGGTGAGCCCGTGGCACGAGCCGCAGTCCTGGCGCACCAGGTGCACCAGTGCGCGCATGCGCTCCGGCTGCGGCGCGGCCACTTGCGCTTGCGCGCTCGGCACGGCGGACATCGCCACGCATACCGACATCATCATTCCAGCTACTCGACACAACACGCCTGATCCCTCGCGAATCGACACACGGACTTGCCTGCGCTCCTGACGCCGCCGACACACAGCAGCAGTCCGACCCGACCGGCCAAGTATCGGCTGCGTGGCGTCCGGCACTCCTTGATATCGGTTAATTTCCCGGACGACATGTAGGGATACAGTGTCGGCGCGAACCAGCTGTTTGCCAACATAGAACCAGCCGTCTGGACACGTCCTCGCGGCATATGCGGAGAGCGATTCATGAGCGAGCATATCAGCGGCCTTGATGCGGTACGGCACAAAGCCGGCGCCGCACCCATCCGCCGGCGACCCGGCAAGGTGTACCTGGTCGGCGCCGGTCCTGGTGACCCGGAACTGCTCACCCTCAAGGCTGCACGCCTGCTCGGCGACGCACGGGTGGTGGTATACGACCACCTCGTCGGCGAAGGGGTGCTGGCGCTGGTCAGCCGCAACGCGCGCATGATTTACGTCGGCAAGGAAGCCGGCAACCACTCGCTGCCACAGGACCAGATCAATGGTCTTCTCGTCGAACTGGCGCGCACCGGCCTCGACGTCGTGCGCCTGAAAGGCGGCGACCCGTTCATGTTCGGACGCGGCGGCGAGGAAATGGAAGAACTGCTCGCCAGCGACATCGCCTGCGAAGTGGTCCCCGGCATCACCGCGGCGTGCGGCATCTCCGCCTGTACCGGCATGCCGCTGACGCACCGCGACCATGCGCGCTCGGTGATCTTCACCACCGGACATCTGAAGGACGGCACGGTCAATCTCGACTGGCCGGCGCTGGCACGCCCCCGTCAGACGGTCGTCATCTATATGGGCCTCGGCGCACTGGAGATCATCTCCCGCGAACTCATCGCTCATGGCCTGCCCGGTGACACCCCCGCGGCAGTCGTCCATGCCGGAACGACGCGCGAACAGCTCACCCTCACCGACCGACTCGACCAGCTGCCGGCGGCCGTCAAACGCGCGAAGCTCAAGTCGCCGGCGCTGATCATGATCGGTTCCGTCGTCTCGCTGCACGCACTTCTCGGGCACCCGCAGGAGCTCGACGAAGTGGTGCTGGCCGAGTGATGCGCCCCCCCACGGCGGTCACCCTGTCATAAACACGATGATTAAGACCCCAATTTGATCGAGGTTAAGGATTTGCAGTGAGAGGAGGATCAATCTTTGCCGTCGGCGGGCTCTACCGCAGGAATTCTTTCATGAAGGGAGATCGACCATGAGTAAGCAAGGAAAATGGCTGTCCGGAGCGATGCTGCTTGCCAGCCTGCCGCTGGCCATGTCGCAGGCTTTCGCCCAAGACGCCAAGCACGTGGGTGAGGCCGAGGCAAAATACCAGGCGGGCGGCTCACCACTCGCCGACGTCGACTTGTACAAGGACACCAATCCCGACGCGCCGAAGATGAGCAAGGCGGAGTTCGACAAGGCCCGCAACATCTACTTCCAGCGTTGCGCCGGTTGCCACGGCGTGCTGCGCAAGGGCGCCACCGGCAAACCGCTGACGCCTGACCTGACGCTGGCCCGCGGTTCCGAATACCTGAAAGTCTTCATCAAATACGGCTCTCCCGCCGGCATGCCGAACTGGGGCACCTCGGGCGAACTCAGCGACGACGACGTCGACCTGATGGCGCGCTACATTCAGCAGACCGCGCCCACCCCGCCGGAATTCGGCATGGCGGACATGAAACAGACCTGGAAGGTCATCGTCCCGCCGGAGCAGCGCCCAAAGAAGAAGATGAACAACTACAACATCGCCAATATCTTCTCGACCACGCTGCGCGACAGCGGCGAAGTCGCGCTGATCGACGGCGATACCAAGAAGATCATCAACATCGTCAAGACCGGCTACGCGGTGCACATCTCCCGCATCTCGGCCTCCGGTCGCTACCTGTTCGTGATCGGCCGCGACGCGCGCGTCAACATGATTGACCTGTGGATGGAGAAGCCGGACAACGTCGCCGAAATCCGCATCGGCCTCGAGGCGCGCTCGGTCGACACGTCCAAGTACAAGGGGTACGAGGACAAGCTGGCGATCGCCGGCGCCTACTGGCCGCCGCAGTTCGTGATCATGAACGGCGACACCCTGGAACCGTTGAAGATCGTCTCGACCCGCGGCCTGACGGTAGACACCCAGGAATACCACCCCGAGCCGCGCGTCGCCTCCATCGTCGCATCGCACTTCAAGCCGGAATTCGTCGTCAACGTCAAGGAAACCGGCAAGACGCTGATGGTCGACTACTCCGACATCCAGAACCTGAAGATGACCGAGATCGGCTCCGCACGCTACCTGCATGACGGCGGCTGGGACCAGTCGAAGCGTTACTTCATGGTGGCAGCGAACCAGTCGAACAAGATCGCGGCCATTGACGCCAAGGAAGGCAAGCTCGCCGGCATGGTCGAAGTCGGCAAGATCCCGCACCCGGGGCGCGGTGCCAACTTCACCCATCCGAAGTACGGTCCGGTGTGGGCCACCGGCCACCTCGGCGACGAATCGATCGCCCTGATCGGCACCGATCCGAAGAACCACAAACAGTACGCATGGAAGCTGGTGGAAAGCCTGAAGAGCCAGGGTGGCGGATCCCTGTTCATCAAGACCCACCCGAAGTCCAAGCACCTGTATGTGGACAATCCCCTCCACCCCGAAGCCAAGGTCAGTCAGTCGATTGCGGTGTATGACCTGACGAACCTGCAGGCTGGCTTCAAGGTGCTGCCGATCGGCGAATGGGCGGGCCTCAAGGATGACGGCGCCAAGCGCGTGGTTCAGCCGGAATACAACAAGGACGGCAATGAGGTGTGGTTCTCGGTGTGGTCGGCCAAGGACAAGGAATCGGCCATCGTGATCGTCGATGACAAGACGCTGCAGTTGAAGACCGTCATCAAGGATCCCAAGCTGATTACGCCGACTGGCCACTTCAACGTGCATAACACCCAGCACGACGTGTACTAAGAGTTCGGACGCGCAGGGGAGACTAACCCCCTCCCCCTGCCGTACGAGCGTCGATGGCCAGCCTTGTGCTGGCCATCGGCTTTTTACGCCGCCGGCCAGGCCGCGAGAAATTCCTTCCAGTGCGGCGCATCGATTCGCGCCAGCGCCTCACGCACGGTCGCGACTTCTGCGGCGTATCCGGCCCCATCGAGCTGCCCGCGCATGCGCTGGAAACGCAAATACACCAGATAAGTATTCACCACATCGGTCTCGCAGTAGTCGCGAATCTCCGTGATGCGCCCTTCCTGCCACGCCGGCCACACCGCCGAACCGTCCATCCCGAGCTTGCCGGGAAAACCCATCAGCTTCGCCAGTTCGTCCAGCGGCGCATTCGCCCGCCCCTGATACATCGCCAGCAGGTCCATCAGATCGAGATGACGACTGTGATATCGGCCGATGTAGTTGTTCCACTTGAAATCACGCGAGTCGTGGTAGTCGCCCTCGCCCTGATCCCAATAACGCGGCGCCGACACGCCGTGCTTCAGCCCACGGTAATGCAATACCGGCAGATCGAAGCCGCCCCCGTTCCACGACACGATCTGCGGCGTATAGCGCTCGATGCCGTCAAAGAAACGCTGAATGATTTCACCCTCGCCGCTATCGGGTTCGGACAATGAAAACACGCGGAACTGGTTCGCATCGCGCAGCGCACAGGAAATGGTCACCACGCGCTGGAGATGCAATTGCAGGAAATCGCTGCCGGTGGCCGCGCGCCGCTGCTGGGAAGCGAACTCCGCAACCTCGTAGTCGCTCAGTTCATCCGGCAATTCATTCAGGACCCGGATTCCGGCCACATCCGGAATCGTCTCGATATCGAAAACCAGGACCGGCATCACTTGCGTACCCAGCCGGCACCACCCTGTACCCACCAGCCCGGCTGGGCACGCTCGATCCAGCGCTGCGCGAAAGTCTTGCGCACGTCGGGCTCCCACTCCGGATGACCATTCGCGCGCGCAATCTCACGGTATAGCGCCACCCGATCCGCATTTTCCGCGGCAATCCACGCACTGGCCTGCCCACGCTGAGCCAGCGGCACGCCGGACGCATCGCGCAAGGCAACAGTCCCGTCCGCTGCCAGCCCGACCGCACCCGATGCATACAAGGGCGCGAGCTGCGCATGCCGTTGCTGCATCGACTGCTTGAGGGCCTCGATCGCTGGCGTGTTCACCTCCAGATTGCCCTGAGCCCCCGCCAGACTGGCGAAACTCAGCAGCAGCGCGCCGATCCATCCAAAAATCATGTTCGTCGTCTTCATTTCGCCTCTCCGTTCGCTTTCGGCTGCGCCGCTGCCCCCTCGCGCAACTGCCACACTTCCTCGATGATGCGGTCCGCCGCTTTTTCTGCCGCGGCAGCCGGAAAATAAATATTGATCGTCACGCAGGCGCTCAAGCCGGCCAGGATGGCGGCACATAGCGCGAGTTTCGGCACAGAAATCACGGGAATCTCCTTTTCGGACGTCCACGGCCCCTGCCCGGGCTCATGGCATGAGCGGGACTACTCGATGATCGGCGCGGCGTTCGAGGCAATCACGCGCTGCAGACGTTCGATCAGCTCGTTCCAATCGACGCGGCGATTGTAGCCGATGACATTCAGCGCCGGGACGCCGCCACCTCGCACGATCGGGAAGCCGCCCCCCACACCCGATGGCGCCAACCGGGCAATGCCCCCACCGCGCACGGTGTCGCCCGCTTCGTCGAGTCCGCCCATCCGGCATACTCCGTCGACCAGAGCGCACGACACGCCGATCTCACTGTAGCCAAAAGTCTCGAAGATCCCCAGCATGCTGCGCTGGATCGCCGCCACCGCACCGGGACCACCCAGCGCGCTGATGTTCTGTACCGCCCGCTGACTGATGCGCCGCGGATAATCGCCGGGACTGCTCGCCACCCGCGCATCAAAGCGGATCGGTCGCCAGCGCACCAGTTCCAGTCCATGAACATCCGCATCGATAAAACCGGTGACACTTCCGAAGGAGAAGGTATCGGTCAGTTGAGCGAGATCGAGGTGACGCGCCTCGATGTCCGCATACACCCGCGCTGCAACACCAAACGGCTCGAGCACCTGCAACCGCGTCGCCTGCAGGTAGCCGTCGAACACCGAGATCACGAGTGCGCCGTCGAGCGCGATTTCGCCCGGCGCGACGCGCAGACCAGGCAGCGACGCCGCCAGCACACCACGCATCGGCGGCAAACCCACTGTGTCGGTGAGACGCTGCATCGAGATGGGCTCCACTACCGCGCCGCCGTGGCCGTTCCAGCCAGTGGGCGCGCGCCGCAAGGAGAGCTTTTCGAGCACCAGCGCACCATCCAGCACCGGAATTCTGACGCGATCGACATCCAGGCCATTCCCGTCCAGCCGCGCCACGACGTCGAAAGCCCCCAACGTCAGCTTCTGCCAGCGACCGCCACCGACTGTCAACTGCCCCTCCGTCGCGCCATTCGCCCGCCACGGCAGCGCCCCGTTCAAGGGGCCGAAGCTCAGCTCGCGATCCGTCAAGCTGAACCCCGCATCGCTGAATGCTACTTCGGCAGCCTGCAAGGACTGGTTGTCGAAAACCAGCCCGGCGCTGACGTGCCCCGCGAAACGCAGAGCATTCGCCCTCTCGGGAGCCAGCAGGGGCGCCAGGAAACGCGGCCCGATCACCGCCAGATCGGCGTCCGCAACCGTCAACGCTCCACGACGCAGCACACCGCGGGCGAGATCGAAATCCGCCGACGCGGCTACCATGCGCGTGCCTTCCATCTGCAGCGACGCATGCGTGACGGTCAGCGTTCGCGCGTCAACCCGGCCGCGCGCCTCGACCATCGGACCCGCTGTCAGGTAGAACGGATGCCAATACGCCTCACCGGCGCTCCATGCTGCACGCCCCTCCCATTCC